>CBFDBP010000092.1:0-11143 GCA_965603065.1 uncultured Gammaproteobacteria bacterium
GTCGATGAAAAACCTGACCCGTCGCCAACAACAGATCTACGACTATCTGGTGGAAAATCAGGACTATTTCGACCACCCCCCCAGTCACGATGAACTCTGCCAGGCCCTCGGTCTGAGCTCACGCGGCTCCCTGCACAAACACATCCAGGCCCTCATCCAGGCCGGTTTGGTCGAAGCCATGGACCGCAGCCACCGCGGCATCCGCCTGGTCGAACAGGCGCAGCAAGAGGAGGGCATCCCCTTCCTCGGCACCATCGCAGCCGGCCGCCCCATCGAAGCCGTACCGCAAGCGGAAACCCTGCAGGTGCCCGACGAACTGCTGGGTAGCAGGCCCTGCTACGTGTTGCGCGTGAGTGGGGATTCGATGATCGACGAAGGCATCCTCGACGGTGACTACGTGGTTATTGAGCAGCGTGACAGTGCCAGGAACGGGGAGATTGTTGTGGCACTGGTGGCTAATGAAGAAGTGACCTTGAAACGCATTGAACAAAAGCCGGGGCGGGTGATTCTGCATCCGGCCAATGCCGGCATGAAACCGATGACGTATTCACCCGATGAGATACAGTTACAGGGTGTGTTGAAAGGGTTACTGCGGAGTTATTGAACAAACCAGGGAAGTAGGAGACAGTGATATGGTCTTGTTTGAATCACCGGTATGCGGTCGGTACGGGGATACGTGCCTGCCGGATAACGAATACTTACGTTGGCAACTTGCGTTAATCAGTCAGCCGACCGTGCGGCACCCACTCCCCGGATTTTAGAGACTTTGCGACGGCATTAAAGATCCTGCCACCGCTGTCCGTTAACTAACTGTGCTGCGGTGTATTTTTTTGTGTTACCGCCTGCAAGCCGCTTCGGTTGCGCGATTTTTCCGGTCAGCAAGCCGTTCGCGACGAGATAGTGCTCGAGACAGTTAGCACGGAAACCTACCACAGTAAATCGGAGTGCGGCGACGATAGTATTTGCGACGCCTGCGCTATATTCTCCGTCTTGCGCTCCTTCGAGTGGTGACGACACGAGGGCGCGCTGTGACAAACCGGCCGCCTTGACGTGAACAGAGGGAAGACATGAAAAAAACCGCCGCTGTTGTAGATGCCGTGCTGGAGGGTACACACCGCGAGGGTGCCGATTACAGTACCAGCCTGGTTGACCAGCAGGAACTGGCATGCGCGTGGTCACCCGACACGACGCTGACCTTTGTCAACGAGGCATACTGTCGCTACTTCGGAAAACACGAGCAGGAACTGATCGGCACCAGCTTTCTGCTACTGGTTCCGGAACAGGAACGCGAGGCACTCGAGGTGCATATCCGGCAGACGGTAGCCGCCCTGAGCCCCGCCCGGTCCGCGGTGAGATATGAACATGCGGTGCAAACGGATGCCGGTGAGGTCCGCTGGCAGGAATGGTCCGACCGCGCCATTTTCGATGCAGCCGGCCGCCTGACCGGGCTCCAGTCCGTGGGACGTGACATCACCGATCGCAAGCAGACAGAACAACTGCTGCAACGCGCCAAGCACAACTATGAAACCCTGGTAAGCAACCTCCCCGGGCTGGTCTATCGTTGCCGGCATGACGAGAACTGGACTATGGAATTCGCCAGTGAGGGTTGCCTGACGTTAACCGGATACAACAGTGACGACTTTGTCATACACCAGAATATCTCCTGGATAGAGCTGGTTCATCCAGATGACCTGCAGGTGATTTCCGATGAAATGGACACCGCGATCCATGAGCGACGTCCGTTCCAGCTGGTCTATCGTATCTTTACCGCAAGCGGCGAACTGAAATGGGTGTGGGAGCAGGGGCTGGCGGAATTTGAGGAGGACGGCGATTTCTCGTACCTGCAGGGATTTATCACGGATATCACGGCGCGGAAGCAGGCCGAACAGGCACTGTTGGAGCAAAAGGATAAAGCCCTGATCACCTTGTCCTCGATTGGCGACGCTGTCGTCACCACGGGTCCGGATGGTTGCGTCGAATACCTGAATCCTGCAGCCGAGGAACTCACTGGATGGTCTCGGGAAAGTGCCACCGGCAGGAAGTTCAACGAGGTGTGCCGTATCCTGAATGAACAGACAAAGGCACTGGTGGAAAACGCGCTGCAGCGAACGGGCTCGGGTCACCGCCTGCTGGCGGAGGGCAATGCCATCCTGCTCAACCGCTACGGCCTCGAATACGCGGTCGAGGATACCGTGAGCAGGATAGAGGGCCGGGATGGAACAGTACTCGGCATGATCGTGGTGTTCCGGGACGTTACCGAGTCGCGTCGCTTGCAGAAGCACATCATTCACCAGGCGGCACACGATTCACTGACAGGCCTGGTAAACCGCTATGAATTCGAGAAGCGCCTCGAGGAACTGCTGGTCGACGCGCAAAATTCTGACACACAGCATGCGTTGTGCTACATGGACCTGGATCAGTTCAAGGTCGTCAACGATACTTGTGGACATGCTGCGGGTGATGAGTTGCTATGCCAGCTGGCAACGGTACTGCATAACAAAGTGCGTGGCAGCGATACTCTGGCCCGGCTGGGTGGAGACGAGTTCGGTATCCTGCTCACCAGCTGTGGGTCGAAAGATGCACGCGAGATTGCCGACATCATACTGCAGACTGTCCAGGAGTTTCGCTTTGTCTGGGACGATATGACCTTCAGGGTGGGGGCGAGTATAGGCGTGGTACCGGTTGACGCAAGCGGTGCAGGCAAGAAGACCCTGCTCAGCACAGCTGATGCCGCCTGCTACGCGGCAAAGGAAAACGGCCGTAATCGCATTCACTACTACGAAGCGGGAGACACAGACCTGGCCCAGCGCACGGGTGAAATGCAGTGGGTCTCACGGATTCACCGTGCAGTGGAAGAGGACCTGCTGGAACTTTACTTCCAGCCTATTGCACCCGTTTCAGATCAATCATCTGTCAGTGGCGAGTACTACGAGATACTCGTCAGAATGCATGACGACGGGGGGAACCTGATTGCCCCGGGCGCGTTTCTGCCAGCGGCGGAACGCTATAATCTGATGCCGGTAATCGACAAATGGGTTGTCAAGACCGCATTCAAATGGCTGGACGGTCATCCCGAACATCTGAAGAATCTCGCACACTGTGCAATCAACCTGGCCGGCCCATCGGTTTCAGATGAAAGCTTCCTCGACTTCCTGGTTGAGTTGTTTTCGCGGGTGCATGTACCCGCGGAGAAAATTTGTTTCGAGATTACCGAAACGACGGCGATCGCCAACCTGGTCAAGGCAACACGGTTCATCACCACGCTCAAGCAAATGGGTTGCACATTCGCGCTGGATGATTTCGGCAGTGGCATGTCGTCTTTTGCTTATCTGAAGAATCTGCCGGTGGACTTTCTGAAAATCGAGGGGATGTTTGTGCGGGACATCGCCGACGATCCCATAGATTACACTATGGTCAAGTCGATCAATGAACTGGCCCATGTCATGGGCAAACAGACGATTGCGGAATTCGTCGAGAACCGCCGCATCCTGGAAAAACTGCAGTCGATCGGTGTTGATTTTGCCCAGGGCTATGGCATCGCACGACCCCGGCCCCTTCGCGACCGGCAAGATTCAGACGTCACAAACACATCCAGCTACCCAGACCAGGAGTAATCCTGACCCGGTTCCGGGTGTGTTCGTCTCCGCTGACGCTACCCGCTTGT
This sequence comes from uncultured Gammaproteobacteria bacterium, assembly GCA_965603065.1. Lineage (GTDB taxonomy): Bacteria > Pseudomonadota > Gammaproteobacteria > DSM-19610 > DSM-19610 > Thiogranum. The sequence goes on from CBFDBP010000092.1 coordinate 3,665, forward strand.
GTCCCAGTCGAATTTCACGGCGGTGCCGGTGTATGCGTCACCGTAGGGTTTGGCTTCGATCAGGACGTTCTTCGGGTGGAAATCCTCGGGCAGCACCACGTCTTCCGTGACGTCCTGTTGCAGGTCAAAACCCATTTTCACATACGAGCGCCGGTCCGGTGACAGCCTTTTGAAAGAAAGCCGCCTGGGTTCACCATCCGAAAAACCGTTGACCGCGATCCAGATTGTGCCCGTCACCCGGCCGCTGCTGTCGCCATGTTGCATCACGGAAAAGCCGATCCGGAACACGTTCTCCGATTCCGTTGCCTCGATGTGCACATTCTCCAGTTTCAGCGTGTTGTCTGCAGATTCCGATACCCTGGTTGCCGCTTCCGGTTCAGATGCCGCCTGGTGTACAGGTTCAGGCTCAGCGGCCGGTTCGGGTTCCAGTGCAGAGGTCGGGGCGGGGGCCGGTTCCGGGGCTTCACGCTGTGAAGACGCCGTCTGTTGCAGCGACTGGACCCGGGCCTGCGCTGCCTCGAGGTCCTGGCGGGTTTGTTTCATGCTCTGTTGCAGTTCCGCGACCTGTTGTCTCAGTGTATCGCGTTCCTGCTCCAGCTCCGTGATACCTTGTTCCGATTCGCCGGACTGCGCAACCGGCGCCTCACCGCTTAGCGGTGCCTGCGTTCGGCCATAGTCATAGCTGAACCAGGCGACGAGCAGAAATGCGCAAAACAGCAGCGCATACCGCAGGAATCTCTGCCCGGAGTCCGCCTGTACGATTCTGGGTGTAACGGGGGCAACAATTTTTTTGCGCACTATCATCCTTGTGCCTGGTGATGGCGAGATTGGATCTGTTTAACCCCAGGGAAAAACCATGGAGACCGATAATACCCGAATTACCCGGTCGATGTCTGCACAGGGTTTGTTGAATTGCTGAACAGTCCGAAGCATGGGGAGATTGGATTTGGGGAGCTACAGGAGCTGCCTCCCGGCCGCGATCGCGTTTCGCTGCTATTCCCCTTCGGCAAGCACCCCCACATACGCCCCATACCCCTCTTTTTCCATCTCCTCCCTGGGGATGAACCGTAACGACGCCGAATTGATGCAATACCTTAGCCCGGTCGGCTGCGGCCCGTCATCGAACACATGCCCCAGGTGCGAATCGCCGTAGCGGCTGCGCAGCTCGGTACGCGGCAGGAACATCTTGAAATCGCGTTTTTCCACGACCATCTCCGCATCCAGCGGCCGGGTGAAGCTCGGCCAGCCGGTGCCGGACTCGAACTTGTCCTTCGAGGAGAACAGCGGCTCGCCGCTGGCGATGTCCACATAGATGCCTTCGCGGTGCTCGTCCCAGTATTCGTTCTGGAACGGCCGCTCGGTACCTTCCTTTTGAGTGACCTCGTACTGCAGCGGCGTCAGGCGGCTCTTGAGCTCCTTGTCCGTGGGTTTGCGGTATTCGGATGTCGAATCGGGTGTGTCTTGACCGGTGTTCATATGCAGATCCTCTCCCCAGGTTTTTTCCAGATACTGATCGCGCCCCGAGCGGTAGCGATAGTACTTATAGCGCAGCGGATTCACGCTGTGATAGTTCTGATGATAGTCCTCCGCCGGGTAGAAGGTCTCCGCCGGCCGGATGGGTGTGATGACGGGCTTGTCGTAGCGCCCGGACGCCGCCAGCGCCGTCCTGGATTGCTCCGCCGCGCGCTGCTGCGCCTCGTCATGGTAGAAGATCGCCGTGGTGTACTGTTCGCCGCGATCGACAAACTGGCCGCCGGCATCGGTGGGCTCGACCATGCGCCAGAAGGCGGCCAGCAGAGCCTCATAGCTGACGCGGGCCGGCTCGTAAAACACCTGCACGCTCTCCAGGTGCCCGGTGCCGCCGCCGGAAACCTGCTTGTAGCTGGGGTTTTCGACCTTGCCGCCGGTATAGCCGGAAACGGTCCGGACTACCCCCGGCACTTTGTCGAAATCGGCCTCTACGCACCAGAAACAGCCGCCGGCAAAGGTGGCGACGGCGAGCGCTTGGTCATCGGCTGTCGCCGGCGAGACCGCCTCTCCGCCGGCAGTTCTCACCATGAAAGTGGCCACGACCGCGGCCGCCAGGCCCAGTCCGAACAAAAATTTTCGCATAACATGACTCCGTCGACGCCGCTCCGGGGCGCTATTGATACAGGGGTCGCCCGAATGGCGCCGGTTTCATGATTCTGACCGTGTAAGCGATGAAGAGTTGCGTTTGGCACCCATCCAATCGCAACCGCGGCCAATACTGCGCCCCCTGCAGGAGCGGACGCTGGCCATGCAAGAGCAGCTGCGACTACCCGGCAAAGACCTGAAACAGGAGCAGACCAAGACTCGCCATGATACCGCCTGCCGGTACCCATTGCGGAATCACACGCAGGCCTTCGGGGTGGGGATCACGCCACTTGATACACAGTAACGACAGATTCATGAGGCTGAAGATAAGCAGCACCAGGAAACTCGTCGACCTGGCCAGTGTGACCAGCGGCAGCCACAGCGCCAGCACCAGCACGACAGCGGCCGTTGCGATGGTTGCGGCGACCGGCGTTTGTGTTTTGCGCCAGACACCGCCAAACAGGGCCGGCAGCCAGCCCTGGCGGCTCATGCCGTAAAGAATGCGCGAGCCCATGATGATCTGGATGAGCGCGCCGTTCACCACGGCAAAGATGCTGATAATACTCAGCGCAACGGGTTTGCTGCCGGTGGCCTGTTGGTAGACCGTTGCCAGTGGCGCGTCGCTGGCAGCAAGCTGTTGCGGCGCCACCGTCAGAACGGCAGTGAGACTGACCGCAGCATAAAGCAGTGTCGTAACACCGAGTGCGATCAGGATCGCCAGCGGCACGTTGCGCACCGGGTTTCTGACCTCTTCGGCTACATTGACCATGTCTTCAAAACCGACGAAGGCATAAAACGCCAGGAAAGCGCCAAACAGGATGCCTTGCCAGATCACCGGGTCCATGGGCGGCATCAGCTCCGGCAGCCGCTCAGGAATAGTAAACAGACTGTCGCCGGCGACCGCGAGCACCATGGCCAGACCCAGCAGTTCGACCAGTGTGACCAACGCCGCGATGCTCACCGATTCCACGATGCCCCAGGTGGCGGTCATACCCAGCACAACCACCAGCAGCGCAATGGCCACAGCGTCGGGCACTTGGATCAGGATATCCAGGTAACCGACAAACCCACGCGCGATGGTGGCCGCCGATACTGCACCCATCAACACAATCAGCAGACCCACTATTACCGACAAGGCCGGCAGTCCCAGTCCTTTCTGCACATAAACAGCCTCGCCCGCACTGAGCGGATAACGCGCCACCAGTTCCGCATAACTCAGTGCGGTAAACGCAGCCACCAGCGATGCCACAAGAAAGGCTACCGGTGCGAACAGGCCGGCACTCCCCGCCACCTTGCCGACCAATACGTAGATACCGGCGCCGAGGATGTTACCCAGTCCGTATAAGACCAGGAGCCAGAGGGAAAGGCCGCGTTTCAGTTCAGTGGGCTGATTCATTGGCATCTACCATACGGATAAAGGCGATAGATTTAAATCTGTCCCCTTCGGTCTTACAATCAGGGTTCGTTTTCAGGTGATAAGCACATCATGCCCAGCGACTGGCAATCCATTATCGATGACTTCAAGGCCGTGGTCCCCGGGGTGGACTTCTGGTCGCTGCGCCTGGTGCACGATGAAACCGAAACGCTGCGCGTGCGCGATGATGTGGTGCAACCGCCGAGCCTGGTGCAAAGTCGCGGCGCGCACATCAGCTTCATCGATGGCGGCGGCATGGCCTATGCGGCCACCAGCGCCTTGAACCGAGAGGGTCTGCGCGCAGCCTGTGAACAGGCGCTTGACTGGCTGGGATTCAGCCGTCGCCATGCGCTGATTGCCGCCGACAGCATGCCGCGACCCGGGCGCTCGGGCCGCTATGCCACAGCGGTGCAAACGCCCTGGGAGGCCTGGAGTCTCGAAGACAAACTCGTGCGGCTGCAGGACATCAATCGTGAACTGAACATCGACGATGCCATTGTCGACCGCCAGGCCCATCTCAGCTGCCGGCGCAGCCACGTGACACTGGTAACCAGCGACGCTGTGAGCATCGACCAGCAGTTTCACTACATCCTCCCCGGCTATGCGGCGGTCGCGAACCGGGGCGCGCAGACCCAGGTGCGCACTGGCGGCGGCTGGGGCTCGGCGCGCCAGGGCGGGCTCGAGCAGCTTGCCGCCTTCGATTTCCCGGACAGCGCCCGGCAGGTCGCCGAACAAGCCATCGCCCTGGTGGATGCTCCCGAGTGTCCCAACACGACAGCCGATGTGCTGCTCATGCCCAGCCAGATGATGCTGCAGATCCACGAGAGTATTGGCCACCCGCTGGAGCTCGACCGCATCCTCGGCGACGAGCGCAACTACGCCGGTACCAGCTTCGTCAGCCTCGACATGTTCGGCGGCTACCGCTACGGCTCGGAGTTGCTCAACGTCACCTTCGATCCCGGCATCGCGCAGGAGATGGCCAGCTACGCATTCGACGACGAGGGCACACCGGCCGAGCGCAGCTACCTGATCCGCAACGGCATCCTCGAGCGTTCGCTCGGTGGTGCGGTGTCGCAGGCCCGCGCCGGCCTGGCCGGGGTGGCCAACGCGCGCGCCTGCGACTGGAACCGGCCGGCCATCGATCGCATGGCCAACCTCAACCTGGAACCCGGCACCAGCAGCCTCGATGAGCTGATCGCCTCCATTGAATACGGCGTGCTCATGGAGACCAACCGATCCTGGTCCATCGACGACAGCCGCAACAAGTTCCAGTTCGGCTGCGAGCTCGGCCGCCTGATTGTAAACGGCGAGCTCAAGGGCCTGCTGCGAAACCCCAACTACCGCGGTATCAGCGCCACCTTCTGGCGCAACCTCGCCGCGGTGGGCGACGCCGGCAGCGTCGAAGTCTGGGGCACGCCCTATTGCGGCAAGGGCGAACCCAACCAGATGGTGCAGGTCGGCCACGCCTCGCCGGCCTGTGTGTTCCGTGACGTCGAGATCTTCGGTGGCGAGTAGGAGCGATCTCCTGATCACAATGGCGTGTCACAATACTGTGCCGAAGTACGGCGCTTACCAGCTAAAGGTCAGAAGTGCCTTTATGCCCTGTGGGTGCGGTACGGGGTCGCCTGCAAACGCTGAAACGGAGCGGTAACGTGCAAGCTTATTTCAAGGAACTCAGCGACACGCTCTGCACCGGCCTGCCGGCGGGCGAGGTGCTGTTGCTGAACTACCGGGGCGAAGACACCGACTTCGTGCGCCTCAACAGCAACAAGGTCCGCCAGGCCGGCCATGTGTGCCAGCAGACCCTGCACCTGGATCTCATCAATAACGGCCGCGAGACTTCCGCCTCGCTGCCGCTCGCCGGTCAACTCGACGACGACCTGGCGCGGGCGCAAAGCGTACTCGGCCGCTTGCGCAGGCAATTGCCGCTGCTGCCGAAAGACCCGCACCTGAACTACGCCGGCGACGTGTACAACAGCAGCCACCGCGGCGACAACAGTCTGCCCGCAGCGCATGAGGCGCTGCAACAACTCATCAACGCCGCCCGCGGCCTGGACCTGGTCGGCGTCTGGGCCGGCGGCGAAATGAGCCACGGCTTTGCCAACTCGCTCGGTCAGTTCAACTGGCACAGCGCCTGCAGCTTCAACCTCGACTGGAGCATCTACCGCGAGGGCGACAAGGCGGTGAAGCAGAACTACGCGGGCTTTGCCTGGGACAGCGAGAGTCTCGCGCAGAAGATCGCCCATGCGCGCGACACCCTCGAGCTGCTCGGTCGAAAACCCAGGATCCTCCAGCCTGGCAGATACCGCGTGTTCCTCACCCCGGCAGCGCTGTACGAATTGATGGGGATGGTGAGCTGGGGCGGCTTCGGACTGAAGAGCCACCGCACCGCGCAGACACCGCTGCTCAGTATGGTGCGCGAAGGCGCCACGCTGCACAAAGGGGTCACCATCAGCGAAAACCACGCCGACGGCCTAACGCCGCGCTTCACCCGCGCCGGCTTCATCAAACCGGACAGTGTCGAGCTCATTAAAGCAGGCGCCTACCGCAACTGTCTCGCCAACCGGCGCAGCGCCAGGGAATACAACACCGCCGTCAACTGCAGCATCGAGCAGCCGCAGTCACTACACATCGCCGGCGGCGAGTTGCACCGGAGCGACGTGTTCAACGCGCTCGATACCGGGCTCTACATCAGCAACCTGTGGTACTGCAACTTCTCCGATCGCAACCACTGCCGCATCACCGGCATGACCCGCTTCGCCTGTCTGTGGGTGGAGCAGGGCAAACCTGTCGCACCGGTCAACGTCATGCGCTTCGATGAAAGCATCTACCACATCCTCGGCGACCGTCTCGAAGGACTCACCCGCGAACACGAACACATCCTGGATACCGGCAGCTACGAATGGCGTTCGGATGCCAGTGCACGGCTGCCCGGTGCGCTGGTGAACGACTTCACCTTCACACTCTGACTCTGTGGAGTGGCCGCCGGTCGCAATCAGATCCATCCAGACCGCGTATGAAGCTGCGCCACGATTTGGTCTGGACGCGAGGCCAGCGGGATAAGTAGCGATCAGGCGAACAGCTTCCAGCTGTCTCAGGTATTAACAAGTAAATCGACGATTGCTGCGGTCTTAGGTATGCAGACCGAAAGTTATGCAACTGTCAGGTCTATACCGATAAACAAAAGCTCAATGGCAAAGCAATACGTGTGCGTGGACAGGATGATGGAATTTCCTTAACAAGGGCATATAATGAGCCATATCACGTGCTTCACGTTACCGACTGTTTCATGGGTCTGGCAGGGCTCCACTAACAAAAATGGTTTTTACAGGAGGATGGACATGACAGATAAAAAACGTAAGGAAAAGGGCAAGAAGAAGCGCAAGAATAAAGGTAAGAAGAAACCTGACGATCTCGGCTTAGTACTGGCATCCGTCGGAATTCTGACCACGGAGGTCAGAAAACTCGTGGAAGAATTAGATATCCTTAAACCTGATCCCAAACGTCAAGGACCAGCGGGCCCCGGAGGGGGCAAGGCTGCCAAGAAAACAGTACAAAAGAAGACCATCGCCAGGAAGAAAGCGACGAAGAAGAAGGCAGTGACGAGAAAGGCGCCGACGAAAAAGGCTGCTGCCAAGAAAACAGTACAAAAGAAGACCATCGCCAGGAAGAAAGTGACGAAGAAGAAGGCAGTGACGAGAAAGGTGCCGACGAAAAAGGCTGCTGCCAAGAAAACAGTACAAAAGAAGACCATCGCCAGGAAGAAAGTGACGAAGAAGAAGGCAGTGCCGAGGAAATAAACCGCTAACAGTCGTGCAAGCACCAGAAGGTGGCGCCGGAAAAGACTGGTGTCGTGAACGACGTTTTAAGTTCATTCAGCGCTGCTGAAACTCGTGCTGGATACGGGGCAGATCAGTCGGAATGAGACATCGTTTCTTTAGAGTGTAGCG
>CBFDBP010000093.1:0-11013 GCA_965603065.1 uncultured Gammaproteobacteria bacterium
ATGGAGGCGACGCCCGGAGTCGAACCGAGGTCCACGGATTTGCAATCCGCTGCATAGCCACTCTGCCACGTCGCCAAATACTTATTTATAAAGTAAAAAACCCCGGCTTTGCGTGCCGAGGTTATTCCATTAGAACGGCCGAATTTGGAGCGGGAAACGAGATTCGAACTCGCGACCCCAACCTTGGCAAGGTTGTGCTCTACCAGCTGAGCTATTCCCGCATTAATTCAAACGCGCTATTTTAGGGATGTTGGGCCTGCTGTCAACTCCTGAACGCGCTCAGGTTTTGCTGGAAGCGGACAACAGTGGCCAGGCCGCCTTCAGATAAATGACCATTGACCAAAGCGTCAGGATCGCCGCCACATACAATAACAGCACACCAACCTCGTTGGTGGGGAAGCCCCACAGGGGTTGCCGGTACAAAAGCAGTAACAGTGCGGTCATCTGTGCCGTCGTCTTGATCTTGCCAATGAAGGACACGGAGACCTGGGTACGCTCCCCTATTTCCGCCATCCATTCCCGCAACGCCGATATCGCAATCTCCCGGCCAACGATGACAGCTGCCGGGATAACAAACCAGAATGTGGGATTTGTTTGTACCAGCAGGATAAGTGCAACGGCCACGATCAGCTTATCCGCTACCGGATCCAGAAAGGCCCCAAAGGGCGAGGTCTGTTCCAGTTTTCTGGCCAGATAGCCATCAAACCAGTCGGTCAACGCCGCCAAACCAAACAGTGCGGTTGTCGCCACGTGGCTCCATGAATATGGCAGGTAGTGAGCCACCACAAATACCGGAATCAGTGCAATCCGCAAGAAGGTTAATATATTGGGGATAGTCCAGGACATCCGATAATTATCTCAGTTATCTCCATGGAAGACATCATAGATTTGTTGCGCCAGCGCCCGGCTGATGCCCGAAACCTTACACAAATCCTCAACACCGGCCCGTGCAACTTCCTGTATTCCCCCGAATTGTTTCAAAAGCTGCTGACGGCGCCGGGGACCGACGCCGGGAATCCCCTCCAGCGGTGAGACATTACGCGCCTTGGCGCGCTTTTGTCTGTGCGCGGTAATCGCAAAGCGATGCGCCTCATCACGAATCTGTTGAATCAGGTGTAGGGCAGGCGAAGCGCTGTCCAGATCCAGCTGTCGATGTTGGGCGGGAATATGCAGGATCTCCATGCCCGGTTTGCGCTCCGGCCCTTTCGATACTCCGACAATCAGCATTTCGTCAATCTGCAACTCCTCCAGTACCTTCTCGGCAACACCCACCTGGCCTTTGCCGCCGTCGATCAATACGATATCGGGTAAGCTACAGTCTTCTTTTTTCAAGCGCGTATAACGCCTGAGTAAGGCCTGTTCCATGGCGGCATAATCGTCACCGGCCACAATATTGCGAATGCCGAAACGCCGGTAATCCGACTTCCTGGCACCGTCACGATCAAACACCACACAGGAAGCAACAGCGCCCTCCCCCTGCGTGTGACTGATATCAAAACACTCTATTCGACCGGGCAAATCATCCAGCTCCAACAGGTTCTGCAGCATCTCCAGGCGCTTTTCCATGCCCGCCTGACTGCTGAGACGCGCGGCCAATGCCTGCTCGGCATTCGACACGCCCAATTGCAGCCAGCGCGCCTTTTCGCCGCGCACGCGGTGCGACAAACTAACCTTGTGCCCGGCTCTTTCGCTCAGCGCCCCCTCCAGCAGCGGTTCATCCTCCAGGGCACAATTCATCAACAGCTTTGCCGGCACCGGATGTGACAGGTAGTACTGGGCCACAAACGCCGACAGAACATCCTCTGCAGAACTATCAGCAGGAATTTTTGGAAAGAACAGCTTGTTACCCAGATTGATGCCTTTGCGGACAAAAAACACCTGTACACAAGCAATGCCACCGGACACGGCACAGGCCAGTATATCCAGATCGCCGGACTCACCACTGACATACTGACGCTCCTGCACACGACGCAGGCTGCTGATCTGGTCCCGGTAGACAGCCGCCTGCTCATAATCCAGCCGCCCGGCTGACTGTTCCATCCGGCCCACCAGTTCATCATTCAACGTACTGCTCCTGCCTTCCAGGAACAGCACCGTATGCCGAACATCCTCGGCATAGTCCTCGATACGGATAAAGCCCACACAGGGTGCGGTACAACGCTTGATCTGGTACTGAAGACAGGGCCGGTTTCGATGACGGAAGAAACTGTCCTCGCACTGTCTGACCCGAAACATTTTCTGCAGCAAATGCAGGCTTTCACGTACCGCACCCGCATTCGGATATGGGCCGAAATAACGGCCTTTGCGCCGCCGTGCCCCGCGGTGCAATGCCAACCTCGGGTAGTCGTCTTCAGAACTGAGATAAATGAACGGGTAGCTCTTGTCATCACGTAACAGCACGTTATAACGCGGGTGATGCGTCTTGATCAGGTTGTTTTCCAGGATCAGCGCCTCAGCCTCGGTATTGGTAACGGTGACTTCGACACTGGCCATCTGCTGCATCAATGCCCGCGTCTTGGCTGTAAGCCCGCTTTGCCTGAAATAGCTGGATACCCGTTGCTTCAGACTACGGGCTTTCCCCACATAGAGTATGGCTCCCTTCGCATCCAGCATGCGGTAGACCCCGGGCCGCGTGGTCAGGGTGCGCAGAAAAGATCTGGCGTCAAATTTGCTCTCGAATTTATCGTCGGCCATCTATCCAGCCCGGATTGCTGCCTTCCTCTGTGGCGCTGGTGCCCTTTGAAGTGAGAAATCAAGCCCCTTTCGGTCAGAGAAAAGCCGTTACGATCTGGCGTCGAGCAACTCACGGGCGCGCTTGAATATATCCCGGAACATCGCTTCGCTAAGCCGCCTGGTCTGGGTGTTGTAACGGCTGCAATGATAGGAATCCAGTAACACGAGCCTGCCCAGTTCGTGCTCTGCGCCGTGCGCAAATGTATAGCGGGATAGCGGTAAAGCGAAGGCGCGCAACACGGCATCGTGGGCAATCTTGCCCAGCGCCACGATCACACCGCTTTCCGGAAGCGTCTCCAGTTCAGCCCGAAGAAAGCCATTGCAGTTCTTTATCTCGGCGGTGACAGGTTTGTTCTGTGGCGGCAGGCATTTTACCGCATTGGAAATACGGCAGTGCTTTAATTTCAGGCCATCGTCATGAGATTCAGACACCGGGCGACTGCCGAAACCAAAATCATACAGCGTCTGATAAAGCAGGATACCGGCGTAATCGCCGGTAAAGGGTCGCCCGGTACGATTTGCGCCGTGCATGCCCGGCGCCAGGCCCACGATCAGCAGTTCGGCATCGGGATCACCGAATGCCGGCACCGGCTTGGCATAATAGTCGGGGTACTGCCGAGAGACGTCTTCCAGAAAACTGCTCAAACGATGACAGCGTTTACATCCTTCGTCAAATACCGGAACACTGTCATTCGCGCACATTCACGACCTCTGCCATTCGTGTCTGCAAATCCAGCACCACGAGTTGATGTTCATTGGTGTTGGCGATAAAAAGCTTGTTCCGGTAAATACTCAGGCCGCCAGGTTCATTGAGCTTGAAAACAAACTTAAATGTACTCACTTCATTGGTCTTCATATCGATACGTTTGATTTTGGAATTATAGGTATCGGCAATCCACAATGTATCGCGTTCCGAATCGACAGAGATACCCAGCGGATGCTGCAGGCGTGCTTCTCTTCCCACGCCGCTACGGTCACCAAAATCAAACAGGCCTTTCCCGACCAAAGTGTTCACGACATTCTTATTCAGATGAATTTCACGTATGGCAGATGTCTCTGAGTCAACGACATAAAGACGCTCCTCATGAACCGCCAGCCCGGACGGCTGGGCAAAACTGGCGGTATCGAGCGGGCCATCGACAATACCCTCACTGCCAGCACCCGCATAGCGATCGATAGCCAGGTGGTTCAGATTCATTCGCCAGATCTGGTGCTGACCTGCCATGGCAATATAAAGATTACTCTCGCTATAACTCAAATCCCATGGCGAATTCAGCGCTGCGTCCATGGGTTCACGGAAACTGTCTGCGACATAACGACCCTGTTTACCCGTTCCGGCAAGGGTCATCACTTCACCTGTTTTAAGGTGGATACGCCGAATAGCGTGATTGCCCGTATCTGCCACATACAGAAAGTCACCGACCATCACCATTCCCTGGGGATTGTCGAACATCGCCCCTGATTCACATCCGTCCAGCATACCGCCGGTAGCACTCCCGAAAACCCGTCGTATTTTTCCGTCGTGGTAGGTTTCCAGAATACGATTGTGGCCACTGTCTGCAATATACAGGTTATTCCGGGTCGCCAGCACTTTACCCGGGAAACTGAGCATTGAATCCGCTTCGGGGTTCAGGCTGAGTGGTGTCGGCGAATATTTCAGCACACCTTTCTCTTCAGCCTCTTCCAGATGCTTAGTGATCAATTCGTCCAGCTGTTTACGGCGTCCTTCACCACGCAACACACCGACAACATAACCTTCAGGATCAATAAAAATAACCGATGGCCAGGCCTTGATACCGTAGGCACGCCATAACTGGAAAGTCGGATCATGGGCAACCGGATGACGAATATGATGACGATTAATGGCTTTCTGCAACTGGCTGCCAATGCGTTCATTTTCGAACTTCGGCGAATGTATACCGATGACCGTTAAAGTCTCTGGATACTTGTTCTCCAGATAGCGAAGATCCGGCAGTACGTGCATACAGTTGATGCAGCAATACGACCAGAAGTCCAATAGAACCACCTTGCCGCGCAGGCCACTCAAGGTCAGCGCTTGATCGGTATTAAACCATTCCAGCTTATCTGGCAGTTCCGGTGCCCGAATACGTGTAGGTTCGCCCATTGTTTTTCCCTTTCTCCAAGGGTGCGTGTTGAATCCACCCTGCCGATTTTATCACCATTGCGCGGTAAATCGCGGACTTGTTTCATATTTCTGAATTCATGCGGGTACTACATGGTTCCGGGAACCTTGACCAGCCCATGGCGGATGGCAAGGTGCATCAGTTCCACTTCGGTCTGCAGTTGAAGCTTTTCCAGCACGCGATTCCGATAACCGTTCACGGTTTTTCGGGTAACACACAACTCCCTGGCAATAGCCAATGTATTTTTACCCTCGGCGACCAGCAGGAAAACCTGCAGTTCGCGGTGCGTGAGTTGGTTAAAAGGCGAACCCTCGTGCCCCGGCAAACGGCGTTCGGCCAGTTTCCGGGCCACGGAATCGCTGATATAACGCTCGCCCTTCAATACAGTTTCAATAGCGGTAAATAATTCTTCCACACTGCAAAGACTGCTGACGCAGCCCGCGACCCCGGTCTGCAACAGGCGTTCCTGAATAATCAGGTCTGATTCGTCGGCCAGCACGAGGACCGGGATATCCGGAAACTGCCGTCGGATCTTGCTTGCACCATCCAGCACCTCGACACTGGACCCGGGCAGGTTGACCATAATGATCTGCGGTTGCTGCCGCCGGGCCAGACGTATGGCTTCGTTGCAGTTTGCCGCCGCAGCGGAAACTGTCAGATGACCGGAGTCAGACAACACCCGCTCAATTCCTGCCCGTACCAGTTGCCTGGAGTCAACGAGCAGAATGTCTACCGGGTTGTCTTCTGCCTGCGTAGAAGGAGTTAGTGCTACCATAACCAGTTCGGCCAGTTGGTTTACCTGCTGCTAGTTAGCGACGAAATACGCCAAACCTTGACCAGGCTGCACTATTTTTTCATGAAGTTCAGTCGGTTATGGTTGCAAAGCAATACCGACAATGCCGTGCCGGATGGCCAGACGGGCCAGTTCGACATCATTTCCAACACCGAGCTTCTCATACAATCGGTAACGATATGTGCTGATCGTCTTTGAACTCAGGCACAAATGACCCGAAATGTCGTGAACGCTTTGTCCCTGCGCCACCATTAACATGACTTGCAATTCACGTTGGGACAAACGTCCGAAAGGCGATTGCTCGCCACCCGGCAACGCCGATAACGCCATTTGGCGAGCTATATCAGCACTGATATAGCGCTCACCCCGGTTCACCACACAAATTGCATCGGAGATTTCGTCAATCCCGCAGTTTTTGCTCAGATAGCCCGACGCACCCGCATCAAGCAAGCGGATCGGAAACAGGTCGTCAACCTGTGAGGCCACCACCACAATCCGGCTACCCGCTTCACCCCGGGAAATGCGGCGGGTTGCCTCCAGGCCACCGATACCCGGGATCTGCACGTCCATTAACACAACATCCGGTTTCAGTCTGCGCGACATCTGCACGGCCTCCTCGCCACTGCATGCCTCACCGACAACGCACAACTGTGGCATATCATTCAATAAGCGTTGCAGGCCGCAGCGGACCATTACCTGATGGTCAACAAGTAGTATTCGTATCTCTGGCTGTTCCATAACCCTCGTTCCTTGTGGTTTTGTATCGAATAGGAAAATAAGCCTCGTCCTGAATCCCTTGCTATTGAGCAGCCTGTGCGGGCTGCTTTCAAATCAATGGACAATGCGCGGAGAGAACGGGCTTTGAACCCTGGGGGGATGTAGATATTCGCCGGTTTTAAAGAGCGATATCAAAACCCTACCACACAATAACCACAAATGAACAGAAAAACCGATAAAGTTTTATCGATGCACCACTGACTCCGTCAGACACTCCGAGGACCGTAGGGTGCACAGCTGTGCCGGCGTTGTTTGAAGACCCACGAGCCTGCCCGGCTTCCACATAGCCGTGGAGCGGGACAAAGAAATACAACAGAGAATAAAACGCTGACAGGGGATTCGTAACGCTCTGAAATATGGCGGAGAGGGTGGGATTCGAACCCACGGTGAGGTTGCCCCCACGCCGGTTTTCAAGACCGGAACTTTCAACCGCTCAGTCACCTCTCCACGTTGTGAAGGATAAAGAAGTCGGCACATTTAAGAAAGTACCCGGGTGAAAATCCGGGAACAAAATCACCTCGCAGTCGTCAAACAAGGTTATTGGGTTATAATCCCGTTTGTCTAAACTGTTTAAGAGAGGAACAACGCAATATGGATCCATTAGCCAATACGGTTACCCGCACACAACCTTCTGTGCTGGCAACCAACAAGGTGATTCGTAATACCTATATCCTGTTGTCGATGACACTGGTGTTCAGTGCGCTGACAGCGGCTGCCTCGATGGTGCTGAAACTGCCCCACCCCGGCATGCTGATTACTTTCGCCGGCTATTTCGGGCTGCTGTTTCTCACTACGCGTTTCAGGGACAGCGGGCTTGGTCTGCTGTTCGTATTCGCCCTGACCGGCTTCATGGGATACACGCTCGGGCCTATACTCAATGCCTATCTGAGCCTGCCCAACGGCAACCAATTGGTCATGACGGCACTCGGTGCGACCGGCGTCATCTTCCTGAGCCTGTCCGGCTATGCACTGACCAGCCGTAAGGACTTCAGTTTCATGGGCGCTTTCCTGATGGTAGGTATTCTGGTCGCGTTCCTGGCCGGCATTGCGGCTGCGTTTTTCACCATGCCCGGATTATCGCTGGCCGTCGCTGCCATGTTCGTGCTGTTGATGTCCGGCCTGATTCTTTATCAAACCAGCCAGATTATCCACGGCGGGGAAACAAACTACATCATGGCAACAGTGACGTTGTATGTCAGCATCTACAACCTGTTCCTCAGTCTGTTGCAGTTACTGGGTGCGTTCAGCGGCGACGATTGAATACTGAAAAGCGGCAAGCCCCCCGAGAAAGCCCCGATCTTTCGGGGCTTTCTCGTATCAGCAACAGAATACGACAGCAGCCGACAGGCTGCTAGTGTTTTTTTATCAGGACTCTATCTACAATAGTGTGACGTTTACCCGATCCGGACTCACCGATTATGGCGGACTTTGCCAAAGACAACGCAGCATCAACCCCACGCACCATCTGTCTCAAGGACTACCAGGTACCCGCCTATCTGGTTGAGGACATAGCGCTACGCTTCGAACTGGACCCGGCATCGACTCGGGTCAAAAGCCGACTGGTCGTCAAGCGCAATCCGGTTTTACAGGCATCTGATCAGCCCCTTCAACTGGAGGGACGGGAACTGGAACTGAAGGCGATAAGCGTCGATGGTATCGCCCTGGCTGAACACGATTACCAGCTTGATGAGGAAAAACTGTTACTGAAAAATCTGCCGGATCACTCAGTCCTGGAAATTGAAACCGTTATCCAACCCGATAAGAATACCGCCCTGGAAGGCTTGTACGTCTCCGGCGATATGTTCTGCACCCAGTGCGAAGCAGAAGGTTTTCGTCGCATTACTTTTTTTCCGGATCGTCCCGATGTCATGGCACGCTACACTACGACCCTTGTCGCCGATAAAAGCCGATATCCGGTATTGCTTTCCAATGGAAACGCAGTGGCACAGGGCGAGATGGATGATGGCCGGCACTGGGTAAGCTGGCAGGACCCCTTTCCCAAGCCCAGCTATCTGTTTGCCCTGGTGGCCGGTGACCTGTTCTGCCAGGAAGACAGCTTCCGGACATGCTCCGGCCGCGACGTGCCCCTGAAGATTTTTGTCGAACATGAAAATCGGCACAAGTGTGATCACGCCCTGGAGTCGCTAAAACAGGCGATGAAGTGGGATGAAGAAACCTATGGCCGTGAATACGATCTGGATATTTTCATGCTCGTGGCCGTCAACGATTTCAACATGGGGGCTATGGAAAACAAGGGCCTCAATATCTTCAATGCCTCCTGCGTACTGGCGAGCCCGGAAACCGCCACCGACGCCGATTATTACAATATCCAGAGCATTATCGGTCACGAGTATTTTCACAACTGGTCGGGAAACCGGGTCACCTGCCGCGACTGGTTTCAGCTCAGCCTGAAAGAAGGTTTTACGGTATTCCGTGACCAGGAATTCAGTGCTGATCTGAATTCGCGCCCGGTGAAACGCATCGCCGACGTAAACCTGTTACGCAGCCACCAGTTTGCCCAGGATGCCAGCCCCATGGCACACCCGGTCCGCCCCGATTCCTATATCGAGATCAGCAACTTTTACACAGTCACCGTCTATAACAAAGGCGCTGAAGTGGTACGCATGATCCGTAACCTGATCGGTGCCGACGGCTTTCGCAAGGGCTGTGATCTCTATTTCGAACGCCATGATGGCCAGGCGGTAACCACGGACGATTTTGTTGCCGCCATGGAGAACGCAAACGACATCGACCTCGCCCAGTTCAAGCGCTGGTACAGTCAGGCCGGCACACCGGTTGTCAGCGCAGCCGGACACTATGATGCACAGACAGCGTGTTATCGGCTTACGCTCAGCCAGCAGTGCCAGGCTACTCCGGGACAGGAACAAAAGGAGCCTTTTCATATTCCTGTTGAAGTGGCGCTGCTGGATACATCGGGCCGACCGCTGGCACTGCAACTGGAGGGTGAAAGCACTCCGAGCGGCAATCACCGCATGCTGGAACTGCGTGAAGAATCTCAACAGTTCAGCTTCGTTGGCGTCAAAACCAGTCCGGTCCCGTCACTGCTGCGCGGTTTTTCAGCACCGGTAAAACTGGACATGGCGCGCTCCAACGAGGAACTCACCTTCCTGTTTGCCAACGACCCGGACCCTTTTAACCGTTGGGATGCCGGCCAGACGCTGGCAAGCCAGACCCTTCTACAACTGGTCAGACGGGTCCAGCAAGGTGGCGTTCTGTCGTTGGATGATTCTTTCATTCATGCCTTCCAGGCGACACTGGAACATTCCGACCTCGACCCTGCCCTGATTACCCAGGCACTCACCCTGCCATCGGAGTCTTACCTGGCTGACCAGTTAGACTCGGTCGACGTTGACGCCATTCACACGGCGCGGGAATTTGTCCGCAAGCAACTGGCAAAACAGCTGTTCGACAGTTTTCTTGATATTTACCACCGGCACGACAGCAACGAAACTTACCGTTTTGACGCCAGCAGTATGGCCAAACGCTCGCTCAAGAACCTGTGTCTGGCGTATCTGATGGAAACCATACGCGGCGAAGCACGTAATTTGTGTTTTACGCAATTGGAAAAGTCACACAATATGACCGATACGCTGGCTGCTTTATCATCACTGGCCCAGCATGACTGGGCGGAAACAGACGATTATCTGCATCGTTTCTACCAGCAATGGGAACACGACCCGCAGGTCATCGACAAGTGGTTTGCCATTCAGGCGGGTTCACGCTTACCCAACACCCTGCAACGAGTCAAAACACTGCTGAACCATCCGGCTTTCCGCTTAACCAATCCGAACAAGGTGCGCGCATTGATTGGCAGGTTCTGCATGGCTAACCAGGTCCGTTTTCATGCAGCTGATGGAGAGGGCTATCGCTTTCTGACCGACCAGGTCCTAGCGCTGGATAAAATCAACCCGCAAATCGCGGCACGGCTGGTCAGCACACTGAGCCGCTGGAGACGCTTTGACGCAAACCGGCAGGATCTGATGCAGACTGAACTGAAGCGGATACTGTCTGCGTCGGATACGTCCAAGGACGTTTTCGAGATTGTTTCAAAGAGTCTCGATTAGGGAATCCAGGGAATTGCGAGTCCGGTTTTCCCTGCACAGACTTGAAAATGCATGTTGCCAACCTTATCTATCTCTTAAGGCGTACATAAATTACCCGACAGTATTTGCCGGGACCGGCGGGTAACTTAGGTACTCATTTGTAAATGACGATGAACCGCAGGGTATCCACTGTAGGAGCGCCGCCCTTCGGCGCGATTAATCGCGGCCGGGAGACCGTGGGCTTAATCATCAGACAACGCTCATTCAAGGGGTTGAAAAAGTGTCACAGTCCAAACATCTAGTATGTCCGCATTGTCAGGCGGTCAATCGCATAGCAGAAGACAAGCTGACTCAGCAGCCAAAATGCGGGAAATGCAAGGAACGCTTATTTGTCGGTCAGCCGGTAGAATTGACAGATCAAAGCTTTGCAAAACATCTGCGCCGTAATGACATCCCGCTGGTGGTCGATTTCTGGGCGCCCTGGTGCGGACCCTGCAAGATG
>CBFDBP010000094.1:0-11007 GCA_965603065.1 uncultured Gammaproteobacteria bacterium
TCACTATGGTGTGCGCAAGTTGGCAATGCAACCGCATGAATTGAAAAAGTATTTTTATGACCGGCACGGTTATTCGGCCTGTTTGCTGTCAAATTAGTGCGCAGCAGCTATATTCGTTAAGGTGAGATTAGCGTTTCTGCACTTAATCACGACACAGCCGTTGTCAGACTTGAAATTAGCATTGCTTTCGGGGAGTTAACTAAAATGTCAGTTGTAGTGCGGATTCGCTGAGAGAATCATGTCAGACACGACAAACCTGCACTGGTCATCGGCTTCCAGGACACACGTGGGCATGGTGCGAAAGCTTAACGAGGACGCTTGCCTGGAGTTGGCAGGGCTCGGTATCTGGGCAGTGGCCGATGGCATGGGTGGGCATGCAGCGGGGGATTTTGCCAGTCAAAGCGTCGTGGAGGCTCTCGCTGCCATTCCGAAACCGGCCAGCCTCGGCGCATTGGTTGGTGAAGTGCACCAGCGCCTGCAGGCGGTCAATCAGAGATTGTCTGAAGAAGCCGGCAAACGCCGGGAACAGGTCATAGGCAGCACTGTGGTCGTGCTGCTCACTTATGGTAACCACGCTGTTTCGGTGTGGGCCGGAGACAGCCGGGTTTACCGTTACCGGCAGGGTGAACTGGCGCAGTTGACACGGGATCACAGCCAGGTTGAAGAACTCGTCGCTCAGGGACTGATTACACGAGAACAGGCCGAACACCATCCGTCATCCAATGTTATTACCCGTGCGGTGGGTGTCGCCAACAATCTGGAGCTCGACTCCGATATGTTTGAAGTGCAGGAGGGCGATGTTTTTCTGCTCTGCAGCGATGGGCTCTACAACGAAGTGAATGACCCTGAAATCAAGCAAGCGCTGGCGGTTGGGGATTGCCAGTATTCATGCGATCTGTTGGTTGATCGTGCCCTCGCCAGGGGAGCTCGCGATAACGTCACCGTGGTGGTGGTCCGAACGGTTGACGAGGGACAAATTACCAGAACGCAGTTGAACCCGTCGACAGCGGCTGTACCCAGGTCGGAGCAGGGCGATGACGACCCGACAGTATTGAAATAGCCGAACGGCCCGGCCGGATTGCTCACAGTTGTACTCTTTGTGGTGAGCCGTGTGATATACGCGTACAAACAATGTTGCGTTTCAGCAAACACTTTCTGCGTGGGTTGTTTGACAGGGCCATACTTATGTTTTTCCGGAGCGTCAGGCGTGCGCTGGGTCCGCACTGCCGATAAATCTGTAACGCATCGGTTTTTAGCGATATTAAGAATATTCGCAAGTAACGCTGCCAGAGTTGGCATAGCTGATGCATTTCCAGTGTAAGTCGTAGGGCTGTACCTTAAGCGGCGTTGGCCGCCTGTCCTGGTTGACAGGTCTTGGCTTGGTGTCAGACTCAAGGTGTGGATCATTAAACTTTCAAGCTGAGTTGGCGAGTGCCTGGACAGCGCATGCGCCAGCTTTCGCTGATCGGGAGATTCGAGAGTGGCAGAGGGTGGAATAAGGCGTGGCCGGAGAATTGAGAGCGGTGCTTATCGCACTGATCACCGTATTGTCGATGTCCCGCGCATCATCCTGGCGGCTGTTTTTTACCTGGCCTTATTGCCTGCCTGCTCGAACCTGGGCGGTCCTGAGTACCAGCGGCCCGAGTCGCCATCAAAAGCCGACTGGTCGGACGATGCCGCCACCGGTGTCTCCGCTGAAGCCATCATTCAGCCCGACTGGTGGACTGGCTTTGCTGACCCTTACCTGAATGAGCTGATCAGCAGGGCGATCGCTGACAACATCGATATCAGAATTCTCGCCGCACGTAGCGGGGTTGCAAAGGCCGCCATCGGTCAGGCGAAAGCCGGCTTGCTACCGACCATCAGTGGTGGAGCGGGGACCGATACACTGAAAAGTTCCGGCAGCTCGGCGCGGACGCAGTACAGTGTCGCGTCTGATGTCATATGGGAAGCCGATATCTGGGGCAAAGTGCGCAAGGGTGTCGACGCCCAGCAGGCTGAATACAAAGCCACGGAAGCCGACTGGCGTGCCGGTTACCTGGTCATGGTATCTGATGTGGCAAGCGCCTATTTTCAGATTCGCCAGTTCGATGAGCAGATGGATCAGCAGCAGAAGACGCTCGAGCGTAACCGGCAGATTTTTGCAATCTACGAGCAAATGTTCGGGGAGGGGCTGGGTCCCGCGACCCAGGTTCTTCAGCAGCAGGCCGAACTTAACCGTTTGCAGATTGGTTTGCTTGATCTGAAAAGATTGCGAAAACTGACGGAGAACGGTCTGGCCACGCTGCTGGGTATGCCCGCGGACAGCCTGAGGGTACCGAAGGCCGGTCTTCGATCGGTTCGAAGCGTCGCTGTTCCGGCCGGCCTGCCGTCCGACCTGATATCGCGGCGCCCCGATATTATTTCTGCCGAATACCGGGTATTGCAGGCTTACAACCTTGAAGGGCAGGCGCGTCTGGAGCGCCTGCCATCCCTGAGCCTGACGGGCAAATCCGGCTCTGCGAGTTTTGACCTGGTTGATTTGCTGCAAACCTGGACATTCGGACTTTCATCGCTGGCGTCCATCCCCATATTCGACCCGAATATAAGCGCTAGAATAAAGGTCACTGAGGCGCAGACCGGGGTCGTGGAGGAAGAATATCGGCGCACGGTGCTCGGGGCCTTCGAGGAGGTGGAGAACGCGCTCACCAGCCTGGCAATCCGTAAGGCGCAGACAGCTGAATTGTCCAGTCGTCGTGCAAATCTTGTCACCGTTTCTGAACAGGTTTATGCCCAACTGGAGGAAGGTATGGTTTCCCAGCTTGAGGTGTTTGAAGTCGAACGTACCTTGCTCGATGCGGAACAGGAAATGCTGGCAAATCACTGGCTCGTTCTTACCGATACCATCGCGCTTTTCAAGGCTCTAGGCGGGGGGTGGCCGAGGGAGGTTGTGGCTAGTGCACTATGAGGCAGTACACCAGTCATCCAATTAGTGTTCGCCCGACGTTCTAAAGATAATAAACAAGGCACAGAATGCAAGTCATCCTCAAACCAGTCACTCACCCCGAATTGGGTGAAATAATAATCAAAGACAGCCTGTTCGCTATTGGTCGCCATGAGGCGCCATTTTCGAACTATGACCCGCAGTTCGTGGAAAAACTTTCCAGGCGACATGCCCGTATTTTTGAGCAGGACGGTATTGTCTATATTGCTGACCTTGGAAGTCTGAACGGAACCACGGTAAACGGTCAGTCAGTGGAGACATTACCGGTAAGGCTGCAGCGGGGTGATGAGATCTGTTTCACGGGCTATCTGTGTTACCAGATCGAGATTCTTGGTGCCGCCGCGAAACGTCCTTTAGAACGAGCTGATTCGCCGTTGATCCAGCTTATCCTTCATACCGCCAGTCAGCAGCCGCAGCTTGAACCCATTGTTGTCACTCAGTTTCCGTTTCTGGTCAACAAGGCGAGTGATGTGTTCTGCCGTTACAAGGAGACTCTGCCGAAGGAAGTCAGCTACCTGTCCCGGCGCCATGCACATATTTTCCTTAAGGACCAGAATTTATACATAGAGGACCTTGGCAGTACCAATGGTACTTTTGTAGCGGGCAAGCGTCTCGATGAACATGCCCGGCAGTTGCAGAATGATGACACCATTGCGTTTGGCGGAGATAATTTTGTCTACCGTGTGGAACTGGTGTATGCAGAAGAGGAGATCACGAATCAGACGCTGCAGAGCGACGAGCGGTTAACAGGGACAGCCCAGCAGTTAACAGCGACTGCCCACGGTATCGATGACGTCACCAGAACCACCTTCGTCACCTCGGCCACTTCGTTTCTGGATATCTATTGTATCGATGACGAAATCGCCGATGCTGACGAGCACGGGGGACGGCCAGCGGCAGGCGCTGGAAATTCCGAAATCAGGTCAGACGCAGCCGGCGCCGTTCGTGGCTGGCGCGGTCTGCCAAGGAAGACTGCGTCCCTGATTCGCGAGTTCAAAGCGGCATTTTCGGAAGAAAGAGAAGATCGTTCCGCCAAGTGGTGGGTAGCGGCAGCAGCGCTGGCCGGTGTTGTCGCTTTGGGTCTCTATCTGGCCAACTCGCCAAAACGGGAAATCAGGGAACTGTTGGAGCAGGAGGCGTATGCGGACGCCGTGGTGCAGGCCAATCACTATCTGCAAAAGAAGGGGGATGACAAGGAGGTGAGTGAGCTGGCGACAGAAGCTTTGTTGAAGGCCACGGTACCCACCTGGCTGGACTTTGTGCTGGCGGGCGAGTTTTCAGATGCGGAACGGGAACTTGAGCGAGCCGAAATTCTCAGCCGCTTCAATCCGACGGACCGGCAGATACTCGATCTCATGCGCTGGGTTACGCAACTGGAACAGTTTGTCGAGGAGCGGGGTGGCGCGGATTCAGCTGTGGTTATGTTTGAGCAGGAAAAGCGCATAAAAGAGATCCTTGACTGGTGGGAGCTGGATGCCAAGGTACACCGCCGCTCGCTGGGCAGTATTTCGCATCATGTGCCGGCATTCGCCGAGCTTCGTGCGCGCGTGTTCAGTCATCTTCGCAGGCTGGAGAGTCAGCAGTCGCTGGACATCGCTGCAATAGAACGGCTGATTGGGACGGTGGATGAAAAGTTGCAGGCCGATGATGCCGGTTCGCTGTACGCCGTCCTGGCTGACTTCGAGGACAGGTATCCCCGTATTATCGGGATAGAAAAATTGCGCAGTGATCTGGATAACTATCTCGCAGTGGACGCGGAGATCCATTCGAAAAACTGGATCCGAGCCCGTCGATTGCTGTCGGTGGACGACTATCAAACACCGGTGTTCCGCGAGCGGATTCTCTTTATCAATGAAAAGGTGCTTCCACCTGCTGAGCTGGTACGCCGATACGACAGTGCTATGCTTGCCTGGCAAGACGGTGAACTCGAGACGGCGATGGGCGCACTTGAGTCACTGAGCGAAGAACGCTGGGGTGAAGTTGCAGAACGCCGACTGGAACATAAGCGAAGACTGATCGGGGATTTTGAGGCGCTAAAACAGGCAAAGGGCAGTCCGGGCTACGAGAAACAGCTGCTGACATTCTACAGCACGCTGGTCCCCGGGCAGGATGTCCACTTTGTCGAGGCGGTAGAGGACGAGTTTCAGCTACACAGGAAAAATGCGCTCGTCGAGGCGCAGCAGGCGTTTACCACCGCCCGGGCTGCCTGGGAAGAATACCGGAAACGCGGCGGAATTCGCGGTCTGCAGCGACTCGAGGCCAAGGTCTCACCGACCTACCGGCGACTGGCGAAATTGTTAACCGAGTCCTATGAAAACATGACCCGGGGGCTGCGGGTCTACAAGTTGCTGAGAACAGACCACGCCGCTGAGTGGGATGCACTCTATTTGAAGATATTGAAGGAGGTTCGCTTGCAGCGCCGATCTTTGACCGAATTGGCAATGGTACTGGAACCTTCTTTGAAGCAGGCTAAACTTGGCTTACTGCCGATACCGAATTCCGCGGCCTCGATGGAGGCGCCGGATAAACGCGGTCAGGCAAGACCCGGGTCACTCAGAATGGATTCCGCAGAGGAAACTTATGAGCGCTAACGATGAGAAACTCAAGCGCCTTTCCACAGCGCTGGAAGATCACAGCGCGGAGGGAATAGACATTCTCTATTCCGAGCCCTCCAGAATATTCCGTATGACAATACTGCTGGTGCTGTCGCTTGTTGTGGCGGTGCTCGTCTGGTCGTTTGTCGGGCGTGCGGATGTGATTGTATCAGCACCGGGTATCCTCAGTCCTGAAGAAGAAGTGCGGCGCGTATACGCACCCATTGCCGGGGAATTGGTGGATATTTATGTGGCTGAAGGTCAGCCTGTTTCAGAGGGGGACGTGCTTGCGCGGCTCAATGCTCGGGATGCTATACAGGCGGCGACCAATGCTCTGGAAGCGGAGCTCGTCCTGGCAGAGGTCGAGCAGGAATATAAACAGTTTCCCGCCCGTCGCGAACTTATGCAACGTCATGCAAAAGCGTTGAAGGATCAAATCGAGACGGCGGAGCGGCTCCAGGAAAAGCGTGTGACGGAAGGACTGGACAAACTCGCACAGTCGCAAAGGGCCAAGCTGGAAGAGGCGCGCGGTAAGCTGGAAAAAGCAGGTAGAGCACGCGATGCCGCCGAGCGGGACTGGACAAAATTCAAGCGCTTGTTCGCCAGACCCGGCGGAGGGGGGGTGTCCAGGAATAAAGTCGAAGAGAAGAACGATATCTATCTGGCCGCTAAAACCGACTACCGACTCGCGGAAGCAAAACTCGGCGAGCTGGAATTTCAACTGAGCGAGGAATACGCTGAATCGAAGGCGGAATTGGAGGGCAGCGATCAGAAGCTGGCGGAGCTTCAAATAGAGTATGAAAAAGCACTCAATGAAATAAAACGTGAAGAATACAGCATAGAACTGAAATATCGCAGTGCGCGTCTGGTGGCAGACGCGGCCAGCCGTATCAAGTTTGAAAATATCGATGAAGAAAATTTCCTTCGCATACTGTCGCCGGTATCCGGTGTGGTGACACACGCGGCTTTTACGCAGCCCGGAGACAAAATACAGGCCAATACCCCGCTTGTCAGTATCGCACCGAAAGGTGCGCGTACGGTTCTTAAACTGGATATCAATGAAAGAGACAGGGGGTTTTTGCGTGAAGGTCAATCGGTAAAAATGAAGTTCAGCGCTTTCCCGTATCAACGTCACGGCTTCATCAATGGGACACTGGAGTACATCTCTCCCTCGACCCAGCGTTCGTCCGAAACGGAAGCCGCTGTTTTCAAGGCTAATGTAAGCCTGGAGAAAGATTATTATGCCGTCGGGAATGTCAACTATCCGTTGCGCTTCGGGATGACGGCGACGGCGGAAATTGTAGTCCGGCAAAGGCGTCTTATCGATTATGCCTTGGATCCGCTGCGTAACATATAATGCAGCCATGAGCCTGTCGGGCTCGGGCTGCCAGCCGAGGGGAACGTGGCTGTTTGTGAATGCAGGGAAGCAGAAACTTATCAATGAATCCTGCAGGATGGGGGTAGAAGACAATGACTGATCTCGTGAAAATCGATGACGAAGTGATAACAAGCGACGATTTTGTCAAGTTGCTGAAATTTACCGGCCAGTTTGAAACGCTCATGGAGGATATCGTCAAGGACAAGTTAATCGTACATGAGGCAAAAAAACAGGGCGTCGGTATAACGCCGGAAGACATTCAGGAACGGGCGGATCAGCTGCGAAGAGTCAGAGGTTTACACCGTGCAGTAGACATGAACAAGTATCTCGACAGCACCGGATTGACACTGGATGATTTCGAACAGTATGTCACTGAGATGATATTTCACGAAAAGATGCTAAAGCAGATTGGAAGTGATGAAGCGGTAGAGGAGTATTACAGCCTGAATTCACCAAAGTTCGACAGCATAGAGGTCAGCCACATTGTCCTGGATTCCGAAGGCAAGGCCAGGGAAATCATGGCCATTCTTGAAGATGATCCGGAGAGTTTCGAGGACATGGCTCGCGAGCATTCGATCGCGGATACACGCGAGGAGGGCGGATATATTGGCAAGGTACTGCGTGGCGCCCTGCAAACAGAGGTGGAATCAAAGGTATTTAACGCCTCGGAAGGGGATCTGCTTGGACCGTTCCCCTCAGGCGACGAACCATGCTTTGAAATATTTACCGTGAACAGCAAAGTACCATCGACGCTTAATGAGGAAACCAGCGAGGAAGTACGCCGAATCATCAAGGACGAGTGGATAGCGACGCGTGCCCAGGAGCACATCATTGAAGCCTGTTAGCGGTCAGCACCGGATTCAGACCCGGCAGCTGACAACGGTACAGGGACAATGAGCGACGACGCTGTCATCGACTTCCTCGGCTCCGTCGAGATTTTCTCGGCCTTCAGTTCTGATGAACTGGAAGAGTTGGCGGGCCACGCCGAATCCCGGCACTATGACTTTGGCGACACGGTCTACAATGCGGGTGATCCGGGTGACGGCTTGTATGTCATTAAGTCGGGTGCAGTTCGTATCTTTACTGAAGAACAGGGCAAAGAAATCAGTATGGGGCTGCGCAAAGAGGGCGAGGTGTTTGCAGAACTCGCAATGCTTCGCGATTACCCTCATGAATCTTCGGTACGCTCTTCTTCGAAGACCGAGTTGCTGTTTTTCCCCCGCGCGACTTTTGCGCCCGTTATGGCGCGCAGCGAGGCGGCACAGACATTTATCAGCAGTTATGTCGCTATCAGTTCGGTTGGCGGTTTTGTCTCGCGCCTGTTCAACCTTCGCGGCAAAGTCAAGAAACAGGAGATCGAGGAATATATACGCAGTGTTGGTATAAAGCGGGTAAAAGCCGGCAAAGTTATTCTCGAGCAGGACAGTGTAGAGGATCGGCGCCTGTATGTGCTGCGCCAGGGCCGTGTTCGGGTGGTGCGAAAGGATGGGCAGGTGGAATACCCCCTCGGCAACCTGGAACCCGGGGAAATATTCGGAGAACGAGCCTGCCTCATGCGCCAGCAACAACCGGCGTCGGTCATTGCGGAAACCGACGCTGTGTTACTTGTTATTCCGGAAAAAACAATTCACTTTATTCTGGAAAGAAATCCAAAGCTGAGCGAAGTCCTGGCGGAAAGAATCCGCTTTGCCGAGCGGGATCTTAACAGGCAGAAGTTACTCGCCGAGCGCAGGAAGAAACCGCTGCTTCTTGATTTGTGGTCCAGGCCGGCACGCGACGAAAAGCTGATCAAACGTTTCAGGCTGGTGGAACAAGCGGAGGAGATGGATTGCGGAGCCGCCTGTCTGGCGATGATATGCCGGCACTACTCTATCCCCATGACACTGGGGAAACTGCGGGAACTGGCCAATGTAACCCGGGAAGGCGCGACACTCGACAGCCTGTCCAGAGTCGGAGAATCGCTGGGATTTACCACTCGCGGTGTACAGTGCAACTACGAAGCCTTGCTCGGTTTCAACCTGCCCTTCATTGCGCATTGGGAAGGTTACCACTACATCATTGTGTACGGTATATCGAAGCACCATGTCTGGGTAGCCGACCCCGGTCCGGGCTTCCGGAAAATGACGGTTGAAGAGTTTGAGAAGGGCTGGACAGGAACCAGCCTGCTGTTCACGCCCGGCAGCGATATGGTCCAGCTGGCAGCTGAACGTTCACCCTGGGTCCGCTTCATTGCTTATCTCAAGCCCTACAAGAATATCCTCGCTTACCTGTTTGTCGCCACCTTCGTCATCCAGCTGCTGGGTGTGGCGCCCCCAGTGATCATACAACACATCCTCGATCAGGTTCTGGTTCACCAGAATGTATCACTGTTACACGTACTGATAGCAGGGCTGGTCATAAGCAGCCTGTTTACGCAATTGACATCGGTCATGCGTGCCTTCCTTTCCACTTTCATGATCAGGAATCTGGATTTCTCGATGATGTCGGGCTTTTTGAAGCACGCCCTGTCACTGCCGATCCCTTTTTTCGCCAAACGGAAAACCGGTGATGTATTTGCACGCTTCCAGGAAAATCAGACCATCAGGGCCTTTCTGACCGAATCAACCGTTACAACAATACTGAACCTCCTGATGGTGTTTATCTATTTCAGTATTCTGTTCATGTACAGTGCAAAGATGACTGTGCTTCTTGTCACCCTGGTCATTCCCATCCTGATACTGACCGTCGCCGTCACCCCGAAGATAAAGGCCTACGCACGGGAAGCGTTTCAGACGTCGACAGACGCTGAATCCACACTCATGGAAATCATCGGCGGAGCCGAGACCGTCAAGGGCATGGGCATCGAACGGCCCATGCGTCTGAAATGGGAAAAGAAGTATGCCGGTTCGCTCGACGTTCAGTACCGGGCACAACGTTTCAGTATCCTTGTCGGACTGGTGAGCCAGATCTTCAACTCAATGATCACGATTGGTGTTCTCTGGATGGGTGCCAATCTGGTCATGGCACAGGAGCTGACCATCGGCCAACTTATCGCATTTAATGCCCTGATGGGCAGCGTCCTGAGCCCGCTGATGGGCCTGGTCGGCTTGTGGAATCAGATTCATGAGGCCGGCGTGGCGATGGAGCGGCTGGGAGATATTCTGGATATGGAACCGGAACAAAAGCCCGGCGAACTCGCCTCCCGGGTTATTCTTCCGGACCTGCAGGGGGATATAGAACTCGAAGACGTCTATTTCCGTTATGGCGGTAACGAAACCCCCTACGTGCTGGAAAAGATAAATCTGAAAATCGGCGCCGGCGAGCTGGTGGCTATCGTCGGCCAAAGCGGATCGGGCAAGACAACGCTTGCCAAGCTTCTGGTCGGTTTCTACCTGCCGACCGACGGAACAATCAGCGTTGATGGATACGATATGGGTGTTGTCGACAAGGAATATTTTCGTGCGCAGGTCGGCTACGTCATGCAGTCAAATCTGCTGTTTTCGGGGTCTATTGCGGAAAATATCGCGAGTGGTGACGAAAACCCGGACAGGAACAGGATTATAGAGGTTGCAAAACTGGCGGACGCGCACGGATTTATTGCCAATATGCCACTCGGCTACGAGCAGGTGGTCGGAGAACGCGGCGTCGGCCTGTCGGGCGGGCAGTTGCAACGTCTGTGTATAGCGCGTGCGCTCTACCATGATCCGAAATTACTTATTTTTGACGAAGCCACCTCTGCACTCGATACTCAGTCTGAAGGCAACATCCTCAAGAATATGAAGGATATCCTCACGGGCCGGACAGCGGTGGTAATTGCGCACCGGCTGAGTACCATCATGAGCGCTGACAAGATACTGGTCCTCTATAATGGAAGTGTAGTGGAAGAGGGTAAGCACGAAGAGCTGGTGGATAAAAAGGGAATGTATTTCCAGCTTGTCAAGAAGCAGATTGCCTAGGGCCTAGGCCTGTTAACACTATGAAAACGGCAGCGTTGCCGCCGCAAAAACGGCCAGGCACCAACAGTAGGCGCTTTAGGCGAGGCACGAGGAGAGAAGTTTAGTGACTCTAAATGA
>CBFDBP010000095.1:0-10936 GCA_965603065.1 uncultured Gammaproteobacteria bacterium
CACTGTAAATGGTGTGAGAAGCGCTGAACCTGTCAATATCGTCTGGAAGGAGTACCAGGCATTTCTCACAAGCTCGACACGATCTCGTTTGATCTTTGTTCCTGAGTCGGACAGACGCCCAGGTTCAGCTTTCGGATTTTTTGTTACGGATCGGTATAACGGGTGCTTTTACGGCTTTACGCCGGGCTTGCAGGGTTAACCTGGGCCGGCCATAGCCGCCCGGCTTTGAGCTGTTGGGGGAGGAGGGCGAGTCGTCCGGAATCTTTTTGTGATGCATGCTTCCCAATACTGTCAGACCAATAAGCCTGAGTGCCTTATCGCTTAGTTTCATAAAAACAGGGATCTTCTTTATACTTGTTTTACATGGGCTTAATCATGCAGAAACCGTTGTTTCCAGTTGCTGCAGGTTCAGCGTGTGTAGCGGCGGATGGGACACAGGCTTGAGCTGGCAGAGCCTTCACGGTGACCCCGGTAGGAGCGGTCTCCTGGCCGCGATAGATTGTCAAAACTTCAGGACGGTATTATAAATGTCAACACGGCAGGGCGTCGCTCAGGTGGGGGCGTATTTCGCGTAACATCAGCGGAAACAGCTTGGGCGCGGCAGCCACGATATTGCCTGTTTGCATAAAGTCGTGGCCACCGCTGAAATCACCCACCAGTCCGCCGGCTTCGCGCACCAGCAATATCCCTGCCGCCATGTCCCAGGCATTGAGACCGATTTCCCAGAATCCGTCGAAGCGGCCCGCCGCGACGTAGGCAAGATCAAGTGCTGCAGAGCCCGGACGACGGATACCCGCGGTATCCACGATCAACGCCCTGAACATTTCCAGGTAGGCGTCCAGGTGTTGCTGATCCTTGTAGGGGAAACCGGTCCCCAGCAGGGCAGCGGTCAGGGTATTCTGTTTGCTGACACGGATGCGGCGGTTATCGAGAAACGCACCGCTGCCACGGCTTGCGGTAAACAACTCCTGACGCATGGGGTCATAAACCACGGCCTGGTCGAGACGGCCCTTGTGTTTCAGTGCAATGGAAACCGAGAATTGCGGGAAACCGTGCAGGAAATTGGTGGTTCCGTCCAGCGGGTCGATGATCCACTGAAAATCGTCTTTACCTTCGTGCTGGCCGCTTTCCTCTGCCAGCACGGCGTGATGGGGGTAAGCCTTGCGGATGATGGCGATGATTTCGTCTTCCGCCTGACGGTCAACTTCGGAAACAAAATCATTGCGTTCCTTGCTAACGATGGTCAGCTTGTCGATGCGGTTAAGGTGCCGGACGATAATATCTCCGGCGTTGCGGGCAGCGCGCACCGCGATGTTCAGCATAGGGTGCATAGGGTGCATAGGGAAATCCGGCCGGTACCAAAAGGGGGACGCGATTGTACCGGCTTGCTGCTGGACTGTGAATAGCACCGCTATAACACGGCTGTTTTAACCCTGTAGGTCTCCTGACAGCGATGATGCTGCAGAATAATCGCGTTCAGGAGACCGCTCTTACGGGTTATGAGGCGGAGCGGCTATCTGTTCTGGCGCTGGTATTCTTTACGCAGACGCTGGCGTTCCTGCGGGCTCAGTTGTTCATACTTGCGGCGCTGTTGTTCCACCTCACGGCGCTTGTCCGGCGGCAGCTCCAGGTAGCGTTGTGCGCCCCGGCGCATGTCCTGTTGGTGCTCATGGTCGTAATCGTCCCAGTTGCCACGGTGGCGTTGCAGCGCCCGCTGTTCTTCAGGGTTCAGCGATTGCCAGGGAATGTCACCGCGCGCCGCCAGGTATAGACGGTGGGCATCGACGTCGGCATAGGCCGGCAAACTGGACAGCGACAGGGCCAGGGTGAACAGGGTCGAGGTCAGTGGTTTCAGGTGTGTTCTCATAATCATCAGGTTGAAGAATCCGGCGACGCCTTATGGTCTGTCAGCCACAGATAGAAGTCCAGATCTTCGTAAATTTCCGGGACTGCGTCGGGCGTTGTGCCCGCCAACCGGGTATCGCCGGTGTCGGGCGACTGCAACGGCTTGACTACAAGCACGGCAACCAGCGCAATGGCGGCAGCAGCGGCCAGTGGCGCAAAACGGCGCAGGGCGGTCTTTTTCCGGGCCAGCAGTGCCTGGTGCCGCGCCTGGTCGAGCTGCCCGAGCAGGTGCTGAGTCTGTCCGTCGTCCGAGCGCAGTGCGGCTGGCCAGTCATAACCCTGCCGGCACGCCGCACACTGCTGTATATGTGCGTCCAGCGCGGCTTTTTGTAACGGATCTTCATCCAGCAGACCGGCGCGCAGCTGGTCCAGTAATTCGGTATCGGGGTGTTGATCAGGTCTGCTCATGTTCCCATACCTCCGAAAGTTGCGCGCGCATCGCACGCAGTGCACGGAAATGATGTTGTTTGATGGTGTTTTCCGAGCAACCCAGAATATCCGCCGTGTCGCGAATACTCAAACCCAGTTGCTCGCGCAGCAGAAATACCTGGCGCTGGCGCTCTGCCAGCGTCGCCAATGCCTGCTCGATCCGCCGCTTTAACTGGACAGCTGTAACACCGGCCTCCGGATCGCTGATCCCCGCATCGTGCTGGACGGCAGATAACTCGGCTTCGGCCATGTGTTCATCTCGTTCCGCATCGGCCAGTCCCATGCCGGTTAAGGACAGCAGCTTGCGCTTGGTAGCCGCCAGCAGGCGCTTACGGCGTTGATCATTGATCCTGCTGTTGAGTACGCTGCGGAACAACGCCGGCCATTCCGTTTCCGGCTTGTCGCGGTAATACTGGACGAAACGCAGCATGCTTTCCTGTACCACATCAAGTGCGGTCTCCTTGTCCCACAAGGCGCCGTAAGCGACGTGGTACGCCTTGTGCTGCAGGCCAGCGAGGAAATTGTTCAATAACGCCTGGTCGCTCGTCCGCTCGCCTGTGGGAATGTCTGCTTGCATCGGCCTCAAGAATACCGTCTCCATCGTATCCTCGCCAATCCGGAGCAGTGCATTGCTGTCAGTGCCGGTTGCTTTCAGCATAAGAAGTCCGCATCTGTCTCGAATAATCGCGGCTGTGGCGATTGTGGTCATCGTTGCCGTGGTAATCATCCCGGCCGGGCCGATGGTCGCCGCTATCGTGCCGGCCGCGGTACCCGCTGTCGTCAGAACGATGATCGTTAAACTTGTGGGGACGGCGGCGCCAGTCATAGGCTTTGCCATAATGTTTGTAATGTCTGTGTTTTTTGTAAATGCCATGGTGCCCGTATTGGTAATCATCATGGCCATAGACATGAGGCCGCGACGGGTAACGAGGCGCGTAATAATGACGCTGGTGTTGGCCATGGACGCTGTGGGCGGGTTTGCCCGCGTAGCCGTGCGCCTGCGCGGCATTGCCGAGGGCAAGGCTGGCAACACTCAGTAGCAGAGCGGTAATTGTCAGTCTGATTGTTCGCATAATCTAATCCTCTGTTGCTTACAGGGATGATTAACGAGCTGGTTGGTCAAAGGTTAACAAGGTCGTTCGGGCATAACCGGCTGTGCTGGTTAGACTATTTCGTTTTTATGCGGGAACTGATGGTCTGGACGGCCAAGCGACAGAGTGAGGAACAACAGGGAAAGGACTGGTTCGGGCCTTATGGTTGCGCCTGCAGGGACAGTACCCTCCGGCGCGATGATTGTGTCATGCCATCGCGGCCGGGAGGCCGCTCCTGCAAAGGCTGGTTTCACCCTGCAGGAGCGCCGTCCTTCGGCGCGAACATCGTGCGTCGCCATTTGCGCTCAGGGGGCCGCGCCTTCAGTGGCGGTTGCTGTGTCATCCAGTATCGGACCTTTTCTGAACCGGAAAGGCCGTTTCAGACCGGTCAGTATCAGCCCGTCACGGTTGTAGATATCCTGCTTGAAGGCAACATGGCCGTCGGTATCCGCATTCACGGTCCAGTACAACAGGATCACGGCAACGGGGCTGGGCAGGGTTACCGACGTTGTTTTTTGTGTGTCCACAACCTGCAGTATCCTGTCTTTGTTCCACTCATCGCTATGCAGCAGAAGTTCGGCAAAGTCATACGGATTTTCAACGCGGATACAGCCCGAACTGAACGCCCGCTCGGTTCTTCC
The DNA here is from genome assembly GCA_965603065.1 of uncultured Gammaproteobacteria bacterium. Taxonomy (GTDB): domain Bacteria; phylum Pseudomonadota; class Gammaproteobacteria; order DSM-19610; family DSM-19610; genus Thiogranum. The sequence goes on from CBFDBP010000095.1 coordinate 4,067, forward strand.
GAACAGTGATTTATTCGGCGTATCGTGCAGGTACACGGAATGCTTGTTCGGGAACATGAACTTGATTCGGCCCAGGGCATTTTTCGGGCCCGGATTCTGACGGATCATGTAGGGAAAACGCCCGCTGGAATATTTTGACCAGTCTATTGTGCTGGCATCCACAGGCTTGCCATTGTGCTGGAGTACCCGCATGTCCTTTTTCTTCAGGTAGTCGGGGTCTTTCTGGAGCTTGGGGATGATGTCTTTGTATAAAATGGTCGGTGGCACGGTCCAGGTCGGATTGATGTCGAGATAGGTGATCTCGGACCTGAAAACAGGTGTCTTGCGATAGGGTTTGCCGACCTGTGCACGGGATTCCCAGATCACGCTACCGTCACGGATATAAGTCACCCGGAAGCCTGCGATGTCGGTGAGCACATACTCGTTCGGCAGATTGTTCAGCACCCAGCGGGCACGTTCCAGGTTGACGCGGATCTGGTCGATACGGGCTTCAACCGGTACGTTCATCGCCGCCAGCGTGGCCTTGCCAAGCAGACCGTCTGCTTCCAGTCCATGCTGCCGCTGAAACGCTTTTACGCCCGCTTCGACGCTGTCATCAAATGAGTTTGACGTCAGATCGGCAGACGGCAAGTCTCCGGTTGCCGCGAGGCGCTGCCTCAGCTCAGTGACACGGGCGTCGGTCATACCCGGCTTCAGCGTCGGCCCCGAGGCTACCGGATTCCAGCCGCCCTGCTGTTCGATGTTGCGATAGCGGGCAAGCGCCGTCTTCAGATTTGCATAAATCGGCGCCTGAGGACGTAAACGGTTCATCAGCCTGGTAACGCTGCCCTGTTCAATGGCGCTAGCCAGCTCAAGCGTGGTATCCAGATCGCCAATGGTGTATTCCATGTTCCAGTTGTTATCCAGCTCCACCGGATCGACTTTGCCGACCGACAGGTGGTAGCCCAGGCGGATCAGACTGTCCGTCAACAGGATATCGAATTTGGCGGCGAGTGCCGGATCCGCCGTCGCGTTTTCCCCGATCTGCCCCCGTAGCGCCTTCAATGCTGCGGTGTGGTAGTCACTGGCGTCCAAGCCGTCTTCGTCAATGCTGTCGAGCGTGTCAAACAGTTGATTAACCGAGTCAGGGCGGGTCCAGAGGCGCGCATAGTTGTGTTGCTCGTACAGCGCCGGCAGTACCTGTACCGACGCGACCGACTCCCCGTCGATGACAGCGTCGCCGCCAGTCTGAGTGAGCTCTATGTAGCGCCGGATCTGATCGCGTGGACTGGCTTCTTCGGCCGTCAACAGGGCAGGCAAACAGGACAGGCAGATCAGTAACAGGAAGGAACGATATATCACAAAAAAAGTACTCCAGGCATTAGGGTGTCAATAAATTAACAGCAGCGCGGGTATGCGCTAGACGTTTGTCTATGTTTGTCTTATTGTTACAGCCTTAACATGGCTTGACCAGGCGAAAAAACCGCAATCATGGGGTGCAGTGTGGACTTAAAGAAAATAAGAATACTTTGAAATACTGAATTGTATGGCGCAAAATACACCAATTCAGTCGCGAAGCCGCCAATAGACGGGCGGGCTTCAGCCAGACATCGCTCGCGCTGCGAGCGGCATAAGGATTTCAGCACTAATTTCCCGATGCGCGTAAAGCGCAAAATATTACACCTCAAGGAGTCTTTATGTCACACCTCGATAGTAAAACCAACATCGCCCTGGCTATGAGCCTGATGATGAGCCTGCCCGTACACGCCGCCGATGATCTGACCGTGGATGGCTATGTCAAGAGTTCTTCCGGCGAAGCCGTGCAATCCGGTTCCGGTGATTGCTTGAGAACCACTTACCTGGACAGCCAGGAATTACTCGAAGACTGTGGTTACAAGAGAATCGTCAAGGAAGGCGTCCAGGTGGAGAACCAGCCAATCGGTGCGGCAGTGGCCGTTCTCCAGGAAACCACGATTGTCAAAGATGATGTGGTGCTGGCTGCAAAGCAAGAAGTTGTTGCGGAACAATTTATCCAGAACCTTCAATTCGAGTTTAACAGCGCTGATCTGACTGCAGCGGATAAAGGGGAGCTCGACGCTGTTAATGCGCAGATCGAGGCTTTTCGTCCCCTGTTGCGCCAGAACGTGGCACACATGAATGTCATTGGGCATACCGATTCCACCGGTCCGGAAGCTTACAACCAGAAACTCTCGGAGCGTCGGGCCCAGGCTGTTGCAGAGTACTTTGCCGGCGAGGGCCAGGTACCGCGGGAAACCATGCGCGTCAGCGGTAAGGGCGAGATCGAGCCGATTGCCGATAACAGCACCGAAGCTGGTCGTGATCAGAACCGGCGTGTGGTTATCGAAATCATCAAGCACTAAGGCTCGAGGGATGCGGGCCGGTCCTTCGTAACGACCGCCGCTGACCCCCTTTACCTTGTACAATGGCCGGGGCTGTTTTCCAACAGCCCCGGTTTTTTTATGGATTCATTGGGAATGACAACAGTCAAACGAGCAATTGTTGGCGCACTGGTAGTCCTCGCTGCGGTATTACTGGGTGCAACGGGTGCCTGGTTGTCCGTCGACGATGCGACATTGGTGCCGCTACTTGTCAAACGCCTTGAAACGGCATCCGATACCCGCATCAGCTACCAGGATGATGCCAGTATATCCCGGACATGGGCACCGGAACTCAGCGTTGATAATCTGGTTGTCGCTGACCGTGGGGATGCTTACCGGCTGGAGACCAGTTCGCTGCAACTGAAGGTCAGCCTGTCTAGTCTGTTGACCGGCCGAGTGGATATCCCCCACCTGCTGCTCGGTGACACCCGTATACATGTCCTGAAAAGTTTAAAGAAAGATGCCCCCGCTGTTGATAGGCAGGTCCCGCTCGATCTTTCAGCACTGAGGCTGCGGCCGGTTTTACACGAGTTGCAGATTGCAGAGCTGTCGATTTTCAACGAAGGTGACGAGCATCAGCTGCCCGCGACCCGGGTCAATGAACTTTCGCTGCGGCTGGAGCCGGATAAAGACATAGCAGGACTGTCCGCCCAGGTGGACGTAGAGGGTGAACAGTTTTCCATCGACGCCACCCTGCCGGATGTTCATCAGTCGCTGCAGCGAAAGCAGCTGCCCTTTTCGGTTTCCGTGCAGGGCGCAATGATCAAATCATCCGCCGCGGGCCGGGTCGACTTCAGTCAACCGGTGGCCGTCGTTGAGGCCGAGCTTCAAGGCCGGTTTCCGGATCTGAACAAAATCCCCGGTCTGAATGCACAGATCAGTATCCCCGGTGAGTTGACCGCCAGCGCCCGGCTCAGTGGGCCCTTTGCGCAGCTCGCCATTGAGGATCTTTCGGCGAACTGGACAGCTCCCGGCGAGTCCGGCGTGAAGCTGGACGGCCGCATCGCCAATGCCGTCGAGCTCGAAGGTGTCGAACTCGCTGTGAACGGCCGGCTCACTGACGCCGCCTGGTTGAGCCCCGTTTTACCGGACAGTCTGGGCGCCCTGGACAGCGCTGAGGTGGCAGCGCAGATCAGCGGTGGTCGGTCACGACTCACACTACAGGAATTCAATTTCAAGGCCGGAAGCGCGGATGAGCTGGACCTGTCGCTCACCGGTAAGCTTGATCTGACGCAGCTGCTGCAGACGCCGGAAGCTGAGAACCTCGACCTCAAACTCGCGTTCACCGCGCCCACCACCCGTGCGGCGCGCATCCTGATCTTCGATGAGATCCCCGAGTTAGGCGCCATCACCGGCAGCGCCGATATCCATTCCACACAGGGCGATCCGACGCTTGAGAATATCGTCATCCGGACCAAAGACGACAAGGGTATCCAGGTGGACCTGAGCGGCGGCATCGCGCAGTTCCCCCTCAGTGAGGCGCCCAACACAGGCTATGGTCTGGACGTCAGCATGACAGCGACCCAGACCTCGCTGATGGCCGAACGCGCCGGCATGGAGCTGCCTTTAACCGGCCCGCTGGATCTGAGCTATCGGATCGAGGGTGATACCCAGGCGCTCGAGTTGAATCAGGTCAAGCTGTCGGCCGGTGACAAGCACAAAACGCTGCTCGGTGCCGAAGGCCGGATACACTTCGGCGACTGGGATCAAGCGGATCCAATCCAATCGATGGATCTCGCGGTGCGTTTGGGCGGGCGTGATACCGGCTTCGTGAGTGCCTGGTCTGAACAGGACATTCCAGCGCTGGCCTACCAGGCGCAGGCACGGCTGCACACGGTTGACGGTCAGCACCGTATCGACGACTACAGGCTCATTACACCCAAAGGCGAGCCGCTGAATATCCAGGAAACAGGTTCGGCGGATAAGGTCACCTTCCTGCCAGCCTTCAGTATCGAAGGTATCTGGGTCGATACCACAGCCAGGACAGACGACGTCGCCAGGCTCAATTCACTCTTCAAGCTGGATAGAACCATCCCCGCGATCGGTCCGCTCCAGCTGCGATGGCGGGCCACCGGTACCGATACAAAACTGCTGCTTGACAAGCTCACGCTCATCGCGGGTCGGGCGGACGTCCTGCAGGTAGAGGCAAGCGGGCGCATCGGCTATATCAGCGCCGGGAAGAAGTGGCGCCTGGAGGACACCGATCTCGACGTCAAAGCGCATTCCTCCAGCAGCCAGGCTCTGGCACAGGCGTTTGGTTACGATATACCGGACCTGGGCCCCGTTACTGCACAGGCCGGCATCAAGGACAAGGATAAGATGCTGGGCGTCGAGGCTATGCGGGTCGTGGTCGGTGATGCTGGCAGGCCGGCACTGACGTCGAACGGCTCGATCGGGGACATCTATACGCTTGGCAAGGTGCGCATAGAGACAGTGCTGAACATGGATGGCCGTGACTTTGCCCGATTGGCTGACAATCAGGAACTGCCCGAGCTGGGTGAGTTGACCGGCAAACTGCTTATTTCCGACAGTAAAGGCGCACTGGGTATCGATTCACTGCATATCGAGAGCGCCAAACAGGATATCCTCAACCTGAAACTGGATGGCCGTTTTGACGATTTCAGCAAGCCCGAAACCTTTGCACTCAATTGCCATGTTAAAGCCCGGGATGCCAATCTGTTCTGGGCGCTGTTTGATCTGGAATGGCCTGGACATGGGCTTCTTGAGCTGGATGCAAAGGTTAAACGGGCAGACGGCGGTACCATTTTAGAAGCAAGCGTGATTTCGGGAGAAGAGAAGATTGATCTGCTGCTCAATACAGATTTCCAGGCCAGCCCGCCACAGATCAAGGGCAAAATCACCGCGCAGAATTTCTTTTTGCCGGATGCGGCTGAGAAGAAAAGGGAAGAAATCGCCAGGGAACGTGCCAAGAAACAGAAATCGAAACAAGAGCAACCGGTGTTTTCCCGCGAACCGATGGACCTGGGCTGGCTGAAAAAGGCGGATATGGATCTGAGCGTTGATATCCAGTCGTTCGATCGTGCCAATTCGGAAGCCTTGTCGGCGAGTTTCCGAGCCGTAATGAAGTCCGGTCATCTGTCGGTAAAACCTGCCACCCTCGTCTATCCGAAAGGGCAGGCCGATCTGGATCTGCAGTTCGATACCAGGGATGTTCCAAAATTCAGTTTCAGTTTATCCGGCGAGAATCTGGATCCCTGGCGGGGCTTTAACGTCGATGTGTCGAATTCAAAGAAGCAGTTTGATTCGAAGAATGCGGAGGTCAATGTCAATATATCGCTGTCCAGTTCGGGTAAAAGTCAGCACGACATGGCAACCAATGCACAGGGCGAGTTCTACGTGACCATGAAGCACGGAAAGATCAGCCGGTCGAAACTAGACCTGCTGTTCGTGGATATTGTCGGCTGGGCGTCCGAACGGGTGAAACAACGCTACTTCGATATCAACTGTGCCATCGCCGATTACAGTATCCGGCAGGGCCTGGTGAGCACCAACGCCTTTTTTATGGACACCGAAGATATTACCATTGCCGGCGAGGGAACGATTGATCTGGGCAGGGAACAGGTCGATTATGCTTTCATACCCAGAAAGAAGAGCCGGCTCATCGGCAAGGCGGAACCGGTCAAGATCAGGGGGGCGTTGAACGACCCGTCGATCCAGGCGATCCCCGTCAAGTCGGCTGCCCTGACTTTCGGCACACTCATCTTTGCGCCTTATGTCTTTGCCGGTATGGCTGTGGCTGAATATGCGCATGGCAAGCTGGACAATGGCAAGGGGGATGCATCGGTCTGTGCGAACTATGAGAAGGATCTGCATAAAGCGCGTGAGAAAAAGGCGATCAGGAAACAGGCTGAAAAGAAAGACCGCAGAGGGAAAAATGTGTTACCGCTCTGGGACGAAGAAGACTGAAGTTTCTGTATAGCAAATGATCTTAAGCAAAGGGAGAACTCACTATGAATAAATACCGTTTAATGATAGTCGCTGTATTCACCGGGCTTCTTGTTAGTGCCTGTGCATCGACGACGCTGACCAAGGATATCGACGTCGAGGTGCAGTCGGCCCCCGGAATGAAAATGAATAACTACAAAAGCTACGCCTGGATTGCCACGGCACAGATCCTCAATGATCCGCAGGGACAGTGGGAGCCGCGGGATTTCGATGCCGATGCGGAAATACAGTTTCTGATCGATCGAGAACTGCGCAAGCGCGGCATTTCACAGGTCGATCTCAACCCTGACATGCTGGTCGCCTATATCGCCGGCGTGGATATGGAAGCCCTGGAACTGAAAGAGGATCCGAAGCAGGATATGGAAGTGCTGCAGAACAACCCCAAGGGCACCCTGGCCGTGCTGTTCATCAGTCCCGTCAACGGTAAAGCGCTCTGGGCCGGTGTGGCTGTCGCCGATGTTGAAGGCAAACGCAGCAGCGAGGACACAAAGAAACGTCTCGATTATGCCGTCAGCGAGATGTTCAG
>CBFDBP010000096.1:0-10896 GCA_965603065.1 uncultured Gammaproteobacteria bacterium
TATGGCTATTATACGGCGACGACCAGCCTCAAGCAGGAGCTGTGGAACAAGCCGCTGGCCTGGTTCGGTTTCTGGATGTCACTGATTGGTGTGCTGCTGGCAGCCGTGCCGCTGCTGACCGGCAATGCCTCGGTGCTCTATACCTTCTACCCGCCCTTAAAGGCCCATCCTGCGTTTTATATCGGCGCCACTCTGCTGGTGGTGGGTTCCTGGGTCTGGTGCCTGGAGATGGTCATGATGATGACCAGCTGGAAAAAGGCGCACCCGGGTGAAACCGTGCCGCTGGCGATGTATGGTACCACGGCCAATGCCATTCTCTGGTTCATTACCAGTCTCGGCGTTGCCTCGGAAGTGCTCTTCCAGCTGATCCCCTGGTCCCTGGGCCTTATCGATACCGTCGATGTCGGTCTGGCACGGACACTGTTCTCCTGGACGCTGCATGCAATCGTGTACTTCTGGCTGTTTCCAGCCTACATCGCACTCTACACCCTGTTGCCCAAGGCAGCCGGTGGCCGGCTGTTTAGTGACCACATGGGGCGTGTGGCGTTTATCATGCTGCTGGTGTTTTCGGTGCCTATTGGTTTTCATCATCTCTATATGGACCCGTTTCAGGCAGCGGGCTGGAAGTTTCTGCATATGACCGGCACCTTCATGGTGGCCGTCCCCACCCTGATTACCGGGTTTACCATTATCGCCTCACTGGAGATCGCCGGGCGCCTGCGCGGAGGCAAGGGTCTGTTCGGATGGATCGGCGCGTTGCCCTGGGGCAATCCCATGGTCACCGCGGCCATGCTGGCAATGCTGATGCTCACTTTCGGTGGTTTCGGCGGTATGATCAATGCCAGTTATGCCATGAACACCATGGTCCACAATACCCAGTGGGTCACCGGGCATTTTCACCTGATTTTTGGCGGTACCACGGTAATCATGTACTTCGCGATCGCTTATTACCTGTGGCCGAAGATGACCGGTCGGCAACTGTATTCCACCGCCCTGGCGCTCAAGCAATTGTGGCTGTGGTTTATCGGCATGCTGATCCTGACGCTGCCCTGGCACCAGCTTGGCCTGGCTGGACAGCCGCGGCGTATATCGTCCACACCGTATGACGAGTCCTTCGTGCAGGCCTGGCTGCCGGCCCAATCCGCCATGATCGCCGGTGGGGGCATCCTGTTCATTTCAGCGCTGATGCTGGTCTACAACCTGTTCAAGACCCATGGCAATGCCCAGGCTGAAGTCAATCTCGAGGTGGAATATGCCGAGCCGGTACACGCCATTGTGCGCATGCCGCGCCTGATGAACAGCTTCGGGTTCTGGTGCCTGCTGGTGCTGGTTTACATGATAGCGAGTTACGGCTATCCGATTGCACAGTTCTTCCTGCTGGATACTCACGGTACTGTCCCATGGAGCATATGATCATGATGCGTTTACTTGCTGTGCTGACCGGAATGGCGATGTTGCTCCCGACGGCGGGGGCCGAGCCGTCATCGGCAGTTGCGTTTGACTTGGCGACAATCCGGTTGCTGCGGGCAGCGGACCCGGCCCGCGGCGAGCAGCTTGCGGGTGAAGCAAAATGCGCCAAGTGCCATGGCGATGCGGGGGTTTCGGATGATCCCGAAGACGTCAATATCGCCGGGCTAAGCGGCAGTTATATTTACAAACAACTCAAGGACTACCAGGACAAGAACCGCGATGACCGGGACATGTACAAGCAGACCCGCAACCTTGATGACCCGCAGCTGGCGGATCTGGCGGTCTGGTTCGCTTCGCTGCAGCCGGCGCCGGTGGCAGCGGATCGAAACACTGATCCGGCAATTCTGAAGCTTGTTTTTCACGGCGACCCGCAGCGCCTGCTGAAGGCCTGCGCCTCCTGTCACGGGCAGGATGGCCGGGGCGGGCAGTTCGATCACCCGGCACTGGCCGGCCAGTATCCCGAATACCTGGTCTCCACCCTGACCGAATTCAAGGAGGGCGACCGCACCAATGACATCTATTCGCGTATGCGAATCGTTGCAGAGGCGCTGACGGAGGAGGAGATCGAGGCCCTGGCCGGGTACTATGCCGCTGCCGTGCCTGAGGAAGAGGAATAACCGGCACCCGGAAACCACACCAATTGTACTGTAATGAATAAAGGAAATTCTGATTAATTCGTCATTGCCAGTACCTCACCCCGCTGCGCGGCCACGAATCGAGGAAGATCTGTAGGGTCGAATTCATTCGACCGGTCGAAATTGGCCGAATAAATTCGGCCCTACAGGCGTAAGCTGTTGTTCGCTGTGCCTCCAAAAAATCTGAGCAAAGCGACGAAGCAATCTCCAGGACCATGATTCCAAACCGGTCTATGTCTTGTTTAGAGTCATTTGTGGGCCTCTGATATGCACACGTTATTCGTTACACCGCACTAATATGTCGAACCACGCCACGTTAACACTTGCCGCTGAGTCCCGGGAATTCACTGACGTCCACTGTTTTCATTGTGGCCTGCCGGTAACAGACCCTGCGGCGGCGCCGGTTCTCGATGTGTTTGGTGAGGAGCGCCGGTTCTGTTGCCACGGTTGCCATGCCGTCTGCAAGGCCATAGTCGATGCCGGCCTGGAGGATTACTACCGGCATCGTACCGACCCGGCCGTTTCCGCCAACCACCAGCTTGTGCCGGACTTCCTCAGCCAGGTCGAACTGTTCGACCGGCCTGAAATTCAGCAGGACTTCGTGACGCCTGTCGGTGACAGCCGTGAGGCTGCCCTGTTGCTCGACAATATCCGCTGTCCAGCCTGCCTGTGGCTGAATGAACGGCACCTGCGTGGCCTGCCCGGTGTGCTGGATGTGCATATCGATGACACCACGCAGCGGGCGCGCGTGCGCTGGGATCCGCAGACTATCCGGCTCAGCGAGATCCTGCGAGCCATCACCGATATCGGTTATATCGCCCATCCCTATGACGCCACCCGCAGCGAACAACTCAACAGACTGCGGCGCCGGCGCAGTACCGAGCGGCTGCTGTTTGCCGGACTCGTCGGCATGCTGGTGATGAATTTTTCCCTGGCGACCTATCTCATGGGCGAAACCGGCGCGGCCGGGGAGTTGCCGCTGTGGATTGTCGTGGGTCGCTGGTCCAACCTGCTGCTTGCGCTATTGCTGCTGGCCTATCCCGGCCAGGAGTTTTTTGCCGGTGCCTGGAGCGATCTGCGGCATCGTCGCCTGGGAATGGATGTGCCCGTGGTCCTGGGCCTCTCAGCCGCGTTCCTTGGCAGCCTGCATGCGACGGTCACGGGGCGGGGCGAGGTTTATCTGGACTCCATCGCCATGTTCATCTTCTTCTTGCTGCTGGCCCGGCGCTATGAGTTGCGCGGCAAGCTGACTGCGGCCGATCGGATCGACCGGCTGGCACGGGTTACCCCGGGCACTGCCTCCCGGCTGGGTAGCGACGGCAACGTCGATGAGGTGCCGGTCGATGAACTGGTCGCCGGTGACCGCATCCGGCTGTTACCCGGTGCAACCCTGCCGGTCGACGGGATTGTGGCCCACGGCATCAGCAGCTTCGATGAATCGCTCCTGACCGGCGAGGCTCAACCGGTGCTGCATCAACCGGGCGATGCCGTGATTGCCGGTTCGGTCAACGGCGACCAGCCAGTCACCCTCAGGGTGACCCATGCGTTGCAACAGTCGGCAGTCAGTGAAATCCGGCGCCTGGTCGAGCGCGGCCTGGAGCAGCGTCCACGCTATGCAGTGCTGGCAGAACAGGTGGCGAGCTGGTTCGTTGCCGCCCTGCTGCTGATTGCGACGGCAACCGCTATCTACTGGCTATGGTCGGACCCGCGCAGCTGGCTGCCCAATACTATTGCTGTCTTGATCGTGACCTGTCCCTGTGCGCTGGCACTGGCGACCCCGGTGGCGCTGGCGGTCAGTGCGGGTCGCTTTATTGATATGGGTGTCCTGCCGCTGCGAATGCGGGCCCTGGATGCCTTGGCTCGCAGCGATCTGTTTGTGTTCGACAAGACTGGCACCCTCACTGCTGGGCAGCCGGCACTGGCGGCCGTGGTGCCGACCGCCGGCCTGGATCAAAACACCTGTCTGCGCCATGCGGCCGCCCTCGCGGCCGATTCTGCACATCCGGTAGCGCAGGCCCTGCGCGAAGCCGTGCCGCGAACGCGTCTTGTCACCACCCAGCTGGAAAACGTGCCGGGCGCCGGCATCCGGGGCTCGATCGAGGGTCGTGAGTGGCGTTTCGGCAAACCTGAGTTTGCGGCACACCCTGCCGACTACGACGAAGATACGCGGACGGTCATTGCCGACGGCCGGGCTCACGGCCGGCTGGTCTCCGTGTTGGCCAATCCCGAGGGCGTGCAGGCTGTGGTTTCATTTGAAGACCCGCTGCGGCCGGGTATCGATGCGATGCTTGCCGGCCTGACAGACAGCGGCGTGCAGCATCTGGCGATACTAAGCGGTGACGCACCTGACACTGTGCTGAGACTGGGCAGGCAACTGGGTATTGGAGACGCACACGGTGGACTATCGCCCGCCGACAAACTGGCCTGGACGCAACAGCAGCAGTCGCAGGGACGGCAGCTGGCCATGTTTGGAGACGGCATCAATGATGCCCCGACGCTGGCTGTAGCGGATGTCTCCATCTCCTTTGCCGATGCCACCGACCTCGCGAACAGCAGCAGCGATTTTCTGATCCTTGGCAATGACGCCGCGGCGCTGGCACATGCCCGGCGCCTGGCGCGACGTACGCGTCGCAATATCCTGCAGAATCTTGCCTGGGCAGCGGCCTATAATCTGCTTGCGGTGCCGTTTGCCGCCGCCGGCTGGATTCCACCCTGGGGGGCGGCGATCGGCATGTCGTTCAGTTCGCTGTTTGTCGTGATGAATGCCTTGCGCTTGCAAAGAGGGTGACTTTTGTCAGGGTGATATTCGTTATTCTTAAAGTACTAAAAAATCCTGCGGGATCTACCTAGTAAAGCGTGACACTTCCGGGTTAATCTTTTGACGTGCAGCTTATTAGCCTTTACAGTCTAGGCGGTGAGCATGTACACATGCCCGATAATGAGAAGCCAGAGGGGGCGGACGTATAAACTGCAGAGCTGACGCTGCAGCAGAGTATCAACGGGGGTATCCAGGTATTGTCTTCCCTGCTGATGTCAGAATTTCCGTCGTTACTTAAAGAATTGTCACCTAATGAGGAGATAACAATATGTCTGTAGGAAAATTACTTGCAGTAATACTCGGCTCCAGCGCCTTGCTGGGTGCCGGACAGCTGTCGGCCGCACCGACGGCAAGCATGCTGGGTGATACCTGTGCCGGCTGTCACGGAACCGATGGTGTCAGTGTGGGCCCGGCAACACCGAACATCGCCGGTTTGTCAGAGACCTACTTCACCGACACCATGCTGGCCTTCAAGAGCGGCGACAAGCCCGGTACCGTGATGGGACGGATCGCCAAGGGTTATTCCGAAGAGGAAATCAAACTCATGGCCGGTTACTTCGCCAGTAAGCCGATGGCCAGCACCAGTCAAGAACTGGATGCCGCCAAGGTGGCGGCCGGCGAGAAACTCTACACGAAGAATTGCTCAAAATGTCATGATGAAAACGGCAGCCTGGCCGATGATGACGCCGGTATCCTGGCAAGCCAGTGGTTTCCGTACCTGACGTATGCCATGGAAGATTTCAGAGCCGGTACCTGGGAAATGCCCAAGAAGATGAAAAAGAAGGTCGACAAGTTGAGTGATGCCGAGCTGGAAAGCTTGTTGCAGTTCTTTGCCAGTCAACAGTAGGGGAGACACAGAATCATGAGCAAAATCAATCGCAGGAATTTCATCAAGATCGCGGGTGGCGCTGCCGCCGTCAGTGCGATCGGCTTCCCCGCCATAGCCGCGGCCGGCGGCAAGAAACAGGTGGTTATTGTCGGTGGTGGCACCGCCGGTGCGACCGCCGCCAAGTACATCCGCCGTGCCGATGACTCGGTCGAGGTCACGCTGATCGAGCCGAAAGAACATTATTACACCTGCTACCTGAGCAACGAGGTGCTCGGCGGTAACCGCAAGCTGGAGTCGCTCAAGTTCGGCTATGACGGCCTGCGCAAGCACGGTGTCACGGTGGTACAGGATACCGTCATTGCGATCGATGCCGCAGGACGCAAGGTCACCACCAAGGGCGGCAAGAGTTTCAGTTATGACCGCTGCATTGTCGCACCCGGTATTTCCTTCCGCGATAATATCAAAGGCTATGACGAGGCCGCCACCAAGAAATTCCCGCACGCCTGGAAAGCCGGCGAGCAGACCGCGCTGCTGCGCGGACAACTGGAGGCCATGACGGATGGTGGCACGGTGTTGATAGCGCCGCCGCCGAACCCGTTCCGTTGCCCGCCGGGGCCGTACGAGCGCGCCAGCCAGATTGCCAGCTACCTCAAGACCCACAAGCCGAAGTCCAAGATCCTCATCGTCGACAGCAAGGACAAGTTCTCCAAGCAGGGCCTGTTTACCCAGGCCTGGGAACGCCACTATCCGGGTATGATCGAATGGAAAAAGGCGGCCGACACCGGTGGTGGCATCATGCGGGTCGATGCCAAGGCCGGTACTGTGTCCACGGACTTCGATGACATGAAGGTGGACGTGGCCAATATTATCCCGGCCCAGAAAGCCGGGGTCATTGCCGCCGCGGCCGGTCTGACCGACGACAGCGGCTGGTGCCCGATCTCGGGCAAGACCTTCGAATCGACCATCCACAAGGGTATCCACGTGATCGGCGACGCCGCCATCGCAGCGCCGTTACCTAAGTCGGGTTATGCCGCCAACTCGCAGGCCAAAGTGGTGGCGGCCGCCGTGGTGGAGCTGGTCAACGGTCGTGAAGCGGGCACCCCGTCCTGGGTCAATACCTGTTACAGCATCGTCGCGCCGGATGACGGCATCTCGGTCGCCATGGTCTACAACCTGGTGGACGGCAAGGTCGCCAAGGTCGAGGGCTCCGGGGGACTGACGCCCATGGACAGTTCACCGGCGGAGCGCAAGCGTGAGGTCCAGTATGCCTACAGCTGGTTCAACAACATCACCCACGATATCTTTCACTGAAGTCATCATCCGTTAATCGGCTAATGGAAGCGGGGTCTGCGTGTGCAGACCCCGTTTTTTTTGTACCTGTCCTTCAGGGCAGGCAGATGGGGTAATTTCCCCTATTGCAATTTATCGCTGATTGTCTAGAGTGCCTACTTGCCCATACAGAAATAATGGAAATGGAAGCATGCGCTTGCATGGTGTGCATTTCCACAGCGCTGAAACAAAAACTAAGGAGGTAAATACTATGGATCAAAAACTGTGGTTGTGGAGTGTCGGTTTACTGATGCTCTTCATGCAGAATATGGCGCTGGCTGCGCTCAAGACGCAGCAACTGCCCATCACCGAGATGTCGAAGGAAACCACGGAATGCGTGAAGTGCCATCAGAAGACCAATCCCGGTATCGTTCAGGAATGGGGCAAGAGCAAGCATTACGGTGCCAACGTCGGCTGTTACGAATGCCACGCCGCTGACAAGGGCGATGTCGATGCCTATGTTCATGACGACAAGAAGGTCAAGAAAAACATTGCCATTCTGGTCACACCCAAAGACTGTGGCGTTTGCCATGAGAAGGCGGCACACGAAATGACCAGCTCCCGGCACGCCAAGGCCGGACATATCCTGGATTCCCTGGACAACCTGCTCGCGGAAGTGGTCGAGGGTAACCGCGCGATGGTCACCGACGGTTTTCCGGGTGGTAACTCTGCTGCCGCGGTCAACGGTTGCTGGCAGTGCCACGGTTCCAAGGTCAAGGTGCTGAAAGACGGTCAGCTGGATCCGGCCACCTACCCGAATACCGGTATCGGCCGTATCAACCCGGACGGTTCCGAGGGCAGCTGCTCGGCCTGTCATTCCCGCCACGGCTTCTCCGCTGCGCTGGCCCGCGAGCCCGATAACTGCGGCAAATGTCATCTCGGTCCGGATCATCCGCAGAAGGAGATCTACGAGGAGTCCAAGCACGGTATCGCCTTCAAGGCCTACAAGGACGAGATGAACCTGGACAGCGCCAAGTGGGTGGTCGGTGAGGACTACACGGCCGCACCCACCTGTGCGACCTGCCACATGGGTGCGACCAAGAACCAGCCGTCCAGCCACAATGTCGGTGACCGCATCAGCTGGACCAACCGTCCGCCGGTGTCGGTGCGTCCCGAGGTCATGGATGCCAAGATGGGTCTCGCCAGTGCCGAGCTCAAATGGGACACCCGCCGTGAAAACATGGTGGATGTGTGCAATGCCTGTCACAGCGAGGATCATACCGAGAAGTTCTATATCCAGTATGATGCGCTGATCGAGCTGTACAACGAAAAGTTCGCCAAACCCGGCAAAGCGCTCATGGCGGCCGCCAAACCCCTGCTGAAACCGGCCAAGTTCAGCAACAAGGTCGAATGGACCTGGTTCGAACTCTGGCATCACGAAGGCCGGCGTGCACGCATGGCCGCCTCCATGCAGGCACCGGACTATACCCACTGGCACGGTACCTACGATCTGGCCAAGCACTTCTACACCAAGATGGTGCCGGAGCTGGAGCAGCTGATCGAGGCAAACATCAATTCCAAAGATCCGAAAAAGGCCAAGGCGGCCAGTGACCTCCAGAAGAAGCTGGACGAGGTCCTCGCCTCGGATAATCACAAGTGGTATCTTGGCCAGCGGTAGGCGCCGGCCAAAGCCAGGTAGTACCGGGTCTGCGGCCACTCCCTTCGCGTCCTGTGAGGGGAGTGGCCGTTCCACTTGTCTTATAACCGGTCTGTCGCAGGCTGGCTGTGCTTTTCCCGGCCTGACAAGGACAAACACCGCAAAGAGGTCGTGATGGGGCACTTCTGGCAAGGCTTGAAACAACGGCTGTTCCCGGTCTTTCTGCTGGTGTGCCTGACTGTATTGCTGCCGCTTACCGGTAACGCCGATGAAGGTCCCGTCAAGACGGTCAGGGTGAGCGGTGAGTTCGAGGATATCCGTGACGGCGTCAGGCAGGCCATCGAGGGTAAGGGCATCAATATCGCCCATACCCTGCCGGCCAGTGACATGCTCAATCGCACCGGCAAGGACTTCGGGATCGAAAAGAATGTCTTTCTGCAGGCGGAAACGGTGGAGTTTTGCAGCGCCAGGATCTCCCACCGGCTGGTACAGGCCAATGCCGAGAATATTCTGCTGTGCCCGTTTACTATCAGCGTTTATGTGCTCAGCGATGATCCGGAGCACGTCCATCTTGCCTGGCGCCGTCCCTTCTCACCCAGTGATACAGAATCACAGGCTGCGGTGCAGGAAATGGTGGAATTGATCGAAGCTATCATCAGTGAAGTCACCGAGTGGTGAGCCTGATCGGAGAGTCAGTCAGGGCTGGGTCAGCCGGGCTGTCCATGCCTCTTCATTACCGTCGGGGTTGATCCCTTTCCCGACTATCGTCAAGCCATCGTCG
The DNA here is from genome assembly GCA_965603065.1 of uncultured Gammaproteobacteria bacterium. Taxonomy (GTDB): domain Bacteria; phylum Pseudomonadota; class Gammaproteobacteria; order DSM-19610; family DSM-19610; genus Thiogranum. Next base: position 9,460 of record CBFDBP010000096.1, read on the forward strand.
GATATCGCCCGCGCCATTTTCAATGTCCAGCGATCCAGGTCGAGGCCGTATTCGTTGACCAGCACCTCCTGCAGGTGGCGCATGCCATGGCTTTTATCCCAGATGAAAGCCCGCTGACCCTGTTCACCGAGACTGTATCCCACCAGGATGTTGCCGTCGCCTGAGACGTCCAGGGCTTCGCTGTAAGAATAGCCGTTGGAGAATGTGCCACAAGGCGTCATGCCGCCGCTGCGGGTCCAGCGAAACGCCTCCTGCCCCTGTTCCGAGTTTGCGTATCCCACCACTACCTGACCGTCAGCGGACACGTTCAGGGCCTCGCTGGAAAAAGTGCCGCCGGGCAGGTCGCCAAGTCCCTCCATGCCGCCTGCGGCGGTCCAGCGGAACGCTTCGGCACCCGCAGCAGAGCCGCTGAAACCCACCACCACCCGACCGTCTGCAGAGACGCCACGTGCCTTGCTGGGTGTGAATTCTTCGCCACCGGGCAGCCTGCCGAGACCAGTCATGCCGGCACCGTGGGTCGAGTGGAACGCTTCGCCAATCGGGCTGGACTTCGAACTGCTGAAACCCACTATCACCTCGCCGTCGGCGGAGACCCCGCTCGCGTAGCTGGAGAAACCACCACCGGGCAGATCGCCAATCCCCGTCATGCCCTCGTCAGCTGTCCAGCGGAATCCTTCGCTGCCTGAGCTGGAGTGGCTGCTACCTACCACCACCCTGCCATCGGCGGAGACGCCGGTGACCGAACTGGTGTAGTGACCACCGGGCAGATCACCAAGACCGACCATGCCGGTGTCACGTGCCCAGCGGAAGCCCTCGTGGCCCGATTCAGAGGCGCTGCGTCCAACCACGACAGTGCCGTCGGCGGAGACTGCGGTGGCATCACTTTGAAAATTTCCTCCGGGCAGATCACCCAGTCCCATGAAAGACGCGCCAAAGGCGCTGGTGAGCGGGGTGAGGGATATTGCCAGGCCTGCGCATACGGTGCTTAAAAGAGATGATTTCAACGGGGGGCTCTCAGGTTAAGGGGTGGCAATGCTATCATTATTCTGATGAGCCACTCGATTGGGGGAAGAGTCAGTTCGGGTTGCATCGATGCATAGCTTCCCGCAGCGTGTCGGGGAGGATCAGGGGGCGTTGCGTTGTCCTGTCGAGGGCTACGTGCACCGTCTCCAGGCGGGCATGTTCCGTTCGATCTTCACCCAGGACGCGGTAGCCGAGCGTGAATGAGGTCTGGCCAAGCTTTTTCAGCCGAAGTTCCAGGTGCAGCTTGTCGCCATGACGCAGCGGTCGGCGGTAGTCGGCTTCCGCATGCACCAGAGGCAGCAGGTAAGAACCCTCCGCGAGCAGTTCCTGCAGGGAACAGCCGATCTGTTGCATGAAATGTTCGTAGGCTTCGTGCGCATAACGGAACAAATGTGCGTAGAACACAACCCCGGC
>CBFDBP010000097.1:0-10874 GCA_965603065.1 uncultured Gammaproteobacteria bacterium
GGCCTTTTTCGGTTGGGGGGGGGGCGCACGCCGCCTAATTGGGCCGGCACGCCGACAGCCAGCGCAAGCTCCAGTGGCGCTAATCCGACTTTATGTCGCCTTCCGTCCCTTCCATGAGATTTTTTATATTGGAACGATGTCGCCAGAACAGCAGCGCGCCCATCAACAACATGGCGATCATCAGTGACGTGTCGGGTATCAGCCACCAGATATAAACTGGTGTGACCAGTATCGACAGCAGTGCTGCCAGCGATGAGATTTTGAAAACCTTGGCGATCACCAGCCAGGTTGCGATGGTCAGCAGGCCGACCGGCCAATGGATGGCCAGCAGTACTCCCAGCAGCGTCGCCACGCCTTTGCCGCCCTTGAAGGCGAAAAACACCGGATACAGGTGTCCGAGGAACGCGGCTACCGCGGTTGCCGCCTGGACAGCCAGGCCGGCACCCAGCAATTTGGCAATCAGAACGGGAATCAGACCCTTGAGCATGTCGCCCAGTAGCGTGATCGCCGCTGCTTTCTTCCCACCGATCCGTAACACGTTGGTAGCGCCCGGATTACCCGAGCCCTGGCTGCGTGGGTCGGGCAGGCCCAGCACGCGGCAGGTGATAATGGCCGACGATACCGATCCGAACAGATAGCCGCCGACAATCAAAAGCAGTTCAAGCATCATGCACGCTATTGAAAAGCTTTCCCGCGGGCGGGTCAAGCCAATGCACCGCTACGAGGGCTGCATCCGACGCTCCTTTTCGGCTGCCTGCGCTTGCGCCGAAGCCCGAAAAGGAGCGTCGGATGCAGCCCGGCACGGCTGGATGGGAGCGCGGCTGGTGAGCAAGGCGTAATCCCTATATAGTTGCCGCAATATTTACAGCTATACCCAGACCACCATGGATATCATTTTCATTCGCGACCTTCGTATCGATACAGTCATCGGGATCTATGACTGGGAGCGTTCGATTAAACAGACGGTGCATATCGACCTCGAACTGGCAACGGATATTGCCAGGGCGGCGGCCAGTGACCGGATCGAGGACACGCTGAATTACAAAGCGGTTGCAAAAAGGGTCATTGCTTTTGTAGAGGAAAGCAGCTTTCAACTGGTGGAGACGCTCGCCGAGCGTATCGTGGCACTGGTGCGCGAGGAGTTTTCAGTAGCGTGGGTCCGTTTGACGCTCAACAAGGGCGGTGCCGTTCGTGGTGCGCAAGGTGTGGGCGTCATCATTGAGCGCGGAAAAAGCGATTGACAGCATGGCAAGGGTGTATGTCAGTGTCGGAACTAACATCGATCGCGAACGCAACGTTGCATCCGGTCTGGCTGCCCTGGCCAGGGAATATGATGGTCTGCAACAGTCAAGACTATTTGAAACCCAGGCTGTCGGATTTTCCGGGGATCTGTTCTATAACCTGGTCGTGGCATTTGAAACCGGGCAGTCGCCGCAACAGGTCTCTGCCGTGTTAACCCGCATCGAGGATGCGCATGGGCGGGACAGGCGAGGTGGCAAGTTCAGCAACCGCAGCCTGGACCTGGATCTGCTGTTATACGATGACCTTGTTGTTGACGAGCCGGGCCTGGTACTTCCCCGGCCCGAGATTCTGGACTATGCCTTTGTGCTCCGGCCATTGGCGGAAATTGCGGGTGACAGGAAACACCCTGTCACAGGCGTGAGTTTTGCCGCCATGTGGGATCAGTTTGACGCGGCATCCCAGCCGATGTGGCCGCTGGAAGAATAACACTCGCGCTATGTCACCAGGCCTGCCGCTCCCCGCTGCCGATGCACGCGCCGTCAGCGATGCCCTGCTGGAAAAGCTCCACAGCCGGATTGAGCAGGAGGGTGGCTGCATTTCGTTTGATGGCTTTATGGCGGCCGCGCTGTATGAGCCCGGCCTCGGTTATTACAGCAATGGCTTGATGCCGTTCGGTGAACAGGGTGATTTTGTGACAGCGCCGGAGTCGGGCAAACTGTTCGGCCGCTGCCTGGCGCGGTGTATCGCGTCGGCCCTGGAGCAACTCGAACAGGGTGTTGTCATGGAGCTGGGTGCAGGCAGCGGTGTGCTCGCTGTTGACCTGCTGGGTGAACTGGAAAAGCTGGACGCATTGCCGGAGCGTTATTACATCCTGGAGCGCAGTGCTGCGATGCGTGCGTTGCAGGAAAGGCGGCTTAACAGACAGGCGCCTGAATTTATGCGGCGGGTTGAATGGCTGGATGCCTTGCCTGAGGATCCGATCAGCGGTGTTGTATTCGGCAACGAAGTCGCAGACGCGCTGCCGGTTAAACGTTTTCGCTGGCACAACGGTCAGGTCAGCGAGCTGGGTGTTGGACGGCAAAACAAACAACTGTCAGTTTGTGAACGTTGCGGTGACGATGTGCAGGAATGTGTTCGGCAACTGGCGCGGATCGGTCACTGGGAGGGAGACTATCAGTCAGAGTTCTGCCCGACACTGCCGGCATGGATAAACAGCCTGACGGACATGTTGGCACAAGGCTTACTGTTGCTCATCGACTACGGTTACGGGCGCGCCGAGTATTACCATCCGCAGCGTTCAATGGGTACCCTGATGTGCCACTACCGGCATACCGCCCACGATGATGCATTCTGGTTTCCGGGCTTGCAGGATATTACAGCGTTCGTTGATTTTACCGCTATAGCAGAAGCAGCGACAGCCGCGGGCATGCAGCTCGAAGGCTTTACCAGTCAGGCACGATTCCTGGTGGCCTGTGGTATTGATCAGCTGATGGCGGAGAGTGACACGGCCAATACCCGGCACTTTCTTCAGCTCGGTAATGAAGCCAAGCGCCTGATGCTGCCCGGTGAAATGGGTGAGCGGTTCAAGGTGATCGGTTTTTCACGCGAACTGCTGCAAGACGTCAAAGGTTTTGGTTCGCCGGACCTGCGCAGTCGTTTATAAAGCACACACAAGTCAATTCTCTGTGCAGTGCCTTGGCTGGCCTGTATGTGACTACGGTGAGTTCCGTGTGGTCATGTCGGCTGTTCAATGCATGGTTCAGGGGTAACTGTTGGGAGATCCCCGCTTGCACGGGGATGTTAGTGGTATCAACTCATGGATAATTTTCAGGCGGTTGTTCTGGCCCTGGTGCAGGGTCTGAGCGAATTTCTTCCCATCTCCAGTTCAGCGCATCTCATTCTGGTGCCGCTGTTGACCAACTGGCAGGATCAGGGGCTGGCGTTTGATGTCGCCGTTCACTTCGGTACCCTCAGCGCCGTGGTGGCCTATTTTCGCGTTGAACTGGCAGCTATGGCGTCGTCCTGGTTTGGTTCGCTGGGGTCACGTTATCCGGACGATGAAGCCAGGCTGGCCTGGGGGGTGTTGCTGGGAACGATTCCGCTGGGACTGTGCGGACTGATATTTCACGATTTCATCGCAACCACCCTGCGCTCGCCACTGGTTATTGCAACAACCACGATCGGTTTTGGTGCATTGCTCTGGTACGCCGATGTAAAGGGCCCGAAGACGCGTTGTGAATACCGTCTCAATGCGGGGCGGATCGCCGTGATCGCCCTGGCACAGGTGCTGGCATTGATTCCGGGAACCTCGAGGTCCGGTATCACCATCACTGCGGGATTGCTGGTTGGGCTGGATCGAAAAGCGGCTGCGCGGTTTTCCTTCCTGCTATCGATCCCCGCCATCCTGATGGCGGCCGGTTACGAAAGCAGCAACTTGCTGGGCGCTGAACAGGCGGTGCAATGGGTGCCGATCCTGCTCGCTGTCGTGGTTTCCGCGCTCAGCGCCTATGCCTGCATCCATTATTTCCTGAAACTGCTCGACCGCGTTGGCATGTTGCCATTTGTGATCTATCGTTTTGTGCTGGGTGTGACACTGTTTGTGTTGTTCTGGTGAGGATCAACGTGAACCGATAAGCCGCACCGCCGTTACACATGGGCGTTACGGATAATCTCCAGGCGCTTAGTGCGAATGGCCGATCCCAGCGCAGGTCCGGCCAGATTCTGATTTTCAAATTGTGCGGCGTTGACGCTGGCGGCGTTTGCACTGATTTCGGCCAGTTTATCTGAGCGTCTCCGATCAATCAGGCCGGCGGCCAGGTATACGGACAGCAGCAGGCGCCAGCGTCCGCTTTGTTTGAAGGCACCGGTCGATTCCATGAGTTCGAGTATGTCTTCGGGTTTATCGCTGTCAGCTTTCTGCTCCAGATTGATTGCGCTTAAGGCAAGCTGTGTGTAGTCATTGGGGGCGCGCAAGCGTTTGCAGAGTGTCTCGGCCTGTCTGATCCTTTGTTCTTGCGTGAGGTCGTGGCCGAGCGCCTGGATGAGTACGCTGAACCGCAGGCGTGGGTCTTTGTCATGCGATACGCCGGCTTGCATCGCATCGAGTGCAGCAATGTCTGCTTTGTCGCTGTGTGCCTGGCTGCCATCCGGGTATTCGCGGTCGATTTCCGGGAACAGAATCGCCAGTGCATTGCAGCCGCGTAGCACGGTGAAGAATTGCTGTGGTGAGTCGGTAGCCAGTGCCTTGGCGAACTCGGCCCAAACGCGTTCCGCCACCAGGTGATTGACTTCACCGTTGTCGACCATTTTACGCATCAGCTTATTGGTGCTGTGTGCCACCTTGAAACCCCATGTGCCAAACTGCGCTGCAAACCGTGCTGTGCGCAGTATGCGCACCGGGTCTTCAGCAAAGGCGGGGCTGACGTGACGCAACAGTCCGGCATTGAGATCCTGTTGGCCGTGATAGGGGTCGATGAGTGTGCCATCGGGCATTTCAGCCATGGCATTGATCGTCAGGTCACGGCGTCTCAGATCCTCTTCCAGCGTAGTGTCGGTGCTGGTGTGGAAAGCAAAACCTTTGTAGCCGTGTCCGGTTTTTCGTTCGGTGCGGGCCAGTGCATATTCTTCTTTTGTTTCAGGGTGCAGGAATACCGGGAAGTCCTTACCGACCTGCTTGAAGCCCTGCTCCAGCATGTCTTGAGGTGATGCGCCGACCACCACCCAGTCTCTTTCACTGACCGGCAGGCCGAGCAGCCTGTCCCGGACTGCTCCGCCAACCAGGTATATTTCCATCAGGGGCGGCGTGCCTGGGATCGATAGCGGAAGTACTGTGCGCGGGCGCGGCTATCGCCCAGGTAGGCAGGCACCACAGCTTCGATGGATCGCGGCGTAATGCCCAGGCCGATCAGCGCCGACTTGCTGCAGACGCTGTCCTTTTGCAGAGAGTAGTAGTTGTCGATAGTGAATGGCTTGCCGGGGACCAGGCCCAGGACGTATCCCTGCAGCCGGGCTGCAAAGTCGGGCATTCCGGTAATAATGGTTTTACGGCCGATTTGTTTTGCCGTGAACTGCACCAGTTGTTTCAGGCTGTAGGTCTTCGGGCCGCACAGTTCCAGTCGTTGACCGATAGTGGCTTTGTTGTCCAGCGCTTTGACAAAGGCCTCGACAACATCGCCGACGTATACTGGTGCGAATCTGGCGTCGGCGCAGGCCACTGGAAACAGCAGCGGCGATACCTTCAACAGTGTCGCAAAGCGGTTAAAAAAGCTGTCACCGGGACCAAAGACCACAGACGGACAGAAGCTGGTGACCTCCAGGCCGGGCGCGTTGTGTAGCAGATCTTCACCTTCGCCTTTGGTTTTCAGGTAACGGCTGTGCGATTCATTGACGTTGGCGTTGAGCGCGCTCATATGCAGCAGCCGTGCGGTCCCCGCTTCACGCATGGCTTTGACAATGTTGCGTGGCAGTTCGACGTGTGCGTCTTGAAAGCGGCTTTTGCCTTCTTCGTTAAGGATGCCTACCAGGTTGACGACGCAATCCATGTCTGCAAAAAGCGTTTGCAGCGCGTCAGTATCACAGGGGTTGGTTTCCAGAAGCCGCACCGACGAGCCGATGCGGAATTCGCGATGGCGTTCGGGGCGCCGTGTCAATACGGTGACCGAATGACCCAGGCTGGCCAGCCGGTGCACCAGCTGTGAGCCGACGAAGCCGGTTCCCCCCAGTACGCAGAGTCGTAATGCTTTCATGCTGTTCCCTTTACAATACGGGTAAATAAGCTGATTTTAACATTGAAATCTAATAGCGCTGTTGAATTTCCGGCAGACGTCGCGAAAGGCGTGTCACCGGCCTTTGCAGGCGCCACTCGAATACCGTGGCGTAGGCCAGGACACGGCGCACGTAGTGGCGTGTTTCCTTGAAGGGGATGCGTTCCATCCACAGGCTGGCGTCCATGGACTTGCCGGTGGGTAACCAGCGGCTGACCCGGTGCGGGCCGGCGTTGTAGGCGGCGGCTGCCAGTACAGGCGAGCCGTTGTAACGTTTCATCAGTTTATTCAGGTAGGCGCTGCCCAGGCGGATATTCTGATCGGAGTGCAACAGTGCCTGGCTGCCCAGGTAGCGGATTTTCAGTGAGCGCGCGGTTTGTTTGCCGGTTTGGGGCATCAATTGCATCAATCCCAGGGCGCCGACTGGTGAGCGCGCGTCTTCCATGAATGCGCTTTCCTGTCGTATGACGCCATAGATCAGTGACGGATCCAGGTCGTACTGGTCGGCGTAGGCAAATATGGACTTGCGGTGTGGCAGGGGGAAACGCAATGTCAGGTCGGACCAGTAGCCGGCACGTGATGCCGTCAGAATGGCGCGGTCGTGCCAGCCCCAGCGGTGGGCCAGCAGTGCCACCAGCTTGAGTTCTTGTTCCGGCAGGGATGTTGTTGCGTGGTACCACTCACGGCGGGCATCCAGATGTTTGCCGGCCAGGTACAGTTCGCGCGCACGCACGATACCCGGAATCCGCTCGATGCTCTCCAGCTGCTCTTTTTCGTAGTTCACGCGAGAATCATTCATCTGGTAGGGCCGCTGCAGATGATCTGCTGCCAGAAAACCGTAGTAGCTGCGTTCTCCGGCGAGGCGGGCATATTCGGTAAAGGCATCACCGCTGGCGCCATCGGCATCCAGTGCGTAGGCACGCCAGTACCGCCAGGTTTCGGAATTGCGTTCCGTGGCATCGAGTTCGTCAATACGTTGCAGGGCGTTTTTCCAGTCCCCGTCGGACAACGCCGCGCGTACCCGCCATTGACGGATGTCGGCGTTGACGGCGTGGTCGGGAACGCTGGCCAGCCATAGCGAGGCTTGTGGGTGGTTGCGCAATGCACCCGTTAAAGCGATACGTTGCAACACCTTGCCCGTCTGCTGGCTGCTGAAGCGGTGGCTCTTGGCGATTTCCTGCCAGTGTTTCCAGGCCTGTTCGGGCTTATGGCGGGCGAGACGCCCTATGGCGTGTGTCAGGATTTCTCTGACCAGCGGTGTGTCCTGTTTGGCCCACGATTTGGAGAGCGCGTCGGTGGGGCGGCGGTGTGCATATTGCCAGCGTTTGACCCATTCGCGGTCTTCGGCGGACAGGCGCTTGGCCAGGTATCCGGCGAGGCTGGATTTCTGATTGGCGAAAGCCAGGCGTACACGCTCCCAGATATGTTCGCTGGTGATCAGGGAACTGGCGTAGAGCTGGTCAAAGGCCGGGTCGCAGGCATCGGGCTGGGAGTAACCGACCAGCCACAGTTCGAGCGCATCCTTGAGCGCCTGTTGCCGTTGTCCTTTGGACAGTCGGGCACGAACGTCATAACACTGCAGCGTGACGGATCGCTGTGGCTGGTAAAAGTGCAGGTAGTTGTTCCAGTCCTTGCGTTTGCCCAGTTGGTGTAACCAGCTGATGCGCAGACGCGTGGCAACCGGCTGGCCCTGATATCGATCCAGGAACGCCTGAACTTCGCTGGTCTTGGCCTTGCTCAGGCGCCGGCGCAGTTGCCAGAAATCCAGGTAACTGTGCAAGGGATAATCAGTCAGTTGTCGCTTGAGATCGCGGAAAGTCGTGCTGTCACCGGCATTGAGAGCAGATTCTGCCTCAAGAAACAGCTCGCGTTGTTTGTCGTAGGGGGCTGCCAGGCTGGCGTTGGTCATCAGTAGCAGCATCACTACCAGTACTATCCCTGCCAAGCGTGTCTGCATGTTCGTGTGTTGCATCCTGCCTGCTTTTATTTTGCCCCAACCGGCTACAGTAACCATAAAAGAGTCCATGCAAAGGTACAATCCCAAAAATGGAAATATTAACCCTTTGGGCCTCGTATGCAGCGCTTGGTTTATTTGCCGGTGTGGCCGCCGGCCTGCTCGGCGTCGGGGGTGGACTGATCATAGTGCCGATCCTGGCGGCACTGTTTGCCAGCCAGGGATTTGCGACGCAACAGCTGATGCAGCTCGCTGTCGGCACTTCGCTGGCGACGATAGTGTTCACCTCCCTGTCTTCAATGCGCGCGCATCACCGGCGCGGTGCCGTGAACTGGCCGGTGATGCGACAGTTGTCGGTCGGTATTGCGCTGGGTGGATGGCTGGGCGGTGTGCTGGCTGTCTGGTTGGGTGGCCAGTTACTGGCGGGTCTGTTCGGCGTATTTGAGCTGGCGGTAGCGGCACAGATGGCGTTTGGACGGCCGCCGGCGCCGCACCGGGCAAGGCCGGGGCGGATACGCAACCTTGTCTCGGGTGTGCCGATTGGCGCTGTGTCGGCCCTGCTTGGCATTGGCGGCGGCACCCTGACCGTCCCCTACCTGGTCTGGCACAACGTCGATATTCGCCAGGCTGTGGGCACATCGGCGGCTTGTGGCTTACCGATCGCGCTGGTGGGCGCGGTTGGATTTGTGGTGGTGGGCTGGGGCCAGGCAGACCTTCCTGCCGGCAGTAGCGGATACCTGTACTGGCCGGCGGTGATTGCCGTCAGTGTCACCAGTGTGCTGGGTGCTCCGATGGGTGCCTGGCTGGCTCACCGCCTTCAGCGTCAGCGCCTGAAAAGCACCTTTGCCGGTTTTCTCGTTGTGCTCGGACTGTTCATGGTTGGCAAAAGCCTGCTTGGCTTTTAGGGCCTGTTTACCGGCCCCGGGAGCTAACCGCCGGTCGCGGACATAAATCGAACGACCTGTTCGGGTTTGTCACCGAACTCATGGCGTTCCGGTTTTTGTGCAATCGCGCTGAGTATCGCCCGTTCGAGTTCCTGGTCATCGGCGCCTGCGCGCAGCAGGGGGCGTAACTCCAATCTGTCGTTCTGTCCCAGGCACAGGTAAATGGTGCCGTCGACGGAAAGGCGCACCCGGTTGCAGGTCTCACAGAAGTGCTGGGAAATCGGCGTGATGAAGCCAATGCGTAAATCGGAACCGGCAACCTGGACATAGCGGGCAGGTCCGCCTCCCGGCATCACGCCGGGAATCAACTCAAAGCGCTGTTGCAGGCGTCTGCGGACAGTCTGCAGGTCGACATAATGCTGAGTCGCACAACGGCCGGTGTCGCCTATCGGCATGGTTTCGATAAATCGCAGGGTAAAGTCGTTTTCGATACAGAACTCGACCATGTCTTCGACTTCATCGTCATTGACACCGGCCATGACGACCATATTGATTTTGATCGGTGTAAAACCGGCGTGTTTGGCAGCCATCAATCCGGCCAGCACCTTGTCCAGTTTACCCTGGGTTATCTGTTTAAAGCGATCAGGCCGCAGGCTGTCCAGGCTGACGTTAATGCGCGAGATGCCGGCTTTTCTGAGTGCAGCAGCCTGTTTGTCCAGGCGGGTTGCGTTGGTGCTGAGGGACAAGTCCTCGATACCGGGTAATGCGGCGAGACGTGCGGCCAGTTCGGGTGTGTTTTTGCGCACCAGCGGTTCACCGCCGGTGATGCGAATACGCGTCACGCCCAGACGCCCGAAAGCGCCGACAACACGCTCAATTTCGCCAAATGTCAGCCAGTCTTCCGGCTCTTCGAAACCCCTGAATCCTTTTGGCAGGCAGTAGCTGCAGCGCAGGTCGCAGCGATCCGTGACCGATAAACGGACATATTCGATAGTTCTGCCGAACGGGTCGATCAGTTTACCCATTGTTTCAGCATAGTTCAGGTTATTGACGCTGACAATACGACGGTTTGGGTGTTAATTGCTAAACCGTCTGGTAGTAAAGGTTTTGTGGGTGATTGGCCTCGGCAAAAAAGAACCAGCGCTCGGCAAGCAGTCCCGCGTACTGCACCACAAAGGCGACAACAAAAACGCCCGCCACGTTTGCGCTGAGGCCCAGTGATAGCAACACAACCGGAACCGGAAATACACTGACCAGAAACAGCCACTTAATGGCCTTGAAGATGGCCTGCGGTGCGCCGTGGAAAAATTCACGAGTGTTAAACGAGCCGGTCATGAAGCCCTGTGATTTCTGTTCAATCCTGGCGTGACGGATACCGACAGCCGTTCCGGTGGTTGATTTGTGTTTGATGCGCGTGTTGCGGATCAGGCTCGAAGCCCGTGTCAGCAGGGCCACGAAGGTAAGAATGATCGCCCAGCCGGCATAGAACGGTGTGAGGCCCGAACCCTGGTAGGCGGCAAAGGCGGTGGCCAGGGTGAAACCGGATGTGGACCCCAGCAGTGTGTAATTCACCACCGTCAAAGGACTGGCCCACTCCTGCAGGAATTTGATGCAGGCGTAGATCATGGCGGTGCAAAGGAACAGGGTAAACGCCAGTGCGGTGTTTACTGCACCGACCAGCAGTGACAGATCGACAGCAAAGGTTTCCCGGAAGGTGAACAGTACCGGGTTCAAATCCAGAAAATGAATCAGGCCATACAGTGCCGTCATGCCGATAAAGGCGGGCAAGACCACCACTTCACGTGACAACCAGGAAGTGCGCCAGCGTGCGGCCGAGCGCCAGGCCCGTTCCGGGTGACCCAGGTGGAACAGGGACGCAAACAGACCGGCGACCAGAAAAACCAGCGCAATCAGACTGCCCAGGCCATAAAACGTTGCAGATTCCTGGACAGGCAGGACTTTGATGACGGAGTACAGTTGGCCGGTATATAAAGCCAGGAACAGTCCCTGGCCGACGCCGATCAGCGTGGT
>CBFDBP010000098.1:0-10863 GCA_965603065.1 uncultured Gammaproteobacteria bacterium
GAACTTTTGAACCCTTAACCTTTGAGCCTGGAACCCTAAGAAATGAAACTATCCATCCGCGCCAAAGAAGCCATCAAGTTTCCCATCCTGCAGGGGGTGTTGCCCATCAAGGGGTCGCAGCTACCGGCGGAGGTCGTTGCGGGCATCACCCTGGCTGCACTCGCGGTTCCGGAAGTGATGGGGTACACCAAGATTTCGGGCACACCGGTGATCACCGGTCTTTACACCATTCTGATTCCAATGGCCCTGTTTGCCATTTTCGGTTCCTCACGGCACCTGGTGGTTGGTGCCGATTCGGCAACGGCGGCCATTCTCGCCGCTGGTCTGGTGGGAATCGCAGCCACCGGCTCCGATGAGTTCGTGGCCCTGGCCGCAGTTCTCGCCTTGATGGCAGCGGGGTTTCTGATACTGGCCCGCCTGATCGGCCTGGGATTTATGGCGGACTTTCTGTCGCGCACGGTGCTGATCGGTTTCCTGACCGGGGTCGGTATCCAGGTCGCCCTGGGTGAGATTTCCGGCATGCTGGGCCTGAAGGGCGGCGGGCACGGGACCCTGGGCAAAATCTGGTCCAATTTTCAGCAGCTCGAACAGGTCAACTTCGCTGCGTTGGCCATCGCCCTGAGTGTGCTGGTGGTCATTGTCGGTTCGAAAAAGGTCTCGAAGAAAATACCGGGGGCACTGATCGCGGTGATCGGTGCTATTGTCGCCGGCTGGGCGCTGGATCTCAAAGCGCACATGCATGTACTCGGTAGCGTGCCGAGCGGCCTGCCACACATCGGGCTGCCTGAAGTCAAGTGGAGCTGGGAACTCATCGGGAAGCTGGTTCCCACTGCGTTTGCCATGTTCGTAGTGATCCTGGCACAGAGTGCCGCGACCTCGCGTGCCTATGCCGCGCGCTACAACGAGCGTTTCAGTGAGAACACCGATCTCGTGGGTCTGGCGCTGGCCAATATCGGCGCCGGTTTGTCCGGTACCTTTGTGGTCAACGGCAGCCCGACGAAGACCCAGATGGTCGACAGCGCCGGCGGACGCACGCAGCTATCGCTGCTTGTCACGACGGTTATCGTGTTGCTGGTGCTGCTTTTTCTGACAGCACCGCTGGCCTACATGCCGGAGGCAGTTTTGGCGGCAGTCGTATTTCTGATCGGCGTCGATTTGATCGATATCGAGGGAATGCGCAAAATCTTCTCCCAGAGGCGCTCGGAGTTCTGGGTGGCCCTGATTACCACGCTGATGGTCGTATTCGTTGGCGTCGAGCAGGGCATCATACTCGCCATGGTGCTGTCGCTAATCGATCACACCCGGCGCGGCTATCGACCGAAGAACGTCGTGATTGTGCCGGCCGAGTCGGGCGTCTGGCACGCGCAGCCGATGGCAACCAAGGCTCAGGCGGCCCCCGGCCTGCTCATCTACCGATTTACGCACAGCATGTACTATGCGAATTCACAACAACTCTCAGAAGAGATCTTGGATCTGGCCAACAGTGCGGAACCGCCCTTGCGCTGGTTCTGCATCGACGCCTCGGCAGTCGACGATGCGGACTACTCCGCGGCGGAGACGCTGCGTTCGATTTACGGGATATTGAAGGAAAAAGGGATACGCTTAGTTATTACGCAGGTATTGGACGACGTCAAGGCCGAGAGTCGCTACCAACTCCGCCAGCTGTTCGGTGAGGACGCCTACTACGACACGCCGGAGGACGTCGCGAAGGAGTATCAGCAGCAAACGGATGCCAAGCCGAAGTAACGCCGCGGTTTGCGACCTGCGTGAAGGAAATGGTTGCCGGTTATGATATTTGCGAGTAGGCCAAAGAACAAAAAAGGGACATAAAAAAGTAAACGCCATATTTGATTGATTCGATTTCCGTAAACATTTGCGAGCAAAGGGGGGGGTATTGTGAAGGGCAAATTTATCTTTATTCTGGCCATGTTGATGATCGCATTCCATCTGGCGGGATGCACGGAAGAGAAAAAAGCAGCTGCCCCGCCACCCGAGGTGTCAGTGATCACCATTGAACCCCAGACCGTTCCGGTCACCTTCGAATATGTTGCGCGGACGCAGAGTTCGCACCAGGTGGAGATCCGGGCCAGGGTCAGCGGCTTTCTCGACAGGCGAACTTACACCGAAGGCGCCTTCGTGAAGGAGAGGCAGGTCCTTTTCCTGATGGATAAGAAGCCGTTCCAGGCGCAGCTGAACGCGATGAGGGGCGCACTTGCGCAACAGCAAGCTCGTCTCCAGACCGCCCGAGCCAACCTCGCACGGGTCAAGCCGCTTGCTGCCCAGAATGCGGTTTCACAGAAGGACCTCGATGATGCCATCGGCAAGGAGCAGGCAGCCGCAGCAGCGGTGGAGACAGCCAAGGCCGAAGTGGAGCAGGCGCAACTCAATCTTTCTTACTGCACGATCACCTCTCCCGTGACCGGCATCAGCGCAGAGGCCATGCAGAAGGATGGCGCTTACATCAACCCATTGAATAGCCAGCTTACCACCGTGGCGGTTCTCTCGCCCATGTGGGTTAATTTCAGCCTGTCCGAAAACGAGGTTAAGGGGTACCGCACCCAGGTTGCCAGCGGTCAGCTTCGTCCCCCCGAGGGAAACGACTACATAATCGAAGTCGTTCTGGTCGACGGCTCCATCTTCCCGTTTACCGGCCGGATCACTTTTGCCGCGCCGTCTTACGACGCCCAGACCGGGACCTTCCTCATTCGTGCCAGCGTTAATAACCCCGATTCGATACTCAGACCAAACCAGTACGTCCGTGCCCGCATGAAGGGTGCTGTCCGGCCGAATGCAATCCTTGTCCCCCAGAGAGCGGTTCAGCAGGGGGCCAAGGGCCATTTCCTTTGGGTAGTGACAAAAGAGGGGAAGGCCGAATTGCGGCCTGTGGTCATCGGCGACTGGAACGGGGATAACATCTTCATTGATGAAGGGCTTCGGGCCGGGGAGCAGGCTGTAGTTGACGGTGGCTTGACCCTGAATCCTGGAATACCTGTCACGGCGAAGCCTTTTGCTGCCATTCAGAAACCGACTGATGCCGACAAAGGTTCAGAATCCGGATCCGCCGAGATCCGAAAGTAGGGGAGGGATTAATCCATGTTCTCCAAGTTTTTCATCGAGCGGCCGATCTTTGCAACGGTCGTTTCTCTCATCATCGTAATCGCTGGACTGGTGGCGATGAAAGCTCTGCCGGTGGAGCAGTACCCAACGATCACACCGGTCACGGTCCAGGTAACGACCACCTATCCCGGCGCTGCCGCAAAAAAAGTCGGCGAATCGGTGGCGGCACCCATCGAGGCCCAGATCAACGGCGTCGACAACATGCTCTATATGACGTCGACCAGTTCCAACACAGGGCAGATGACGATAACCGTCTATTTCACGCTGGACACGGATCCCGACATGGCCCAGGTGTGGGTGCAAAACCGCGTCAACCTCGCCATGCCCCAGCTGCCCGAAGCTGTGGTACAGTATGGGGTCTCGGTCCAGAAGAAGTCCGCCACTCCCCTGATGATCATTTCGGTCTTCAACAAGGACGGCCGGTATAGCCCCGAATACGTGACCAATTATACCAATGTTTATATACTGGATGCGATCAAGCGGGTGAACGGCGCAGGCCAGGCCACGATTTTCGGCGTACCGGACCAGGCGATGCGGATCTGGATGAACCCGGACCGAATGGCCTCCCTCGGGATCACGACGACCGATATACAGAATGCCATTGCGAAGCAGAATGCCCTATGGGGAGCCGGCCAGGTGGGCCAGCAGCCGGGTGCCAAGGACCAGCAGTTAACCTTCCCCGTTGTCACGCAAGACCCGTTCGTGAGGCCTTCAGAGTACGAGGATATCATTGTCCGTGCTAGCCCGGACGGCAGCGCCATCGTCCGTGTGAAGGATGTCGGCCGAGCAGAAGTAGGCCGCAGGCAGTACATTGATGACAACAAGCTGAACGGATCGCCGGCAACCCCTATCATCGTCTATCAGCAGCCGGGCGCGAACGGACTCGACGTTTCCAAGCAGGTGCGCAAGGTGATGGAAGACCTGAAGTCAACATTGCCCGACGGCTTCGAGTACGTCATATCACTTGATACTACCGATTTCGTGCGCATCTCCATCGAAGAGGTGATCCACACCCTGTTTGAAGCTGCCATCCTCGTGATACTGGTTGTCTACTTCTTCCTGCAGAGTTTTCGTTCCACGATCGTATGTATTGTCGCTATCCTCGTTTCATTGATTGGCACGTTCGCCGGCATGCTCACGCTTGGTTTCTCCATCAACCTCCTCACACTCTTCGGTCTCGTGCTCGCCATAGGCATGGTGGTGGACGATGCCATTGTGGTGGTGGAGAACGTGGAGCGAATCATGTCGAAGGAGCATAAATCTGTTAGAGAGGCGACGATCATGGCAATGGAGCAGATCAGCGGCGCACTCGTTGCCGTCGTGCTGGTCATGGCCTCGGTCTTTATCCCCGCGGCGTTCCTTCCCGGAACTACCGGGCAACTCTACAAGCAGTTCGCCATCACCATCATCATCTCGGTGGTCATCTCCGGGTTCGTGGCCCTCACCCTAAGCCCGGCGTTGTGCGGGCTCTTGCTGAAGCACTCTACCCCCACCCAACGCGGTATCATGGGGTTGGTCAACCGGTTCTTTGCCTGGTTCAATAGGGGTTTCCAGCGCTTCACGCTCTGGTTTGGAGACCTGGTTGTGCTCATGATCAAGCGGAAGACCATCGCGTTTATAATCCTTGCCTTTCTCGTCTATGGACTGGTGCATCTGTTCCGCACAACTCCGACAGCCTTTGTGCCCAACGAAGACCAGGGTTACTTGATGGGGCAGTTGATCATGCCTGACTCTGCCAGCTTGAACCGCACGGCTCAGACCTCAAGCCAGGTGGATCAACTGTTTGCGAAGAATCCGGCAGTCGCAAACCGAACTACCATCAACGGCTACAGCCTCATCGACGCCCAGTACAAGCCGAACGTGGCGACCTTCTTCGTGACGTTCAAAGACTTTAAGGAGCGCTATTCTTCCAAGGAGCGCGCCCACAAGGAGAACGCCGAAGCCGTGCTGGCAGAGGTGGCCGCTGGAGCACGTGCGATTAACGCGGGCGTCTTCATCCCGATCATGCCACCGGCTATAATGGGTATCGGCACAACGGGCGGCTTTGAGTTCTGGATCCAGGACAAGGGAGCGGGAGACCCGGCACGGTTGAATGAGATTGCCCAACAGTTTCTTGCCAAAGCCCGTGCGCGGCCCGAGCTTACCAGTCTGCACAGCACTTTCCGGGCTGCATCGCAGCAGTTAAAGGCAGAAGTTGATCGATCGAAAACAGTTCTTCTCGCACTGCCGATTTCAGATGTGTACAGCACCCTGCAGGCCCATTTCGGCTCGATCCAGGTGAGCCAGTTCGAAGAGTACAGCCGTGTCTGGAATGTTATCCTTCAGTCTGATGCCCCCTATCGCCGGACCCCTGGTGACATCACGAAGCTCTACTCGCGGTCGAGTGCCGGCAAGATGGTACCCCTGTCAGCGGTGGTGACCACCAAGTATGTCACCGGCCCGGACCTGGTGCCACATTTCAATGGGTTCCCGGCAGCCCAGATCACCGGTAATGCCGCGCCGGGGTATAGCTCGGGCACGGCAATCAAGGTAATGGAAGAAGTCGCAAAAGAGGTACTGCCCGCAGGCTACGATTTTGGCTGGTCAGGTATGGCTTACGAGGAAAAGAAATCAGGCGGTACCTCCGCAAACGCCTTCCTGTTTGGGATCATTATCGTCTTCCTCGTGCTGGCTGCCCAGTTCGAGTCCTGGATCATACCCGGCTCCGTCCTCACCGCGGTGCCCTTCGGTATTCTCGGCGCCATGATCTTTAACTCGCTGCGGGGCCTCAACAACGATGTCTACTTTCAGATCGGACTCCTGGTGCTGATCGGCCTCGGGGCCAAGAACGCGGTTTTGAGGGTCGCCTTTGCCGTGGATCTGCGCAAGCAGGGATTGTCGGTCATGGACGCCACAATCCAGGCCGGAGAGGAGCGGCTGCGGCCGATTGTCATGACCTCGCTGGCATTCATTTTCGGCGTGCTTCCGCTGGCGATTGCAACGGGTGCCGGCGCCAACGCCCGTCACTCCATCGGGACCGGCGTCATAGGCGGCATGCTTGGAGAGGTCACCCTTGCCATGCTCTACGTGCCCTTTTTCTTCTACCTCTTCGACACTCTTGCAGAACGGGCTGCCAAGAAGAAGGAAGCGAAGTCTGCTCCGGAACCGTCGCCTGCGGCTCCCCCTGAGGGCAGCGCTCAGGAGCGTCCGACACCTGCCAAAAAGGGAGGTCACTAACATGCGCCGAATGCTGATTGTCTGTACACTCGTAACATGGGTTGCTGGATGCATGCTGGGCCCGAACTACCAGCGCCCGAGCATCGACACGCCCGCCTCCTGGCGGTTCGAGGAAAAGGAAGTCCGGGATTTCGCCAACACCGCCTGGTGGGAGCAGTTCAACGACCCGGTCTTAAACGAGCTGGTGACCACGGCGCTTCAGGAAAACAAGGACCTGCGCATCGCCACGGCCCGCATCGAGGAGTTTTTCGGCCGCTACTTTTCCACCCGCGGCAACCAATTTCCTCTGGCCGGGGGCAGTGCCAGCGCATCGCGGCAGCGTTGGACCGAACAAAACTCGATACAGCCCATGGACGGCCAGGACAATCCTTTTAATTTTTACGAGGCCTTCCTCGGCGCCAGCTGGGAGCTTGACTTCTGGGGGAAATTCCGACGGGCCAGCGAGGCAGCCCGGGCCGAGCTCCTGGCCACCGAAGAATCCCGGCGCGCGGTGGTGTTGACGCTGGTCAGCGCGGTGGCGGCGGCCTATGTGGACCTGCAGGCATTGGATAAGCAGCTGGAGATCACCCTCAAAACCGTTCAAACCCGCAAGGAAACCCAGGATTTGTTCCAACTGCGCTTCGACAAAGGGATTCGCTCCGAGGTGGATTTGAGCCAGGCGCAGTCCGAGTACGCGGATGCCCTGGCGCGCATCCCGGACATCGAGCGCGCCATCGGCCAGACTGAAAACGCATTGAGCGTGCTGCTGGGGCGCAACCCGGGGTCCATTCCGCGCGGGCTGTCAATCGACGAGCTGATTTTGCCGGCGGTGCCGGCCGGAATGCCTTCCGAGTTGCTCGAAAGACGGCCGGACATCCGTCAGGCCGAGCAGTTGCTCATCGCTGCCAACGCCAACATCGGGGTGGCCAAGGCACTGTACTTTCCCACCATCTCGCTGACCGGTGATTTCGGTCTGGAAAGCACCTCGCTGTCGAACCTGTTTACGTCGGCCGCGCGGACCTGGACCTATGGCATACCCGTCAGCATTCCCATCTTCACGGCCGGGCGCATCGGCGGAGCGGTAAAGGCTGCCGAAGCCACACAGCAGCAGGCGCTTTACAGCTACCAGCAGGTTATCCAGAACGCCTTCCGGGAAATGGAGGACGCCCTGATCGACCACAGCAAATCCGGCCAGCGGCTGGACGCTTTGAATCTGCAGCTCAAGGCGCTGCGCAACTACGCGCGGCTGGCGCGCCTGCGCTTCGACGAGGGCTACACAAGCTACCTCGAAGTGTTGGATGCCGAGCGCAGCCTGTTCAACGTCGAGCTGTCGCATACCGCCAGCCAGAACACGCTGTTCCGCTCGCTGATCGACATTTACAAGTCGATGGGCGGCGGCTGGGTGGAGAAAGCCGAGGATGGTGTGTCCGCCCAGCCGGTGATGGAGGCAGGATTCTTGCCTTGATTGGCAAGGCTTTGAACCTGGCATTTCTATTTGTTATGACTCTAAAGGCAAAAAGAAGAAGAATCTATCATGCTCGAACGTGCCAAACAGAAGGAGAAAACATGAAAAGAGTAACTTCTTTAATTGTCATAGGTATCCTTAGCGCATTTCTCTGGTTTGCAGCCCAGCCGGTCAAGAGTGCTGAAATGGACGACCGGCAGGCCAGGGACATCCTGCAGAACATGGCCAGGACCCTTGCCGAGGCAAAACAGTTCAGCTTTACCCTGCGTAGCAGTTATGACGCGCTCCAGGAAAACGGGCAGATGATTGAGTTCGGGGCGGTGCGCAAAATCCAGGTCAAGCGGCCCGATAACCTGCGAGTCGATCTGGAGCAAAGTGACGGAGACCAGCGTATACTGGTTTTCAACGGTAAACAGATCCTCGTCCACAATGTGACTGAAAACGTCTATGCCAGGGCCGAAAAAGCCGGCAGCGTTGATGATGCAGTCAATTACCTTGTCGATGCCCTCAGGATCCAATTCCCGTTGGCCAAGATGTTCCGGACCAACTTATCTGCCGAACTGGAGCAGCTGGTTGAAGAAATTGATTATGTCGAACTGAACATGCTGACCGATGTGCCAACCGACCACCTTGCCGTTCGCACCAGGGATGTTGATTTCCAGATATGGATTGCCCAGGGAAAAGAGCCGCTACCGAGGCGGATCGTCATAACATACAAGAACTCCAAGGGCGAGCCGCAGTTCCGGGCTGATTTTTCAAACTGGAATCTTTCCGCCAAAGGTGTCAACGGGCCATTCACCTTCACCCCGCCTAAAAATGCCGAACAGATCCCGTTTATTGTCCGTAACCGTTCAGAAGCGGGCATCCCCGCCCAGGAAGGAGGTGCAAAATGAAAAGCAGGTATCCATTTATACTGATAGCAGTCATATTTGTTTTTTGCATGACAACCTTTATGGCCAGCATGGTTGAAGCCCGCGGCGGCAGGGGTGGTGGCGGCAGGGGCGGCGGTGGTTTCTCACGCGGCGGTCCAGCAAGAAGCGGTGGATTCTCCTCGCGTCCAGCAAGACAAAGTCGAGTGAGCCAGACACCACGACAGGAAACCCGACGGGAACAACCGCGTGTCCAAGATAGAGATCGTGATGATCGGCAGGAACATCGTGATGAAATCCGGGAAGACCGCCAGGAACACCTTAAAGATGCACGCGAAGATCGTCAGGACTTCATTGATGATGAAAGGGATGATTACTATGATGACCATTATCATTATGGCGGTGTAGCCTATGTGACCTATGCGCCATGCTCGACCACCGTGGTTGTAGGCGGTTCAACTTACTACCATTGCAGTTCGACCTGGTATTCACGCGGCTATCAGGGCGGTGAGGTGGTCTATATTGTTACTTCAGCACCGGCAGGATATTGATGAAAATGGTTCATCTTTAATTTCGCTCTTCGTTGAAATAGTAGGCCGGGAAATATAACGATCAATCGAGATAACGTCGCCACCGCAGAAAGGAGGTGCCGCATGTTCAGGCACATTCTTTGTCCGACCGATTTGAAAGAACGAGCCTTCATCGCCTTGGAAAAGGCGTTGAAATTGCACACCAGTTCAATTCGAAAATCACGATGCTGAATGCCCACCCGGAGCTTATGGGTCAGCTGGTGCACCAGCAACGAGATGTCCTGACGACATTGGTGCAGATCGATCCCATCTACGTGATTTTCAGTATGAGTCGCCGCGATGTATTCGATGCGCAGAAACTGCAGGAGGAGGGTCTGGGATTCAAGGCCTGGAAAGATTTCAAGGTGGCGCTTATCCTGCCCGATGGCAGTCTCTGCGCGCACCCGGGTAAGCTGAATTTTGTCAGTGCGCAAATCGACCCCGCAACGGACTCCCTTGAAGTCCGTGCCGAGCTTCCCAACCCGTTGCCGCAGTCGCAGGAGGTGGCTCTGATACCGGGCCAGTATGTACCGGTCCGGTTGACGGTGGGGCAGAATCCAGATGCGCTGCTGATTCCTGAACGCGCCCTGGTGGAGAGCCAGATCGGCAACCAGGCTTATGTGGTCGGCAAGGACAATAAGGTGGAAAGCCGCACGGTGGAAGTGGGGAAGTCCTACCAGCATCAGTGGATAATTAACAAAGGGCTGAAAAAGGGCGAGAAGGTAATTGTTGAAGGCACGCAAAAGGTGCGACCGGGCGTGGTGGTCAATGCGAAACCGTATGCTCCTAAAAATGCTTAAAGGAAAAACGAATCAAAAAGATCCTATCCCCCCTTTTTTAACTCTTTTTGGGGGTTTTCGCCGCCTTTTACAATGTTTATGGTCTACGGGCGCATCAAAAAGCAAGATCTTAAATTATCGTCGAATTTAAATCGGGAGGTATCAACGGAATAGGAATCATTTCTAAATCAAAGAAGAAACAACTGATGAAGAAGAAAACGCAAAAAATGGAGAAACAACCATGAAGAAGAAAACTCAAAAAATGATCATCGCAGCAGTTACGGTAACACTGTACCTGACCATGTTTGGCTGCTCAACAACGCCCAAGACACAGTCCGCAAAAGACGACTCGAGAGATTCGATACGGGCTATGACCGAACAAACCCTTGCCAGTCTATACAAAAATGAGCCGGCCGCCAAAGGTGCCGTTGCCGGTGCAGCGGGCTATGCGGTCTTCAGCGATTTCGGGTTTAAGGTCATGATCCTGGGGGGTGCCCATGGCAAGGGGATGGCCGTAGGAAACGCCACGAAGCAGGAGACATTCATGGAAATGACGGAACTCCAGCCCGGCTTAGGTGTGGGTGGCGAAAAGTTCCGTTTGGTGTTAATATTGGAAAACCCGGCGGCTTACAACAAATTCGTGACGTCCGGCTGGGAATTCGGACTCAATGCGATGGCCGCTGCCAAATCCGGTAGTTCGGGCGGCGGGGCGGCCGGCGCCCTGTCATTTTCGGAAGGGGTGAAAATGTATCAGCTCAGCGAGACGGGTGTCATTGTCGGCGTGAGCATCACGGGCGCCAAGTATTACAAGGATAAAGACCTTAACTAAAAGCATCGTTTCGGCCCTCCGCCCTGGGAAAAGGCGGAGG
>CBFDBP010000099.1:0-10863 GCA_965603065.1 uncultured Gammaproteobacteria bacterium
TAACGTCCTGGGCTCTGCGGGAAGTGTCGTTCCCCTGTTCCGGCAGCAGATTGAATCGGGTGGTCCCGTCACTGTTACACATCGTAAAATTACGCGATATTTCATGACGATACAGGAGTCATCTCAACTAATACTTCAAGCTAGTGTCATGGGTAGAGGCGGCGAGATCTTTGTGTTGGATATGGGGGAACCCATCAAGATATCCTATCTGGCAGAGGAAATGATTCGTCTTTCGGGTAAAGTTCCGGGTGAAGACATCGACATCATATATACCGGTCTGCGTCCGGGGGAGAAACTCTACGAGGAGCTGTTCCACGAGAAGGAAGCGCTGCAGAGTACGACCCATGAGAAAATTCTGCTGGCGCGTTACCGGGAGTTCGAGTGGGAGCGTCTCAACGAAGTGATGGATGAGATAAAGCTGGCCTGTGCAGAATACGATGAGAAACAGGTACGCAGTCTGATGAAAAAGCTGGTTCCGGAGTGGAGTGGTTATCGTGCCAAGGCAAGTCATAAGACGATAACAATTGCGAATCAAGGTGAAGCTGCATCGGAAGTTGAAGCGACGGTATTACACTAAGAAGGTGAAATGATGAGTAGCAACAAAATCCGGATAAAAAAAGCTGTGTTTCCTGTCGCCGGTCTGGGAACCCGTTTCCTGCCGGCCACCAAGGCGAACCCCAAGGAGATGTTGCCCGTCGTGGATAAACCGCTGATTCAGTATGCTGCTGAAGAAGCGATAGCAGCGGGGGTAGACGAACTGATATTTGTAACGAGTTCCAGCAAGCGGGCTATCGAAGACCATTTCGACAAGAATTTTGAAATGGAAACAGAGCTGGAGCGTAAAGGGAAAACAGGTCTGCTGGATCTGGTCCGGAACGTTGTACCTAAAGGTGTTTCCTGCGTCTATGTAAGACAGGCGGAGGCGTTGGGATTGGGCCACGCTGTGTTGTGTGCAAAGCAGGTTGTCGGCAACGAACCGTTTGCCGTGATACTCGCGGATGATCTGATCGATGGCGGCGATACGCCTTGTATGGCACAAATGGCATCGACCTTTGAATATAATCGCTGCAGTGTGCTGGGTGTCGAAAGGGTCCCTTCCGAGGACACGGAAAAATACGGCATCGTTGAAGCAGATGTCATCACGGATGGACTCAGCCGCGTCACCAGTATTGTTGAGAAGCCAAGTCCGGATAAAGCGCCGTCTAATCTGGCCGTGGTAGGTCGCTATATCCTGACCCCGAGGATCTTTGATTTACTGGAGTCGACCCCGCGGGGCGCCGGTGGTGAAATCCAGTTAACCGATGCAATCGCTGCACTCCTGAAGGAGGAGCAGGTGTTGGCCTACGAATTCAAGGGTGAACGCTATGACTGTGGCAGCAAGCTGGGTTATCTGAAGGCGACCGTAGAATATGCACTTCAACACGATGAGCTGAATGAGGAATTCCGTGAATATCTGCGGGAGCGCTTTGGCGAAAATGGCGGCAAGATAGAGCAGCTGGCGAAACACGCCTGACTGTTTTCCGGACAGATATTAAAGACACTATCAGAGGATTCTACTAAACTTCCGATTTTTGGAGTACGCGTGGTGCATCGCAGGGGGGTGTACCCGGGTTCTTCGTTCAGCGGTTTCGGGTAAGTTCATCAGGGAATCCTCAACAGTGCGCTCACGCCCCATTCGGTACAGTCTATATTATCGTACCCTCATCTAAATGGTTTTCCGCCAATCTGTTTGCCGGTTGATCACAGTGTTCATGCTGGGCTCTGGACTTCACAAGTTTGCCGCTGCAGAGCCCAATACCACGGGTCAGACTGGCTTGATAAATATGCCTGATGCCCGTATTGAAGAGGACGGCAGGTTCCGTTTTGGTGCGAGTTATTTTCGTCCCTATCTGCCTGTCTGGGCCAGTGTCAGCATGCTGCCGCGCCTGGAATTATCCGGTCGCTATACCATCATCCGCGGCTTATCGAGCGAACTGGGTCAGGGTTTCGGTGACTACAAGGATAAGGCTTTTGATGCCAAGGCCTTGTTGCTGAGAGAGGATCGCTGGTGGCCAAATGCGGCGGTGGGCACGCTGGACTTCACCGGTACCGGCGTGTTTTCCGTCGATTACTACGGGGTGGTTTCCAAGCGCCTGGGCAATACGGATTACAGCCTGGGCTACGGAATAGACCGGATCAATGGTTTTTTCGGCGGCATGCGCCATCGATCGCCCTGGATCAGGGACCTTTCATTTGTCGTCGAATATGATGCCAACGACTACAAACGCGATTTCAGGGCTGCCGAATCGGGTGCGGATTCCCGCCAAGGTGGCTGGACGTATGGTGTTGAATACAAGAAAGGCTGGTTTGGTGCCCAGCTCTCGCTGCAGGACGATGATGTGGGTGTGAACACTTATGTCTCTATACCGCTCATGAAAGAGGAGTTTGTGCCCAAGCTCGACGAGCCTGATCCTTACACGAAGGAAGTACCGAAAGCTGCCATCGACCAGTGGCTGGCAGACACCGGTTACGCTGCCAGACTGGCGCGTACTCTCAATGACCACAGCTACAAGAATATCAGGCTTGGTTTTGATGGGCATACACTGAGCGCCAGTCTCACCAACACGCGCATCTCGCTGACCGGCCGTGCTGTTGGCCGGGCGGCTCGTATCCTGCTGGCGCACAGCCCCGAGGGTACGGATTCGATCCGTATCACCTATACAGCCGAGGATATGCGGGTACTGACTTACCACTTTACCAACACCCACAAGCTCCAGCGTTATTTTGATGGACTGCTGTCTCGTGCCCAGCTGGATCAGTACCTCGATATCAGCTATGCCGATCCTTTGCGCAGCGCAGATCTGTCGGCTGAAGAGATTGCCTTACCGGTGGACGACGATGCGGGCTTCGTTGACAGTATACACCGCTCAGACGAAGGGCACCTGCTGAGTTTCCGGCATGAAACCAGAGAGCTGAGCACGTTCCAGCTGGTACCGTTCAATGTCGGTGTGTTCTTTAATGATCCCAACGGTGCTGCCCGTTTCGATTTATTCACCACGGCGAATTACACCCGCCAGATCGGAACCGGTCGCTTTCTCGAAAGCGGCGTGCGGCTATCGCTGTATGAGAACGTGAGCAACGTGTCGGAGGAGTCCAACAGTACATTGCCGCACGTGCGTTCTGATATCGCCCAGTACCTGCAGGGTGGCGGGCGCTTCAAACTGTCGAAGCTGCTGGTGAACCAGTACCTGCAGCCGGCTGAGCGGGTGTATGCGCGGTTGACAGCAGGGATCTACGAAATGATGTTTGCCGGCGCCGGGGGGCAGGTGCTGTACTTGCCCGAGCAGGGTAACTGGGCGACCGATCTTTCGGTCGACTGGCTGCGGCAGCGGGCTACGGATGGCGCCTTCGAGTTCAGGGATTATGATACCGTGACTGCCCTGGGTGCCGTGCATTACCGCTTACCGGGCTGGGGCCTGACCGCCACCGCTCGTGCAGGGCGTTTTCTGGCGAAAGACAAGGGCATACGCTTTGAACTCAAACGCCGGTTTCGTTCCGGCATTACTTTTGGCGGCTGGTATACGCTGACCGATGGCGATGACGACACGTCGCCGGGCAGCCCCAATGACCCGTACTTTGACAAGGGTATATTTGCCTCGATTCCGTTAGGCTCCATGCTCACCAAAGATACCAAGGCGCGCAGTAATTTTTCCATCAGGCCGTGGACGCGCGACGTGGGTCAAATGGTGGTTTCGCCGGGTGACCTGTACACTAGCTTCGAGCGTACCCTGATGCTGGATAATGCCGACTATGGTGTGTCCAGCCAGCTCGGGCAATGACGAGCCAGATGGGTGGACTTAAATGCCAGGGACGCTCTGAGTTTATTTAATGAACCATAGAAGGGCGCGCTGTGCGCACCGGAAAGAACATGCAAATTATTATTGATTCATGGCGCGCACGGCGCACCCTGCAAGTTAATCAGCGGCTCCCTGGAAATAAAGTTATCAAGTGGTTGGCTGCCGCCTGTTTGCTGGCTGGTGCAGCGGCGTCGGTTGTTGCGCAATCGCCCACGCAGGAGGAAATCAGGCGCTTCCAGCGTCTAACCCCGGAACAGCGTGCGGCAATAATGAAAGCTGTCGATCAACAACAGCAAAACAAGGTGGATGAGCAGCCACTTGAGGCGCCCCGGCTGGTCATGCCTATGGAGTCCCGGGAAGACAGACGTACTGGCAGTGCTTTGGATGACAGGCGCAAGGGCGGTACTTCGGATGCCGGACGTAACGAAGACAGACGCAGCGGCAGTGCTCTGGATGCCGGAGGTGACGGAGACAGGCGCAACGGCAGTCCTCCAGATACCAGGCGTAACGGAGACAGACGCAAGGGCGACATGGTCGATGAGCGGGCTGACCCGGTAGAGCCTGCAGAGACACGGCTGGATAGGGGCAGGGTGGAGAAAGCAAAAGCCGGCGAGGTGGAGACGCCGCTCGAACGCTTCGGCTACGACCTGTTCGCCGGCGTGCCAACAACCTTTGCACCGGCAACCGACATTCCCATGGATGCCGGTTACATCGTCGGCCCCGGCGACACCGTGCAGATTCAGCTTTTCGGTAAGGAGTCGGCCCAGTACGACCTGGTGATTACACGCGAGGGCATTCTGCAATTCCCAGAGATAGGGCCGGTTTCGGTCGCCGGGCTCACCTTCCACGAGATGAAGCAGGCGCTCAGGGCCCGTATTGAAGAACAGATGATTGGCGAGAAGGTTAACATTACCATGGGGCGCTTGCGCTCCATACGCGTGTTCATTCTCGGTGACGTCAATCAGCCGGGTTCCTACACGGTGAGCGCACTGTCCACCATGACCAATGCCCTGTTTGTCGGCGGTGGTATCAAGCCCATCGGGTCGCTGCGCAATATCCAGTTGAAGCGCCGCGGCAAGTTAGTGGCCCGCATGGATCTCTACGATCTTCTGTTACACGGTGATACCAGCGGTGATGTGCGCCTGCAACCGGGCGATGTGATTTTTGTTCCACCAGTGGGATCTTCGGTAGGCGTGGCCGGGGAGGTGAGACGCCCGGCGATCTACGAGTTGCGCACGGAACGTTCGGTGGAGCAGATGTTATCGCTGGCCGGCGGTCTGTTGCCGACCGCCTATCCGCAGGCTTCCCAGATCGAACGTATCAGTAAACGTGGTGAGCGCACGCTGATTGATCTGGATATCGGTCAGAAGGCGGGCCTGCGCGCCCCACTTCAGGCCGGCGATATGCTGCGCGTCTACTCCATCCTCGAGAAAATGGAAGATATCGTCCTGCTCTCGGGACATGTGCAGCGACCGGGCGGCTACCAGTGGCGTCCGGGTATGCGTGTCACCGACCTCATTCCTTCCATCGAGAACGACCTGTTGCCGAGACCGGACCTGGATTATGCCCTGGTCAGGCGCGAACTGAGGCCCGATCACCGGCTCAAAATATTTTCCGTGCAGCCCGGCAAGGCGCTCAAGGATCCCGCTTCGAAATACAACGTTGAGCTGCAATCACGTGACGAACTCATCCTGTTCGGCTTCAGCGAGGACCGCACTGAAATCGTCGAACCGCTGATCGAGGATCTGGAAGCGCAGGCGACCTTTCAGCAACCTACGCAGGTGGTCACCGTCGGCGGTCTGGTGCGGCAGTCGGGTGATTATCCACTGGAGGAGCGCATGAACATCAGCGATCTGATCAGGGCCGGCGGCGGCCTGGCGGAAGCGGCCTATGCGCTGGGTGCGGAACTGACCCGTTATGAGGTGATCGATGGCAGCTATCGCGAAGTGGATCATGTCTCTGTGGATCTCGCACAGATCCTCAACGGGGCGACAGTTGCCGATCTCGCCTTGCGTCCCCATGACGTTTTGCACATCAAACGCCTGCCCGAATGGGTGGCCGCGGCGACCGTAGTGGTCAAGGGGGAGGTGCGCTTTCCCGGTATCTACCCGATTTCGCGTGGTGAACAGCTCAGCAAGCTGATCGAACGGGCCGGTGGCGTCACCGACATGGCATTCACGGAGGGCGCGGTTTTTCTGCGCGAGGATCTGAGGGAGCGGGAAAAACAGCAGCTGGCGGAGCTGAGTCAGCGCCTGGAAGCGGACCTGGCAGCCTTGTCTCTCAAACTGGCGCAGGAAGAGGGTGGGAAAGCACAGTCACTGAGCGTTGTGCGGGAACTCGGCGAGCAACTGCGGGGTGTGGAACCGACCGGGCGTCTGGTCATCGATCTGCCGAGGCTGATCACCGATACCAGGGGTGGCCGGCGCAGCCAGTATGACGTGACCCTGATGGATGGAGACAGGCTTTATATTCCGCCGACTACCCAGGAGGTTATGGTGGCTGGCGAGGTTTTTAACCCGACTTCACATCTGTACAAGCGGGGCCTGGATCGCCGGCAATATGTCAAAATGAGCGGCGGAACGACCCGCAAGGCGGATGACAAAAACATCTACGTGGTTCGCGCGGATGGCAGCGTGCTGACTGAGACGCCCTGGATCGGAGCAGGCCGAGCGGGCGATATCAAGCCCGGTGACACCATCATCGTGCCCCTGGATGTGGACCGTGTCAGACCGATCGCCTTATGGACCAGTATCAGCCAGATCGTCTTTCAGCTCGGATTGGCCGCGGCAGCTGCCAATGCAGTTGGCGTTTTTTGATGAAGCCGACTGAAAAACGTGTCAACAGTGGCGGCGGGCGGTCCCATCCCGACCAACTGCCGCCAGGGACAGGGCCCGTGTTCGCTGAATATGCCTACCCCGTTGTGGAGGAGGAATTTAGCCTCTTCGACATCTGGCGCATTCTGACTCGATACAAATGGATGATTCTCGCCGTTACCGTTCTTTGCGTGCTGGCCTCGACCCTGTTTGCACTGCTGATGACGCCGGTATACCGGGCCGAGGTCCTGATTGCCCCTGTGACTGAAAGGGATAACAACAGCCGCTTCGCTGCACAGTTGGACGAGTTCGGTGGTATTGCCGCACTGGCCGGCATTAACATGGAACGCGGAGGCAGAAAAAATGAGGCGATCGCGACGCTCAAGTCGCGGATGTTTACTGAACAATTCATTAAGGATGAAAAGCTGTTACCGGTACTGTTCCAGAAAGAGTGGGACGAAGAGAATCAGCGCTGGGATGACGCAGATCCTGAAGATATCCCGACGCTGGGCGATGCCTACGAAGTATTTGATGAAGAAGTGCGCAGAATACGCGAAGACAGAAAAACCGGTCTGGTGGTTTTATCGATTGAATGGGAAGATCCTGATGAAGCGGCGCGATGGGCAAACGAGCTGGTACGCAGGGTGAATGCACTGCTGCGGAAAAAGGCCGTGAGGGAGTCCGAGAGCGCTATCAGTTATGTGCAGGAGCAGCTCAAGCAGACCAGCGTGGTGGAGCTTCAGCAGGTTCTGCATCGCTTGATCGAATCGGAAATGAAGGAGATTATTCTGGCCAAAATCAACCGGGAATTCGCCTTCAGGGTGATTGACCCGGCAGTGGCCGCCGAAGAAGCATTCAAACCAAACATAGCTCTGATGCTGCTACTTGGTGCCATGCTGGGCCTCCTGGGGAGCGTCATTCTGGCCCTGTTCCTGAATTTTCTGCAAACTCAGCGCGAGGCTACCTCTACCCCCGTAGGAGCGGTCCCCTGACCGCGATTGGATTGTGACTGGCTTAATATCGCCGTCAGGCGACCGCTCCTGCAACAGGTTAATGCGGCGACAAGGCAGAGTTGATCGTCGCAGGGCCCTCCGACAAGATTGATGTATCAGTTTTTTAAGGGACGTGGTCAGTAGCGGAGCCTCCGCCGCCACCGCCGCCAGCAAGGGCAGCAAGGGCACCGGCGACAACCGCGCCCACAGCGATCGCTACCCCATACTTGCGCTTCTTGGCGGATTTTTCCGTCGGTTCAGTGGGGTCTTCTTGGTCAGTGTCCTGAGTGTCCGCCGTCTGCTGCTTGGGTTCTTCCGGCTTCTCGGCCGGAACGGATTTGTGGATTTCAACCTCGACAGGCGCACTGTCAATTTCGATTTCTATGGCTTCCTGTGCATAGAGAGGGGGGGTCAGGAATACAGACCAGATTACAAATTGAGCAATGGGTTTTTTCATCTGTTTCCGTCCTTCTGGACCCCGCGATTGTCCCTTATTCCAGCTTTTTCCGGTGATGTCAGTAAAGAATCCGGCATAGAGTGGCTGAATTCTAACATTTTTCCCGCCCGAGTGTATGCAGCCGTTGCAAATGTGTTCGCAGGATTATGTTTCTACGGGGGTTTTTAAAGATTATCCTTCACGTTACGATAATATGTTAGCGTCGAGTGTTACAATTAAAATTTACGGTTGTGCCCCCGCAGGGCGTGCACCATGCTCTTAACTACCGGAGGGTAGGCAATCTCGGGCGTTGACCGGGAATTACAAAGCGAATGCTTGATGTATACAGAACCTATTACAAGCTGACCGGCGAGCCGTTCCGGCTGAGCCCTGATCACCGCTTTTCTCTCGGTCACAGCAGTTATGCCAATGCCAAGGCCTACCTGGATTATGCGCTCCTTCAGGGTGAGGGTTTTATCGCAATAACCGGGGCGCCGGGAACCGGCAAGACAACCCTGATCAGCGATATTCTGGCCGGTTTTGAACAGACCGACATGCAGGTGGCAACGCTGACCAGTACGCAGCTGGAGTCACGTGATCTGCTGCATATGGTAGCCCACTCATTTGATTTACATCCTGAAGACCGGAGTAAGGCAAACCTGTTGCTGGAGCTGGAACAGTTTCTCAACCAGCAGAGCTACCGCGGTCACCGCACAATTTTGATCGTTGATGAAGCGCAAAGTCTTTCCCCCAGTGCGTTGGAAGAATTGCGCCTGCTGGCCAACATGCAGCGTAAAGACCAATTATTGTTGCAGATATTTCTGGTGGGACAGGAAAAATTGCTCGATCTCATCCGTGCACCTGGCATGGAACAACTGCAGCAGCGTATCGTCGCAGCCTCGGTGCTTGAGCCTCTGGATCTTGATGAGACAGTGGACTATGTCGAACACAGATTGTGCCTGGTGGCCTGGCGGGGTGATCCGGCCATCAGCGAGGACGCACTGCGCCTGGTTTATAAATACAGCGGTGGTATACCACGCCGAATCAACATGATCTGTAATCGCTTGTTCCTCTATGGCGGCATGCAACAGAAACACGAACTGCTTGGCGAAGACGCCCGAGCAGTGATAGCGGAATTGCATGAGGAATTCTTACTGCCCGCCGAGCAGCCCGGAGAGGATAGGCAGCAGACGGATGTCGAACAGCAAGCTGGTGGCCCCGGTACACCGGTGCGCAGTCTGCCGCGAGGGGAACGGATTGCTGAAGCCGCTCCCAAGCCTTCCGGTCAACGATCATCACCACTCCAGCAGGGCCCGCAAAGGAGGACGAAAAATGCGCAGTCTCCATCACTGTCAGGACAGGTGGAGACGACCAGGAGTGGCAGGGGAAAGCGAAAGCGGAAACGTGACTCCTTACCCCCCGGGCGAGCAAAGGACGGGTCGGGACGAGTAGCGCCTGGTTTCAACAGGGAGCCTATCGGAAGGGTAAACCAGCCGGCGGCCAGAAGAGTCACAGCTGCTGAGCCGGACGCGCAGCAGCGCAAAGCAAAATTCCTGAGGTTGACAGCAGCGGGTTTTTTCCTGCTTGCAGGATCACTGCTTGCAGTGATGGTGGTTACCGACACCAACCTGGAGGGATTGCTCAAAATCGCAGGTGTTGGGGAGTCTCGTGATACATTTAAAACGCTATTGAAGACCGGTGTGCATAAAGCGGTCAAGGTGTTTCCGGGCAGCGAGGAAGCCGTCACCGCGCAATCACAAAACGGGCAGCCCGGGCATCCTGAACCCGCCGCAGACGAAGTTGTGCCCGATGAATCGGAACAAGATCAGGTTCGCGCTATAGACACGACGCCAATTGCCTCACCCTCACCCCCGTTGACTTCTGCCGCCGAGGTGGAAAGACCGACGGATACTGCGACCTCCACAGTTACCACATCAGTCACAATGGATGCTGAAAAAGACGGCGCGATTCACCCTGAGACGACGGATACCGGCAAGCCGGATGACGGGGTGGAAACGGTTTCAGCTCCACCATCGACAGCGGTGAATACCGTCACAAAAGAAGACGACGCTGAATCGAAAAATGTTCACAAACCCGACGCCGTTGCTATCGAGGCGGAATACGGGAAATTACGGCAGGTAGCCGGCGAGCGTTTTTCCCAGCGTAGGCCCCAGTTTGGATCTGAAACTGTAAAGGTTTCACCCTCGACGAACAAGCCATCAGTCCCGATTGTTATAGATCGAACTTCAAAAATTCCGGTTTCCAAGCCCAAGGTATCAACAGCCGATGCTTCGGCGCCCAGAGCTTCAGTACCCAAAGTTTCAGTGCCCAAGGCTTCACAACCCAAGATCACTGTCGCCACCGCGACTACCGCCGCAACGCCTGGGCGTGGAACAAAAAAGGGGGCCTTGAGCCGGAACAAGATCAGGTCTGCCTTGCTTGAAGGGCAGTGGACCAGCCAGGGAAAACCCGCGTCACTGCTTCCTTCTGAAATCACCTTCTGTAACAGTCAGGGGGAAAAACGTATCGGTTGCTGGAGTGTGGCGCAGAACATAAATACCAAGTATGGGCCGGCCCTGTATAAGGTGGAAACGACGCTTAACGGTTTTTCAGATGGAAGTTTCAGTCTTTCATATCGCACTTTGGTAAAACTGGTGGATGCAGACGCTTCAGACGGTGCGAAAGAAGAAGCCGCTTCATCCAAAGACGGCTGGCAGCTCACCGAACATTCCATGCAGTGTCAGTTGACCCAAGCGGACACAGTGATGTGTCGAGATAAAAAAGGT
>CBFDBP010000100.1:0-10839 GCA_965603065.1 uncultured Gammaproteobacteria bacterium
ATGCACCGCAATCTGCCGGGAATAACCAGTACAATCGAGAATCCAATCCACTTCGGTACCGCAAACTATGCACTATCAGGATCTGCGTGACTTCATCGAACAACTCGAGCGCAACGGCGAACTGCTGCGTATCCGGCACCCGGTCGACCCCTATCTGGAAATGACCGAAATCTGTGACCGCACGCTGCGCGCCGGCGGACCCGCTCTGCTTTTTGAAAATGCCAAGGGCTTTGACATACCGGTACTGGCCAACCTGTTTGGTACGCCGGAAAGGGTCGCCGCGGGCATGGGTGCTGATTCTGTGGCCTCACTCAGGGAAGTGGGCAAGCTGCTCGCCTTTCTCAAGGAACCGGACGCCCCGAAAGGCATGAAGGACGCCTGGCAGAAACTGCCGGTCTTCAAAAAGGTGCTGGACATGGCGCCGAAGATCCTGAAACGAGCACCGTGCCAGCAACAGGTTCTGGAAGCTGACGACGTCGACCTGGGCAGGCTGCCCATCCAGACCTGCTGGCCCGATGATGCCGCGCCGCTGATCACATGGGCACTGGTGGTTACCCGGGGTCCGCGCAAGGAGCGGCAGAACCTGGGCATTTACCGGCAGCAGATACTGTCGCGCAACAAGGTCATCATGCGTTGGCTGGCCCACAGGGGTGGGGCACTCGACTACCAGGACTGGCAGATGGAAAACCCGGGCGAACCGTTTCCCGTGGCCGTGGCTCTGGGCGCCGATCCGGCGACCATTCTGGCCGCCGTCACGCCGGTGCCCGACACCCTGTCCGAGTATGCGTTCGCCGGGCTGTTGAGGGGTTCAAAAACCGAACTGGTGCAATGCCGGACCATTGACCTGCAGGTTCCGGCCAGCGCAGAAATTGTGCTGGAGGGCCATATACACCCAGGGGAAGAAGCGCTGGAAGGACCGTTTGGTGACCACACGGGTTACTACAATGAACAGGAACGCTTCCCGGTTTTTACCATTGACTGTATCACCCACCGCGATAATCCGATATATCACAGCACCTACACCGGCCGCCCACCGGATGAACCGGCTATTCTGGGGGTAGCGTTAAACGAAGTCTTTGTCCCGATACTGCAAAAACAGTTTCCGGAAATCACCGATTTCTACCTGCCACCGGAAGGCTGCTCCTATCGTATGGCCTGCATAAGCATGAACAAACAGTACCCTGGTCACGCCAAACGCGTCATGTTCGGTGTGTGGAGTTTTCTGCGCCAGTTCATGTACACCAAGTTCATCATCGTCACCGATGACGACGTCAATGTGCGCGACTGGAAAGATGTTGTATGGGCCATGACGACACGTATGGACCCCGCCCGCGATATTACACTGGTGGAAAAAACGCCGATTGATTATCTCGATTTTGCCTCGCCGCAATCAGGCCTGGGCAGCAAAATCGGCATGGATGCCACCAACAAATGGAAGGGCGAGACGGAGCGCGAATGGGGACGCCCCATTACCATGAAAGCGGAGGTTAAAGCCCGTGTCGATGAGATATGGGATCAACTGGGAATCCGGCTGGACTAGTGCGCCCGGCAACGGAGCACTTCCATGCTGTCCATTTCCATGCCTTCCAGTTCCCGCTAACCGGGCAAGCGGCGGAGGCAGCACAGCATTAGCACAGCATTCATACGTTTACCCTGCATCGAAAATAAACGAGAATGAAAATCCTTATACTATTGATTTATTGGAAAACTGCATGACATTCCAGGTCAGGATCGAGAACAGTCAGCATCACTTTACCGTTGAATCCGGTGAAACCATCCTCGACGCGGCGTTGCACCAGGGTATCAGCTTGCCCTATGGCTGCCGCAATGGTGCTTGCGGTTCCTGCGTTGCGACACTGCTTGCGGGTCGTGTGCAGTACCCACACGGCGAACCCGATGCGCTTGCTGATCAGGACGCAAGCGATCAGATTATTATCTGCCAGGCTCATCCGCAAAGCGACCTGGTGATCAGCACCCGTGAAATCGAGGCCGGCCAGAGCACCACTGTAAAAATCCTGCCGTGCCGGGCTGAACACATCAAGCACCTGTCCCACGACGTTATGCAGATACACCTCAAGTTACCCGACACCGAACGCCTGCAATTTTTTGCCGGCCAGTACATCGAGTTCATTCTCAAGGATGGCCGCCGCCGCGCCTTTTCCATTGCCAATGCACCGCATCAGGATGAACACCTGGAACTGCATGTCCGGCATGTGCCGGGTGGATCATTCACCGGACACGTATTCGATGAAATGAAAGACAGGGCGTTGTTACGGATCGAAGGGCCCCTGGGATCTTTCTACCTGCGCGAACAATCGCCACGGCCAATATTGATGATGGCAGGCGGCACCGGGTTCGCACCGCTAAAAGGCATGCTGGAGCACGCCTTTTATATCGGTTTCGACCGGCCTATCCACCTGTTCTGGGGTGTTCGCTCCAAACGCGACCTGTACATGGATGACTTACCCAGGCAATGGCAGGAACAGCACCCCGATTTCGAATACACCCCGGTGCTTTCGGAGCCGCAAGCGCAAGATCAGTGGCAACATGCGACCGGGCTGGTTCACGAAATACTGATGGCCCGGTATCCTGATCTCAGCGATTTTAATATCTATATGAGTGGTCCACCGCCGATGATCGAAGCCGCAACACGTGCTTTTGACAGGCAAGGGGCTCAAGCTGATCACATGTATTCCGATGCCTTTGAATTCGCCAGCGATGTGCTGGACAAGATCAAGCAGAATGGCTGAGCGGGGTTGCTGTCTGAGTCAGTTTATCGGCCGGCGCAGGCAGTGCAGCTTCCGGCATACCCTGGCCGATCAGCTCGATGCCTTTCCGATAGCACTCCGATGCCTCATCCACTTCATCCATCCGCTCCAGCAACGAGCCCAGCAAACGGTAAGCTTCCGGTGTCGCCTGCTGCTTGATACTGGCCTCCAGATAACTGCGCGCTTTTCCCCACAGTTGACAACGCAAACTGATTTTACCCAGTGTTAATAACAGCACCGGATCCTGCGGATGTTGCTCCAGCCAGCGCTCGGCGCGGTCCTGCTGGTTGGTGGTATCCGCAGCCTGCAAATCACCAAACAGATAGACCAGACGCTGATTCCAGCCGCGCTTGATCTGCGTAGCAAGCAGCTGTTCAGCCTGCTTGTCGGCACCCAGACGAATCAGTTGCTCGATATAAATCGTCACCAAACCTTCATCCTGCTGTACCGGTTGCGGCAACTGTTTCCAGCCTGTTTTCAGGCTGTCAACATCGTTGACCGATGAAAGCGCCACTACCTGCTCACGATAAACCTTTACCGCCAGCTGCTGCCACTGATTCCCGCTCAACAGCTTACCGCGCCGCAGCGCCGGCAACAGATCGCGCAAACGCTGCCAGTCCTGTTGTTGCAGATAGAGCTTCATCAAGAGCTGTAAGGTCTGTTCACTGCGGGGGGCCAGTGTCTGTAAACGTGTCAGCGTAGTCTGCGCCTGATCCAGTTGCGACTTTGAAAGCTGCAACTCAGCCTGTGTAAGGGCAACGGCTATCCGGGCCGAGGGGTGACGTTGCTGCGCAAGTTTCAGATACTGGTCACGACGATCATCGAAGCCCAGCTGACTGGCGGCACGAGCAGCCGCCAGATAAGCCTGCACCGGCGCCTGTGTTGATTTCAGCAAGCGTGCCAGGCGGCGTTCAGCACGTTCGACACGTCCTTCCGCCAGTTCGATAATCGCTTCATCAAAAAGGCTGTGCAGGCGTCGATCATGACGATGGTGTTCCCAGTCGCTCACCCTGGCCGGCACGTGCCAGAAGCCGGCGAGTATCCGTAGCGCAATATAGGCCACCGCCAAAACCACCAGCAATACCAGCAATGAAGTCTCAACACTGTACATGCCAAAACCGATCAACACATAGCCGGGGTCCGGCAAGGCCACCAGTGCCACGGCGACCGATGCAATGAGCGCCAGCAGCGCAAGCGCCAGCCATTTCATGGTGCCGTGCCCTCGTCGCTTTCCTCCGGCGTCCCCTTCAATTCCGGCTCGCTGGCACCGGCCGCCGTCTGATCCGGTACAAGCGGTATTTCGGCCGACTGCTCGCTGAGCTTCATCTGCTGGCGCAAGACCCGCAAAGACCCGGTAATGTCCGGCAACTGCGGCGCGGTATTAACAGCTTTCAGCTGTTCAAGTTCTGACACAAAGTCGTTCACTTTGGCATCATCGCCGGCAAAGTAGGCGTTAAGCCAGTCCTGTGCAGTAGTCAGTATCGCCTGATACTGCACGCTGTCATCACGCAACAAGGCCAGGCGTGCGGCAGACAATTGCAGGCGTAAATTTTCGCGCAGGAAGTACTCCCGCTCCGGGGCCAGCATCGGGGTCACCGGCTTATCGTGTTCACGTATGCGGAACAGGCCGGACAGCGTTGACCACAACAGCCTGGGCAATTCGCGCCAGTCGCGAATCGTCGCCCGGGGTTCTGGACTTTCGGTTTCGGTGCCCGAAGCGGGCTGGTAACGGCTGCCGGCGACGGACAGCTGATCGATACCCGCCAGCGCCGTACTCAAGCTTAGCGAGATCCCCTCAACATCCACGCCCGGCACCGCCTGTACGGCATCAAGATCCTTTGCGAGCTGTTCGCGCACGCTCAGGAAATGTGGATCGGCCAGATCATGCAGACGCTGATCGGCCGCTATGAGCGCTTGCTCTGCGGTATTAACATCACGCTGTAATTGCAAACGCTGGTTGGCTATGCGCAACAGATACTCCACCTCGGCCAGGCTCCAACCCTGTTCGCTGCGCCCCATGAGTTCGGCCAGCGCACTCACCCGGCGATCGGCATTGCGCTGATCTTCACCCAGTTTTTTCAACTGCTGGTCAACTTGCCGGCGTTCGCTTTGCAGCGCCTGATTGACAGTACTAAGCGATGTCTGCATGGTCTGATTGACATCGCTAAGCGATGAACGCAACGGTTGAATGCGATCCTCGACCTGCGCTTCCAGCCTCGATTGTGTACCCGTCAGCTGCTGCACCACAGTCCAGGTGAAATAGGCGGCGACAGTCAGACCAAAGGATAAACCCATGGCGAGCAGCGCCAGCACCATTGACGCAGTTCCGGAGGATGCTGTTGACTGTGGTGGTGACTGTTCCGGCGTGGGTTCAGGTTCAGCAGGCTGGGCGGCAGGAGTAGTGGGTACAGCAATGGACGTTGATTCGCTCATAATAAAATGCCGGATGATTTTTTAGTGGCCGTGGAGCTGCATTGTACCTCAAGTGACAGCAGCACTAATGATGGGGTTGCGCCTGCTTCCAGGCCAGCAGCGCGTCCACCACTGCTTTGTCCGTCGCATTATCCGCCACTACCGGCGCATACTGGAAACCCAGCTCCTCGGCCAGGGCAAGCATTCGTTCGCTGACGACCAGCAGTGGCGTCCCGGTTAACAGGGATTCTCCAGCCTTACCGAGCATCCGCACAAGATTTCTCAAGCTCTCGGCGCTGTTGACCAACACGATGTTGACAAAACCCTGCCGCCAGCGCTGTAACAACTCAGCGCTGTCAGATTTTGGGCACACACGCCGGTAGGCTTCGGCGTATTCCACCCTGGCACCCCGTTTGCGCAGCGTATCAGCGAGCATTTCACGACCCCCGTTGCCACGGAAAATCACCATACGCTGACCGCCGACCTCCTGCATGTCCGGTAATGCCAGCAGCGCTTCGCTATTGAATTTATGTTGCGGAAAAAGATCCGCAGTCAGTCCGAAGCGCTTCAACTCTTCAGCAGAACGCTTACCGATGACGGCGATTCGAACCGACTTCGGCCAGTCGTGTTTTCCCGCAATGTGTTCCAGCGTCCTCTTTACCGCGTTAGCACTGATGAACACAGCCCAGTCGAATTCCTCAAGGCGGGCAATAATTTGCACCAGATTTTGCGGATCGGCCGGAGGCTGGATCTCGAGCACAGGAAAGCGTATCGCAGTACCACCTTGTTGCCGGATGAGCTCACACAGTGAATCGGCCTGGTGTGCCGGACGTGTGACCAGTACCCCAACCCCCTGCAGAGGAGCGGCGGCGTGGGGCATCAAGGCGACCCGGCGTAGACTTCGTCAAGAATCTGTTTCGCGCCGCGCGACAGCAAATCGTCGGCCAGCACCTGGCCCAGCTCCTCTGCATCCTCCGGCTTGCCGCTGATAACGCCCTGTACCAGCTCTGTGCCATCCGGGCGCCCAACCAGGGCACGTAACACCATGACACCATGACTGATTTCAGAATATCCCGCGATCGGCACCTGGCAACCGCCTTGCAATCGTTCGTTGAGCGCACGTTCCGCCCGGATACGCGTTGCCGTCTGTTCATCGTTCAGCACCTCGACAATACGGCTCACCTTCTCATCGGCGACCCGTATCTCGATACCGATAGCCCCCTGACCGATAGCCGGCAGAAACTGCTCAGGCGGCAACAACTCGGTGATACGGTCTTCCCAGCCCATACGCTTCACGCCGGCAGCCGCCAGTAAAATGGCGTCGTAGTCAC
The DNA here is from genome assembly GCA_965603065.1 of uncultured Gammaproteobacteria bacterium. GTDB lineage: Bacteria > Pseudomonadota > Gammaproteobacteria > DSM-19610 > DSM-19610 > Thiogranum. Next base: position 6,512 of record CBFDBP010000100.1, read on the forward strand.
CAATATCGAGCTTGGCGAGCCTGGTGTTGACGTTGCCACGCAAGTCCAGAACCTCAAGGTCCGGACGGCGGGCGCGCAACTGGCACTGGCGGCGCAAGCTGGACGTCCCAACCCTGGCTCCTTGCGGCAATGTGTCGATGCTTGTAAATGCGTTTGAAATCAATGCATCACGTGGATCTTCCCGCTCCAGGATGGCTGCCAGACCAAGCCCATCGGGAAATTCCACCGGCACGTCTTTCATGGAATGAACCGCCAGATCCGCCTCTCCTTCCAATATACCCAGTTCGAGCTCTTTGACGAACAGGCCTTTTCCGCCGACTTTTGCCAGTGGGGTATCAAGAATCTTGTCACCCTGGGTGGTCATGGTGAATAGTTCAACATCCAGCCCGGAATTACGCGCCATCAGCGCATCGCGTACGTGGTTGGCCTGCCACAGCGCCAGCGGGCTCTTGCGGGTGGCAATACGTAATTTGGAATCAGCCATCAGAGTTTGTAAGGTCCGGAATACTGGTTCGGGGAGCATAGCGAGTGAAGCACAACAGGCGCAAGTGGATTGCGGTCATCGTGACAACGGTTGTGCTGAACATGGCCTGGTTCAGTCTGGACGCGGACGGCGTGCTGCCGGCGATCAATCTGAATAGGGAAAGCCGCCAGGCCGAAGAGGCTTGCATCCCCCTGTTACTGGAGTTCGCCAGTGAACACTGTGAATACTGCACACTGCTGGAAGAGGAAGTCCTCAACCCGACATTGCTCAATCGTGACTATGACCAGCGCGTCCTGATGCGCAAGCTGGTGATCGATCGATCCGGCAAACTGCGCGACTTCAACGACAAACCGGTCAGTGCCGCCGATCTGGCCAGCCGCTATAAGGTTTTCGTGACTCCGACACTGCTGTTCCTGGACAGCCGGGGCAGGGAACTGACCGAACGTATGGTAGGTGTCATGACGCTGGAGTTTTATGGCGGTTATCTGGATCAGGCAATGGATGCCTCCAGCAAGAAGCTGCGCGATCTGGGGCGCTGCGAGTGAACATCAGATAACACCGGTCGTGATACGCTTTCGCACCTCCGGCAACAGGCGGCGGCTGACTTCCAGCCGCTCATCGACACCCTCCAGCAGTACACAGCAGTGACCTTCGACACTTTTCTCCAGTCCCCGAATCGCCGCCACGGCAACCAGCGCATTTCGATGTATGCGAATGAAATAACTTGAAAATTCCCGCTCCAGCGATTTCAACGATTCTTCGATCAGGATCTGTTGGGTCGCTGAACAAACGGTGACATACTTATTGTCGGCCTGCAGATAGACCACCTCGTCGATGGGAATCAGTTCAAGATTGCCCCGCTTGCGGGCGCACAGGTGCATTCGCCGGCTGTCGGCTTGCGACTTCTGCAATTTTTCCAGCTGTACACTGCTCAGACGCATGGCCTTGTCCAGTGCCTGCTGCAGTCGCTGTGGATGGATGGGTTTGAGCAGGTAATCAACCGCCTGCGTTTCAAAGGCTTCCAACGCATGGTCACCGTAGGCGGTGGCAAACACCAGTGCCGGCGGATTTTCGAGCTGCACGATGTGCCGGGCAGCCTCGATTCCGTCCATACCGGGCATGCGAATGTCCATCAATACCAGATCCGGCCGCAGCTGCTGGACTTGTTGCAACGCCTGCTCTCCGTTGGCGGCTTCACCACAGACCGTCCATTCACCCATGCCTTCCAGCAAGCGCGTCAGCCGTTGCCTTGCCAGCGATTCATCATCAACGACCAGGCATTTCATTGCATTTTCTCCCGCGGAAAATAAAGTGTGGTCTCAAATTCTTCGCCTACTTCCCTCAAGGCAACCCCGGCCTGGGCACCAAAAGCCAGCTGCAGACGCAAACGAATATTTTCCAGTGCGATATGGTTACCCTGGCGACGCCTTCCGTTACTGTCGGGTACCCGCGGATTACGAATGGAGACAGAAACACGTCGTCCCTCGGCCAGGCTGCTGACGCTGATCCGCCCCCCCTGAGGTAAGGGCTCAACACCATGATAAACGGCGTTTTCCAGCAAGGGTTGCAGAATCAGCGAGGGCACCAGGCGTTGGCGGGGCAAGCGCTCAATATCCCAATCGACCCGCAAACGATCACCCAGGCGCAAGGCCTCCATGCGCAGATAGCCCCTGGCAAGCTCGAGCTCCTGTTCCAGCGTTACCCGTTCGGAAGCTTCGTGCAGGGATACACGGAACAGGTCTGACAAATCCTGCACTGCCTGCTCGGCTCCCGGCGGATCACTGCGTGTCAATGCCGCAATACTGTTCATGCTGTTAAACAGAAAATGGGGGCGAATCCGTGCCTGCAGCGCCTGCACCCGCGCCTGAGCTTCGGCATGAATCTGCTGACGCCACTGGTGCCGCACGTACAGGTAACGAAGCACCAGCGCACTGAGGATGGCACTGATCCCCAGATTTCGAAACAGAAAACCGGCATGGTCTGTACCACGAAATAGTTCATCCAGCCCACCCAGTTGAAATGCCAGTTCGCTGACCACCGCCGTGGTCAGCAGCAAAAAAAGATAACTGGTCAGCGCAGCGGCGGTATTGCCGATCCGAGCCAGCATCGGGCGTGCCAGACACAGCACCGCGGCACTGCTCAGGGCAATCCACTGCAGGAACAACGAAGCCAGCCCCAGTTGGCTCCAGGGGTCATTGCGGCCGTTAGCCAGGACCAGGACAAACGCCAACAGCTCCGCGATCACCACCACGGCAAACACCGTGCGGATATCACAGAAACCGGGCAGGAACAGGGTTTCCTGGCGGTTGCGGGCACTACCTGTCGAACTTCCACGGTGCATGTCGGCTATGGCTTCCCTCATTACTTGCCTGATGCGGCTTATTACCAGAATAACGGCCAAGCTTTACAGGAACTTCAGGTATACTTTGGCGTTGTTAAACCTGATCGACAGCCGTTATGACAGATAACCCAGCCAGCCAGAAACCCTGGGGCGGACGCTTTAGCGAATCGACGGACGCCTTCGTAGAAACCTTTACCGCCTCGGTCAATTTCGACCGGCGCCTGTACCATTACGATATCCAGGGTTCCCGCGCCCATGCACGCATGCTTGAGAAGGTGGGCGTATTGAGCGCGACCGAACTCGACAGCATCCTCACAGGCCTGGAGCAGATCGAACAAGACATCGAGCAGGGGAATTTTCAGTGGTCGGTCAGTCTGGAAGACGTGCACATGAACATCGAGGCACGACTCACGGCACTGATCGGTGAAGCAGGTAAGAAACTGCATACCGGCCGCTCGCGTAATGACCAGGTTGCCACGGATCTGCGCCTCTATCTGCGCGACCAGATCAATGCTGCCTGTGCGGAACTGCGGCGTCTGCAGAACGGGCTGCTGGATCTGGCAGAGCGCGAAACCGATACCCTGCTGCCCGGTTTCACCCATCTACAGGTTGCCATGCCGGTGACCTTTGGCCACCACATGCTGGCCTGGTTCGAGAATCTGCAGCGTGACCACCAACGCTTGATGGATTGCCTCAAGCGCGTCAATGTCATGCCTTTGGGCGCTGCCGCGCTCGCTGGCACCAGCTTCCCCATCGACCGGCATTACACCGCAGAATTGCTGGGTTTTGACAGCCCTGCGGAAAACTCTCTGGATGCCGTCAGCGACCGGGACTTCGTCATCGAATTTTGCAGCTGTGCTTCGTTGATACTCACCCACCTGTCGCGCTTTTCCGAGGAGCTGATTTTGTGGGCATCGGCACAGTTTGACTTTATCGATCTGCCGGACCGCTTCTGCACCGGTTCCAGTATCATGCCGCAGAAGAAAAACCCCGACGTGCCGGAACTGGTGCGCGGTAAATCCGGCCGCGTTATCGGTCACCTGGTTGGCCTGTTGACGCTGATGAAAGCTCAACCACTGGCCTATAACAAAGACAACCAGGAAGACAAGGAACCGCTGTTTGATACCGTTGATACCGTACTGGGTTGCCTGCGTGTATTTGCCGATATGGTGCCGGCAACCGAGGTCAAGGCCGATAATATGCGCCGGGCGGCGGCCAGTGGTTATTCCACTGCCACCGATCTGGCAGACTACCTGGTGCGCAAGGGGCTTGCCTTCCGTGATGCACACGAAGTTGTCGGTAACGCCGTGCGCATCGGCATCGAAAGCAAGCGTGATTTGTCGGAGATGAGTCTGTCGGAGCTGCAGTCGCTGTCAGCGCTCATCGAAGACGATGTGTTCGATGTGCTGACGCTGGAAGGCTCGGTTTCTGCGCGTAACCACTACGGTGGCACAGCTCCGGACCAGGTTCGGGCAGCGATCATTCGCGCCAGACAAAGGCTGG
>CBFDBP010000101.1:0-10829 GCA_965603065.1 uncultured Gammaproteobacteria bacterium
GAGGGGGTAGTGGCGAAAGCTGTGCCGGTTCGACTCCGGCCGTCGGCACCAATTATTGTTCATTTTTTTCGCACTTTCTTCTTGCTGTTCGTTTTGGCTTGGCTTCGTCTTCTTGTTTCATTTTTGGCGCGATTATCCGATTTGCCGGGACTTCTCTCTTTTGCCAGATACGAAATCTTTAATTGTTGGCCGGATACCCAGACTTTTTTCAAGTCATTGAAGATAGCTTTGGGCATACCTTCGGGTAAATCAATCAGGCTGTAGTCATCATGAATATTGATGCGTCCAATGTGTTGACTGTCGATACCTGCTTCATTGGCGATAGCGCCGACGATGTTGCCAGGCTTAACCTTATGGTTATGACCTACTTCTATGCGGTAACGCTTCATGCCTTCTTCAGGCGGTGCCTCTTTTCTTGAGGGGCGCTCATATTTTTTATGTGGTTTTCTTTCATCTTTATTCCAGCCGCTATCTGCTTTCCGTTGTGGTTTGTTCTGTAACAGAAAGGGGGTGTCACCCTGTAACAGTTGGGCAAGAGCGGCGGCGACTTCCACTGCCGGTACGTTATGTTCCTGCTGGTATTGTTCAATAAGCTGAGAAAACAAGCCTAATTCTTCGTTCGCCAGGGTATCGGTAATGCGCTGTTTGAATTTTGCGATACGCTTGTCATTGATTAGCTCAGTTGAAGGCAGATCCATAATGTCGATCTTCTGCCTGGTGGCTTTCTCAATGGCGCTTAGCAAACGTCTTTCACGCGGTGCGACAAACAGGATTGCATCACCCTGCCGACCGGCACGACCGGTACGCCCAATACGATGTACATAGGATTCCGTGTCATATGGAATATCGTAGTTCACTACGTGACTGATACGTTCAACGTCGAGACCGCGTGCGGCGACATCCGTGGCAACAATGATGTCCAGATTGCCTTTTTTTAAATTTGTGATGGTGCGTTCGCGCTGGTTTTGTGGAATGTCGCCGTTGAGTGGTGCCGAGGCATAACCACGTGCTTCCAGTTTTTCAGATAACTCGGCTGTTGCGGTTTTGGTGCGCACGAAAATAAGCATGGCATCAAAGTGTTCAGCTTCAAGGATACGGGTTAAGGCATCCAGTTTATGCACACCACTGACCGGCCAGAAGCGCTGGCGAATGGTATCTGCCGTGGTGGTTTTAACCTTGATGGTAATTTGTTCAGGATCATTTAAATGTTTTGTGGCAATGCGACGAATCTGTTGTGGCATGGTGGCCGAGAACAGAGCGATTTGTCTGTCTGATGGCGTTTGTTCAAGTATCCATTCCACATCATCGATAAAACCCATGCGTAGCATTTCATCGGCTTCATCGAGCACCAGTGCGCTGAGTTTGTCCAGTTTTAAGGTGCCACGACGCATGTGATCCATGACGCGGCCGGGTGTACCCACTACTACATGTACACCGCGCTCCAGGGCACGGATCTGTCCGCGATAATCCTGACCGCCATAAACCGGCAATACATGAAACCCTTTCATATGCTTGGCATATTTCTGGAAGGCTTCAGCTACCTGGATAGCCAGTTCACGGGTGGGTGCCAGTACTAATACCTGCGGGTCTTTCTGTTTTAAATCGAGGTTCGATAATATCGGCAGGGCAAAAGCCGCAGTTTTTCCGGTGCCGGTTTGTGCCTGACCCAGTACGTCTTTGCCTTCCAGTAACAGCGGAATCGTTTGTGCCTGGATGGGGGAGGGGGTTTCATAACCCACATCATCCAATGCTTTTAGAAGGGGTTTATTCAGCGCCAATTGATTGAACGCAGTTACCGTGCCGGTATTCATGTGCAGTGCCTGAAATAGATGGAATGTGTGGAACGCAAAGGGCTAATCGGAGTATCCTGATTGCCCTGTCCGCTGAGAACCCGGGTCAGAATCAGCAGGGCGGCATAGTATAATGGTTCGTGGGTTATGTTGCATGCTTTATTTTAATTATTGTGCGCTCCCTGCTCGACCCACAAACGCAGAACCTCGATTTCGTGATCAGTCATTGGCTTGTGCTTTATCTCCAGTGCGCGCGGTAGATCACCCGCCCGGCCCTCTACCAGCATATTCAGGGTGCTCTTTGTGGTATTACCGGGCACGATCACGGGGCCATATATCGACCCTTGCACGAGCGTCTCATAACTTTCCATATCCAGCCCTGTCTTTCTGTAGCCTTCACCATAGGGCGGGGTATGACAGCCAATGCATTTTTCTTCAAAAATAGGGCGCACATCTTTTTGATAACTGATAGGTGGTTCGAGTGCGCAGTCGGCGAGGCAGAGGCAGGCCGGCAAAGAGAGAATAAAAGTGAAAGCGGAGGATCGGTTCATGATTCTCTTGAGGAGCGATTAAACCTGTTACCCCTTTGCACTAATGCAATCCTTTCCATCCCTTATGAGTTCTCCCAGGTGATCGGTATCGTTCTCCATGTCTATATTCAGCAAGGTCTTCGCATGGCACTCAATTCTTCTAAAGGTGTCTAATGTTTCATCCCGCATGTGCTGCTTTATTGCGTATTCACCAATGACTGGGGGAATGAAGAAATTCGGCTTAAAGTGTGAGTGATGAAGGATCCATGTACGTTCCCCCTGTGGTCGTATATGCCACACCGCCATACCCGAGTCAAAGCTGCTGTACTCCGGAATAGTGTCTACCTTCAGATAACCCTCCTGCAGTTCTACGATATCTCCTATCCAGTCGATATCGAAGCAGAACAGCCAGATACAGTGCACAGAGTGATTGTGCACCCTCACCGTGTCGTCGTCAGGAGAGGGTAGTATTTCGCTTTCCGTAATACAGGGATTGATGCGGTAGGCATGTTTGTAATCGGTTATTACCCTGTAAACATAATCTGCAGGTGCGTCCATAACCATTGCTATACGTATCCCGTAGTCACCGCTTTCAACAGTAACTGAAAGTCCTTCAAGCTCACCGGCTGTGGCTGACATGTGAATATAAAAAAAAGCGATAAAAGCGGTGAGGTATCTATGACAGCCGATAAATATTGCTCGGGAAGCGCGTACCTTATGGACGGGTGGTGACATACTCTTTTCTCCTTCCATCTTGAAACGAGTATTGAGTACTCAACAGCATGCTAGCGTCATGGTCCCCGCACAATCGCGGTCACCACTGCTTCATAATCAGTGTAGCCCCTTTTTCAGGAACTGCTGAATTCAAACGCTTCATGACAAAACGTCACAATTTTGGCTGTCCTTTTGGACAGGTGTATGGCTTGCGGGAGTTTTTAAGTCAGTGTGTGTCCTGCCGGTTTTCTGGCACTTGTGAAAGCGCTTCAAACTGACTTTGTGATGCTTGGGTTGACCGGCTTTAATCACATTGGGCCAATTCCCTCTGCAACCATGCAAAGTCTATTCGTTCCTGCTCAAGCCTCACGCCATCGGCGAGGCGGTTGCGTTTGAGGTCAGTGAATAACGATTGCTCTGTCCCATTAAGGCGGGACAGCTCCCCGGCGAAGCGGTCGATCGATGGTTCCTGGCCCCACAAGTTGCTGTGGGCCATGAGTGTTTCTCTATCCATGAGTAAGGAAGCGGAATCGGGGAAGCTGGCCCGCAGGCGGTTGAGGATGGCAAAGCCATGGGTATCGATGTCGCCCCAGTAATGCAGCGATACATGGTGTAGCCAGGCGATCTCTTTCAGTCTGTCCAGCCCATAACCCAAGCCGAAAATCACCAGTGCGTCGCGCACGTCGGGAAACGCCAGGCCATTGATCTTGTTTTCGGTGATAAACACCCGCTTCACCGGCAGTTTCAGGCAGGCGAATTGCTCAGGCGGTATTGACAGATCGGAGAGCCCATGGATAAACAGGGCGGGGTCGAGCAGGCGGAAACGAATCAACGGCGGTGCTTCCTTGAGTCCGTAGCGGCGGTTAAAGCCTTTGACGCCGGTGACATTGGTATCGATGGCTTGTTCCGGCAGCACGCAGTCGAGCAGCTCGCCAATCAGTCCCCGGCGGGCTTCGATGAACTTGCTGTCGACACCTGGAATATCGAGCTGGCGAAGATACAGGTCAGGACGAGGATGGGTGCTGAAGTAATCCACCACCGCCAGGATACTGTTCCATTCGTCTGCGTGTTCAAGGAGAGTCAGTGGTTTTAGCGCCAGTCGCTCCGCCAAAGCCGGGAACCTGGCGAGGGTCATTTCGCTCAAGCTGTCGAAGCGCTGAACCGCGCGTGTCTTGCCGATCAGACGGAGTGCGTCGTCTTGTGTGGGAATCACCACGGCTGTCGGTATCCGGTTGCGGCCGTGCACCCGGTGTTTGACGGTCCGCCATTCGATCTCGTAGCCAAAACCTCGTTGTGTCTTGCTACCCTTGATGAGCGACTGAATCCACAAGCGCACGGCGTTGAAGTGATCGGACAGCGCCTTTGCATCGGGTTTTTTCAGTATTAATTGCAGCGGGAAAAGTGCTTCGTCCTTCAGCCGCGCGGCAAGGATCTGTCCTCGTTGCCAACGTCGTTCGAGCTGATGTTTGATATCATCGGGTTGCGTCCAGTTCAAGGTGAGACCGTACTGCCGTCGAGAGGGTGGCCTGGGCCACAAGGTGAATCGCCTTCAGGCGAGAGAGGGTGGCCTGGGCCAAATTGCGCAGCGCGGTGCTTTGCCTGCTCCACCCGATACTCTTCGATGGTGAGATTGCGCAGCAGTGAATGGGCACCTGCTTCATTGTGTACAAAGCCGACGCTGGCGACGTAGGGCTCGATGATGTGGATCTTCTGTAGCGGTGTGACGATCAGCAATTGCAGGTTGAGCCGCTTGAACAGCTCCAGACCATAGCGGGCCGACTCGTCGGAGCCGCGGCCGAAGGCCTCGTCGATCACCACGAAACGGAAGGAGCGTGAGCGCACTTCGCCCCATTCCAGGCCGAACTGATAGGCGAGGCTCGCGGCCAGTACCGTGTAGGCGAGTTTTTCCTTTTGACCGCCCGACTTTCCGCCGGAATCGGAATAATGTTCGTATTCGCTGTCGTCTTCGCGCCAACGTTCCGAGGCGGAAAAGCTGAACCAGTTGCGTACATCGGTGACTTTGCGGGTCCAGCGGCGGTCCAGATCGCTCAAGCCTTCTCGTCCACGGAAACGTTCGATGATGTGTTTGACCTGTACGAACTTTGATTCGGAGTATTGTTCGTCTTCGGAACCGGTGAGTGCACCTTCGGTGCAGGCGCGAAGATCCTGCTGGAAATCGCGGATATCGGCGTCCAAGGCTGACTCGGCCAGCAGGGTGATATAGCGTCCCGGGTTGTAATCGATATCTTGCAGCGAGCGGTTGATAGTCTCGACCCGTTCGCGGATGGTCTGGCGCTCGCGGTTGAGCTGCGCCTGGAAGTTGGCCACTTCGCGGATGGTGTTCTCGTTGAGCAGCGCCTTGAAGCGGGCCTCGAAGCGCGGCAGGTCGTCGTTCTTGAGCGCCTGCAGCATGGACAGGTATTCGTCGGCCGCCTGCACGCTGACATCCACTTCGCGGGTTTCCAGGGGGTAGGCCTGGCAATAGGCTTCCATGGCTTTGATGACCTTTTCGGTCAAGCGGTTGATCTTTTTCTCTTCGGCATCAATTCTGTCTTGCAGCCATTCTCGCATGCCAGTCTGGCGGTTTTCGCAAGACTCGACCGAGAGCGTGTGATCGCCCAGGGCATCATGCTGCATGGCTTCGAGTTGCGGGAAGTAGCGCCGTTTTGCTTCCTCGGGCGTGGCGTCGAGCAAGGTCCGGGCCGCGTCCAGCTGTTCGCCGGCACGGTCGCGCTTTTCTTCGCACTTGGCGTGTTCGCGCCTGGCTCCATCCCGCTCTGCCTCAGCCGCTTCGAGGCTCTGTTCCAGTGCCTGCAATTGAGCTTCAAGGGTGCGCAGGATGTCCGATCCGGCCTCCAACTGACGTTTTTCGCGCTCAAGCCGTTCGATGTCCAGCGCCAGCGGCTGCCAGTCGAGTTCGCGGAATTCACTGAACACCGCGAGTTTTTCAAGGTCAGCCAAACGCTGGTTGAGCGTGTTCAGTTCTGTTTGCCGTGCGGCGACCTGGTCGGCGACCGCCTGCATACGGGTCGCGAGAGCGCCGGCCTGTTTTTCCAGGGCGTCGATTTTGGCCTCGTTACTCCAGCCCAGCACATAACGCGAACGGTCGCCGATACGGTGTCGGTCGTCCTTCTCGTGACGCCCGCCGCCGGCTTTGATTTGCCCGCTGCGGGTGACCGCTTTCTTCTCGCGGCGGAACTGGGTCAATGTCTCGCAACAGGCAAAGTCGAAACGCCGTGCAAGTTCGGCATCCAGCCAGGTATAGAACGCTGAATCCGGTTTGATGGCCAGTTTACGCACCAGGGAAGTAGCATGAAGACCGGCGATGTTCGCCGCCTTTGCTTCGCGCACCCGGTAGTAGACAAGGCGTCCTCTGAGGTGGGTATGGTCGACCCACTCGGCGACTTGCGCATAGTGCGCGTCCGGCACCAACAGGGAAAGGCCGAAGCTGTGCAGCAGACGCTCGGCGGTGCCTTCCCAGTCGCGTTCGTCTTCGCGTACCTGGATCAGTTCGCCGGCAAAAGGCAGCGTCTGTTCATCCAGACCCAGTGTCTCGCGCAGCCGATCACGGATGGCGAGCATCTCGGAGGGAATGTTAGAGCGACGCTTGCGCAGGGAATCGAGTTCCAGGGTGATGGTATCGTGCTTATCCTTGAGTGTGCGCAACTCAACCGCTGTCTCGGTGAGTTCATTCTGTGCCTCGGCCTGGCGGGTCTCAGTTTTCTGGCGTTCGCTTTGCAGTGCGCGCTGATTGATGAGAAAGGTGTCTGCATTTGATGCTGCCGGCAAATTCAGGGTCTGCGCCACAGCGTTATAGCGTTCAGCGCGTTTTTTCCGGTCGGTTTTTTCCAGCTGTTTTGCGCTCATGTCTTCCTTGATGCGCTCAATGCGGTCGCCGCCATTTTCGGCTATCGCCTGTTTCAGTTCATCCCGGCGCGCCAGCTGCGCGCGTCTTTGTTCGTCCAGCATGCAGATCTGTTGGTCGAGCCGCATCAGCTGCTGCGTCAGGTTCTCCAGCCGTTTCTCCAGCAATGCACCTTTGAGTTGAGCAAACCAGGGATGCAGGGCTTCGCGACAGCTGCGCAATTCGGCGACCTGTGCGGACAATTCACTGTGCCGTGCGCTATCAGCGACCAGCGGTTCAAGCGCCCTGATCTGGCCCTTGGCCTTCAGCACCGCTTCGTGGGCGTGGTTGAGGTCGTCGAAATGACTGACCAGCGCCTCGATGCGGACCGTCACCGGAAAGGCTTCCAGCATGTGTTCGCGAACAAATTCGGTGAGGTTGCCGACTGACTTCATCGATACCGTTTGATTGAACAGCTCCAGCGCCTGTTCGGTGTCGATGCCGAAACGGCGCCGGAAGGCCGCACCATAGGGTGGGAAGCTGTCGAACACCTCACTGTGACTGGTTTGTCTCAGGCGTTTCTTCAGCCCGTTGATATCGGTGCCGAAATCGGCGAAATGCTCGGCAATGGAGAGCGAACGGTCTGATACCACATAGAAGCGCGCCGGTTGTCCCTGTGTCTCCTTGACCCAGAAAACCTGCGCCAGCGTTACGTGCTGATCGAAACCCTCGTTATAGAAATGCCCCAGCAGGACGGAATAACTGTTGTGATCACGCAGCGCCACGGCACGCGCCGACAGGCCGCTGTCGCCACGTTCCGATTTATAATAGCCCAGCACATAGGATTTCAGTGTGCGTTCCCTGGCTTCCGCACCGGCGGCTTTGTTATAGGTGATCCGCTGCGCGGGTACCAGCAACGTGGTGATGGCGTCGACCAATGTGGACTTTCCGGAACCGATATCGCCGGTTAACAGGGCGTTATCACCTTGCGGCAGCATACGCCAGATCTTGTTGTGAAAGGTGCCCCAGTTGTACAACTCTATGCGGCGCATGCGGAAGCCGGCGCGTTCGTTGGATTCAGCGAAGTCAAGATGCTGGGTTTGCATGGGCGTTACTGATCGCCGGCGACGTGTTCGCCGTACTCCTTGAGTTTGTCCTCAAAACCGGCCAGCCACTGGGCGTCGACAAACGCTTTGAGAATGCGGCGTATTTCGAACTGCGCATCCTGGCCGCGCAGTCGGCGCAGAAAACCGAGTTCCACCACCTTGTTGATATGGGCGTCGATACGGTCCATGAGTTTGGCCTCGTTGGCGGTATCGGGCAGAAAGACCCGTATCATGTCAAGCAATTGTTCGCGATTAAGGATCAGCCGCGGTTCCGCACCGCTGGCGTCGTGCTCGGCCAGCTTTTTGCGCAGCAGTACCAGCAGCAGGCTGACCGGGTAACTCAGTTGTCGGCGTGTCACCAGGCGCGGCCGTTCGGTTTCACCCTCGAGCGGCAGGCGCTGACGCAAATAGGCATAGCCTTCTGCTTCGTCGAACATCAGCTCCAGACCCAGCACGCCAATATAATCCCGTACCGGGGCTTGCAGCTTGATCAAGCCCTGCCAAAGTTCAGGACTCCGATCCTGGTACAGGACGCCCTTGAACAGAGCGATGAGCAGTGGCGAGAGCTGTTGTGTATCGGCTTCGATTGCGTTCATCGTATTAGCGACAGAATATCACAGTGGGCAGGGTGGCACGTCGTTGAGCGCCGTTCTCGTCGGTCCAGGTAATCATTTCAGAGCGTTCATCATCAATGACCGCCTTGCCGTCGGCGGCGGCCAGGCTCAGATAGGCGACCAGCTCGGCCAGACCCTGTTCGAGGGGGTGGGTTTCCAGCACGGCTGTCAGCGCGATTTGATCGCGGGATTGCAGGGCTTGACGTACATGCGCCGCGAGGCGTGTCTTGTCCACGTAAACTTGCTCGAACAGTGCATCGGCGTCGACCGCATCACTGCCTTCTTCGAGCACCTGTTGGCTGATACAGGGTTTAAGTGGTGGAGTAAACAACGGCCTGTCCATGATCAGGTCGACCGCAGGCGAGGTGTCATCGAGCGCCGTGAAGCTTCCCGCCGGCGCCTGTTCCCTGAGTTCCACCGCCTGGCGTTCAATGCCATGAATCAAGGTCATAATGCGTCTGTTTTCCAGCCAGGCCTGATCGTCAAGGTACTTGCGAAGTTGTTCAGACAGGCGGGCGACCGTGCGTTGCGTCGCTTCACCGGCCTCCAGCCAGTCGTAGTGGATGCGTAACAGCCGGGTGTCGGGTTGAAGCGCTGCGATAGCTTCGAGCGCCAGCGTTCGCTTCAGTAACTGCGATAGATCTTCCTGCCGCGCCGGCGACATAACAAAATCCCAAAAGGCGTGAAAGCTCTTGCCCTGGTCGGAGTCGGCGATAGCGTCGCGTTCCCCGAATACGCTTTCCAGCAGCTCACCACGGCCGCCTTCCCAGGTGGTAATGCGTTCGCGCACCGCGCGGTCCAGGCCACGAAAATTCTGCTCTACCTGGCGGAAGTCGGCCAGCAGGGTGCGGGCCGTCTGTTCCACCTGGTAAAAACGTTCCTTGAGCTGGGTGGGCTCCATCAGCGTCAGTTCACCTTGCCGTATGCGCTCGATCTCCGCGTCGATGTCGGCGCGGCGTTTTTCCAGTTCTGCAATCCGCGCCTCGGGATCGGTTTCGGTGCCCTGGACGATCTGATTGAGCAGCGCGAATATTGTCAGCAGACGTGATTCGGTACCGATAAAGTGTTTCTGTTCCAGCCCCGCGAGCCATTCGATAGCTTTCTCGGTGGCCGGTGTCAGGTCGAAATGCGCTTCGTCGTTACCCTCAGGATAGAACTTGCGCAACCAGCCGTGCTCGTCGCTCGCCCAATCGTTCAAGTATTCGCCGGCAGACTTGGGGTAAGCTTTGTCGCCAAGTTGTGCACGCAAGTGATACAGGAAATCGTCCAATCGGGTGCTGAGTTCAGACTGTGCCAGCACCCGTATGTTGGGTTGAAGGTAGGTTTTGTGTAGAAAACTGACAATCAGTGGTGCATGGTCAGCAGCCAGCAAACGCCAGGCGGGGTGATTGCGACGCAAGCCTTCAAGAGTATGGTAGTCCAAATGAGAAATGCCTCAACGCTTATGATTTGACTGTACTCAAATCATTCACATACCAATCCATGGATTCTTTGAGACCTTCTTCAATTCGATGGCTTGGCTCATAACCCAGCAGCTCTTTAGCTTTCGAAATATCCGCCAGTGAGTGACGCACATCTCCAGCACGGAACTCCCGGTATTCGGGCTTGCTGTCTTTCAGGTGTGGAAACCGGGGTTCAAGCAAGCTTCTAATAGCCTCATATAATTCGTTCAGTGAAGTGCGGTCCTGCAAAGCCACATTATAGACCTGATTGGCTGCCTGATCCGCCGCCGTTGCCGCCAGAATATTCATCTGAATGGTATTGTCGATATAACAGAAATCGCGACTGGTCTCGCCGTCGCCATTTATATATACGGTCTCATCATTTACCATGCTGGCGACCCACTTGGGTATGACTGCAGCGTATGGGCCTTCAGGGTCCTGTCTGCGGCCAAAAATATTGAAATAGCGTAATCCGATAGAGTTGAAATCATAACAACGGGCAAACACATTGGCATACAGCTCATTCACATATTTGGTGACAGCATAAGGTGATAAAGGGTTACCAATTTTATTTTCAACTTTTGGCAGGTCCGGGTGATCCCCATACGTTGAACTGGATGCGGCGTAGACAAAGCGAGCCACTTCCGCGTCACGTGCGGCCACCAGTATATTCAGAAAACCATCAATATTATTTTGATTGGTCGTAATCGGATCATCCAGTGAACGGGGCACTGAACCCAAAGCGGCCTGGTGTAAGACATAATCAACACCATGGCAGGATTTACGACA
>CBFDBP010000102.1:0-10772 GCA_965603065.1 uncultured Gammaproteobacteria bacterium
TGGCCAACCAGGCTTGTCCGCAGTAGATCAGTCTATTCTCGGACAGGCTCCTAGCGTCTGCGTTTTAACCAGATCCAGCCGCCGGATAGTGACAGCAGCATGAGTAACACAGCCGCAGCGTCGAAAAGCCACGGGCCCAGCCGGCCGAAAAACCGACCGCTGTGCAGATCAAGGATGACCCGTTCAACAGGTAGCACCTCACCACGATAATGACGTTGCAGTGCGTTTTTGAGTCTTGGCTCAAGCAGACTCGGTTTGGCCCAACGGACGCGGGTAAAGTCCTTGTCAGCTTTTTTCCAGTGAATGAAATCAGCATCAGGCTGATAATAGTCGTGGCTGGTTCGCACGATGACAGCACCGTCCGCATCGATACCGATCTGTTCGATACCTGCCGGAACACCGTCTTTGTCTTGTAGTTGTTCTATGATTTCGCCGCGCGGGGTCAACAGCAGAATAGTATGGCTCATGGCGACAATAAACGTGTCGTTAAACAGCACGGCTCCGAGCAACTGTCTATAGCTGCCTTCAATCTCCCTGCGATTGAGGTAAAGGTGTTCACCCATTAAGGTAAGGTGGCGATCACCGGCCAGGAAACTCTGCATGCTGTCCGGTGCCCTGATGCCATACCAGTCCAGAACCCAATCGCTTTTTATATGATCGCTGTCGAACTGAAAGTCTTCGGTATGATTGAGCAACAGTCCGGTAACGGCGACAATCAGCACGAATACAGCTGCGCTGACACCCATGTAGCGGTGCCATACGTAGAAGGAACTCAGTTTGAGGCGTTGTTTCCTACGGTGATGGCGCGACATCTTGTTTTCTCAATTCGGCATCCAGAAACAAGGCAAGTGTAGCCATTTTTTCCATGGCGCGAACCGACAGTGTTGCGCCTGAGATACCGTCGATGCCACGATCAAGTGCATTGTCTTCGTCGAGTCGGGCACCTCTGAACTGATCTGTAAAAAATGGATGACGTATTTCCCAGCCGCGACTCTCGCGAAAAACAAGTACCTTGATCTGTTCAAGCAGGCCATCATTTATAACCAGTCCGATAGTGATGGGAAGGTCCTTGCCAATTTCTTCCAGTACCCAGGCACTGCGTTGATTCCGGCGCCAATAACGTACGCGTAGACTTGGATAGCGGTGTCCGAGTAATTGCCTGGCGAATTCCTTGCGTTCGCCGCTCAGCCATATAACGGCTGGTTCCGGTGCTTTGCCTGAAAACGTTTCATTCAGGAAATCGTCGGGCTGCTGATAAACAGTCTCTGCCAGCAGGGCGGTGCATGCCAGAGCCGGCATCAGTAAAAGAAGAAGTCTTCTGAGCATATTATTCACTAGCAAGGTAACGGAATACGGGGCGCAACTGCGCCCCGTATTGTGCCTGAGCAGGCTTCGGTAAAACAGTTTAGAACTGGTAGCCAACGCCGAGATTCCACCCGTTGTCGTTCTTGCTTTCTCCTTCGTTGTCCTGTTGTTGTACATCGACCTTGAGGACGACATCCGGGTGCGGCCAGAAGTTTACCCCGGCGTTTGCCTGTTTTTTCTCTGAATCGGAATTACCGTCGCCTGCCTGGTTATCCCACTGGTTATAGCGTGCGAAGACACCCCATTTTGGCGTGATTTTATAGGACGGTTCGATATAGAAACCTTCCTGTTCATCAGCACCAACAGACTTGGGGCCGTCGCCGTCAAGATCCCACCTGGCATACAGGGCACGAAGGCCGAACGGACCGCGCTGGATAGCGGCGTGGGTTTCGAACAACCAGGCATGGCTGGCATTCGGGTCTTCGCCCTGGGTAACATCTGACTGATACTGGACGGTGGCGGCCAGTTCAACCCCGGCCACACCGGTCCATTTTATGCGGCCGGTGCTCGCCAGATCATTGGCGTTCGCCTCGCTGGTCTTCTGGCGGCCGTTGCGTACGGCATAGTTTCTGCCGGCGGAGGTTTTCAGACCCTCATGGATACCCAGGTCGTAGCTCCAGCCCGGCGCGATTTCGCCATTCAGTTCAATACCGCCTGCCCACCAGGTTGTGGGGATGATGTTCCTTTCTACCGGGTTGCGTTCCACACCATAAAAAGTCGGTGGTTCGTGTGTCTGGTTCAGAATGCCGACAGGCAGAAGAAATATCCCCCCTTTGACATGCTGGTTTGCAGTCAGGTCGTATTCAATGTAAGCCTGTTCCAGCTGGACGTCACCGTTGCGATCATCACCGGACACGGTGTGCTCGAGTTCGAGCTCGGACCAGAAGCGCAGCCTGTCGGTGAACTGGTGTCCGAAAAACAGCACGAAGCGGTGAAAGTCGATTTCTTTCTTACTGTCCAGGTTGTTGTAGTGTAATTCGCCGTAACCGCCGATCTGGGTGTTTTCGGTCCAACCGGCTGCGCTGGCGGCGGTGTTCCGGCTTTCCTCGGCAACGTCTACAGCTGCCTCCACTTTTTCAGTATTTTCTTTCTGCCCTGATTTCAATGCCTCGATTTCGCGTTGTTGCTGCTGAATGATTTCCCACATTTCTTCCTGGCTGGGCATTTCAGCGGCGGCGGCAGAGCCGGAGATTACCAGCAGTGCGGCGGCCAGCCTGGCGCCGCGGTAGATCCTGGATGTCATGAAATGTTTCCTCTGTAATCAAGCTTGTCTGACCTGGCAAGATTATAAGAAGCAAGTTACAAATGCAAATCGTTCGTATTTGCGATAGAGGAATGTTGCAGATTCAGCTGTTGTCTCCGCTGATGTATGTATTCTGTCGGGTGAGAAACAAAGAGAAAGATGTCTATCCGCTTCTGCAGGGTGAGCGAGTCAGGTTGGCCGGAGCACGGCAAGTAGCACCACAGCGATCAGTATCAGGGCGGGCCAGCATATCCACCACCAGACTGCGAACCTTGTTGAGTTCGAGTTCACCGGTTTGCCGGTGAATGATGCGGCCGTCTGGCGCGATCAAAAAAGACGAGGGTGTGAGGCTGACATTGCCAAAGGCTTTTGCGGCTTCACCCTGTATATCCAGCGCAATGGGGTAAGGAATTTGTTTGCTCTGGCTGAGCGCGATGACCCGATTAGGTGGGTCGTAAGCCATGGCAATTCCGATCACTTCAAAACCGCGTGGTGCCAGTTCCTTGTATAACTCGATTAAATGGGGTATTTCCTCGAGGCAACCCGGACAGCTGGTTGCCCAGAAGTTGACCAGCAGCGGGCCGCCCTGCGGGATGGGGATACTCAGTTCCTTACCTTGCAGAGTGGTGAGGGTGATATCGGGCGCCTGTGTCAGGCGATCCGGAGTCAGCCACCACAAACCGAGGCTACCGATCAGCGACAGGGCGAGTGCAGCAAGCAGGGCGCCTTTCAGTTTCATGATCGCCAAATGATAACGTGTCCTGGTGTAAATAGGGGACAGACCACGTTTTTTCTTTTTGGTTGAATGGCGAAAAAACGTGGTCTGTCCCCTATTTACTCAATGGACAAGCTTTTCACCAGTGAGGAGAATACAGGATTACAGCGAGAGAGGCAGAGCGAGCACAGCTTATGATGAGAGTCGGTATTGTTGGCGGAACAGGTTACACGGGAGTCGAGCTGTTGCGGCTACTGGCCCTGCACCCGAAAGTACAGATCGAAGTGATTACGTCGCGTGGTGAGGCCGGTACCAGGGTTGCTGATCTTTTTCCTAACCTGCGCGGTTATATCGATCTTGAGTTCAGTGAGCCGGATCAAGCTGTGCTGGCCGATTGTGACCTGGTATTTTTTGCGACGCCGAATGGCATTGCCATGGGTATGGCTGAACAACTGCTTGGGCGAGGTGTACGCATTATCGATCTGGCGGCGGATTTCAGATTGAAGGAGGCAGCGGTGTGGCGGGAATGGTACGGTATGGAGCATGCCTGTCCAGAGCTCTTGAAAGAAGCCGTTTACGGCTTGCCCGAAGTCAATCGTTCGCGGATTGCCAAAGCGCGTCTGGTGGCGAATCCGGGCTGTTATCCTACGGCCGTCCAGCTGGGTTTTCTTCCACTGATGGAAGCAGGCTGCGTCGATCATTCCGTTTTGATCGCAGACTGCAAGTCAGGTGTCAGCGGTGCCGGGCGCAAGGCCAGTGTGGGTACCCTGCTTGCAGAAGCATCCGAGAGTTTCAAGGCGTATGCGGTGCCGGGACACCGCCACCTGCCGGAAATCCGTCAGGGTCTGGAGCAGATGACCGGCTCTTCAGTCGGCTTGACCTTTGTTCCGCATCTGACGCCGATGATTCGCGGTATTCACGCCACCCTTTATGCCCGATCGATTGATTCTGCTGTGGATCTGCAGGCGGTGTTTGAAAACCGCTATCAGCAGGAACCCTTTGTCGATGTATTGCCTGCCGGTTCGCACCCTGAAACCCGCGCGGTGAAAGGCGCGAACCAGTGTCGTATTGCCGTGCACCGGGCCCCCAACGTTGACACTGTCGTTGTTTTGTCCGTCATTGATAACCTGGTCAAGGGGGCTGCCGGGCAGGCGGTTCAGAACATGAATATCATGTTTGGGTTTGAAGAAGGCGCCGGTCTGGAATCAATCGGACTCATCCCCTGATTGCGGCACGATAGTTGCTCTAGTTTTTACTGAATTCGATGGAGACTGGTAACCGAAAAATTCTGGTGTATCAGCCAGTGTACGTCTGGCTTGGGATCGCCGTATCAATGGCGCTGCTGCTGACAGCGGCGTATGTGCTGTTCGAACGTGGCAAATTCTATGCGGCTTCGGGGCTGGAAAAACTGACCCGGCAACGTAGCGAGCTGGAACAGCGGGTTGCGGAATTGAAGGAGACGAATCTCAGCCTGCGTGAACAGGCGGCGGTGTCGCAGCGATCCAGCGAAATCGATCGGCGCGCCAGCCTGGAAGTTCGCAGCGAGTTTGCCGGTTTGCAGGATGAGCTGCTGGAATTACGCAAAGAACTGGATTTTTATCGGGGCATTGTTTCTCCGGGCGACACCAAGCCGGGTATACGGATACAAAGATTTCAGCTGGAGCCCGGCACGGAGTCGGGCAGTGTTTTCTACCGTCTGACCTTGACCCAGGTAAAACGAAATGAGCGATATGTGCGCGGCGTCATAGAAATGGAGGTCGAAGGACTGGAGGATGGAAAACCCAAGGTGCTGTTGTTCAAAAAGCTGGCTGAGGGTAATAGCAAGGCGCTGACTTACAAATTTCGCTATTTTCAGAATGTTGAGGGGGAAATATGGATTCCGCCTCAGTTTGAGCCGGGAAAGGTACGGGTTTTGTTGAAACCTCAGGGCAAAGGGCAGCCGTCAGCAATCGAAGAGGTTATGGATTGGCCCACCTGACCGGGTGGCATTGCATTTAGTCAGGGCCTGTTAACGGGCTCTAGGGAGGGAAGACATGTTTGGAAGAGGGAAAACATCCACCGGTTCTCGGATAGAGACGGTCATTGGTCCACAAACCGTTCTTGAAGGTGATATCAGTTTCAGCGGTGGATTACACGTCGATGGCAAGGTAAAGGGAAACATTAATGCAGAGTCGGGTAGCAAAGCTGTTCTCACGGTCAGCGAGCAAGGCCGTATTGAGGGCGACGTGCGGGTTCCCAACCTGGTATTGAATGGTGCAGTGCAGGGTAACGTCTACGCCAGCGAGCGTGTTGAACTGGCCAGTCACGCCAAGGTGGCCGGCAACTTGTACTACAGCCTGATTGAGATGGCCATGGGCGCCGAAGTGAATGGCAATCTGGTGCACGAAGATCCACAGCGGCGTGCGGATGATGTCAAGCGGCAACGGAAGAGTGTTGAGGAGCCCGGGATTCGCGTTGAGGAACCCGGAATTGGTGTTGAGGAGCCCGGGATTAAGGCGGTAAAGTGAATTCCGGGATTTGTCCAGGAGGCTGGACAATACTTGACTGTAATAGTCGGGAAATGCATACTTAGCGTCATTGTAGAGAGTATTTTTCTGGAGACCGACTGATGACGGAAAACACCGCTGAAGATGTCAAGGTAAGCGATGAGTTGCTGGTATTCACCGATGATGCCGCCTCAAAGGTTAAAGGTTTGATCGAAGAGGAAGGCAATCCCGGTCTGATGCTGCGAGTCTTTGTTACTGGTGGCGGATGCTCGGGTTTCCAGTACGGGTTTACTTTCGATGAGAATATCAATGACGGTGACACCGAAGTGGAAAAGGATGGTGTCAAGCTACTGGTTGATCCAATGAGTTATCAGTATCTGGTGGGTGCCGAGATTGACTACAAGGAAGACCTCGAAGGCGCACGCTTCGTGATCAGAAATCCCAATGCCACAACGACCTGTGGCTGTGGATCTTCTTTTTCGGCCTGAGAGGTTATCAAAACGGAATCTGAAGGGGCGCAACCGCGCCCCTTTTTTCGTGCTCAAAAAGGGCAGGGTCTGTAGCGCCCTGTAAGCTCTGTGCAAGCTCAGCAATCAGTTATACTGGAAGCTGATTGAAAGTGGCTGCGTTGAATCTTCAGGAGAATGGAATGAGTGAATATTTACCCGGGCTGGAGGGTGTTCCGGCAACCCGGTCCAATATCTCTGACCTGGATGGTTTGGATGGGGTTCTGACCTACCGCGGCTACCGTATTGCAGATCTGGCGGTATACAGTACCTTTGAGGAAACCAGTCTGTTGTTGCTCGACGGTGACTTGCCTACCCACGAGCAACTTGAAGCATTTGATAACCAGCTGCGTTCCAATCGTATTGTGAAATACAACGTACGGGAGATCATGAAATATCTGCCCGCTACCGGGCATCCGATGGAAATGCTGCAGACGGCCGTAGCCAGTCTGGGCATGTTTTATCAGGGCGATGAATGCCTCACCGGGAGCGATGTGTGCGAGGACCTGAATTATGTGCACAATATGTCGGTCAAGATCATCGCACGTATGGCGACCATTGTTGCCATGTGGGAGCACGTGCGCAATGGCTACGATCCGTACGCACCACGCAAGGATCTGAACTATGCCGAGAATCTCTTGTACATGTTCAGTGGCGAGGAACCGGATCCGTTCCTGGCGCATATTATGGATGCCAGCCTGATCCTGCATGCTGAACACACCATTAATGCCTCTACTTTTGCGGCGCTGGTCGCCGGTTCGACACTTGCCAGCCCTTTCCTGGTGATAGCTGCGGCAGTGGGCACGCTGGCGGGACCGCTGCACGGCGGCGCCAACCAGCGTGTCGTCGAGATGTTGCAGCAGATCGGGCGTCCGGAGAACGTGAAATCCTGGCTTGACGAAAAACTGGCTGCAAAGGCCAAGATCTGGGGTATGGGGCACCGCGAGTACAAGGTTAAGGATCCGCGGGCCACCATCCTGCAAAAACTGATGCACGAGCTGATGGAACATCGTGGCGGTAATATGGGCGCTATGTTCGAGACAGCACTGGCGCTGGAAGAAGCCTGTGATGAAAAACTCGCGCCCAAAGGCGTGTATGCCAATGTCGATTTTTACTCCGGTATTCTATACAAGGAAATGGGTATTCCACCGGATCAGTTTACCTCGATCTTTGCCATTGCCAGGTCAGCGGGCTGGCTGGCGCACTGGCGTGAACAGCTCGGTGATAACCGGATTTTTCGACCTACCCAGGTTTATGCGGGGGAATCGATACGTGATTATGTGCCGATTGACGAGCGCTAGCCGGTTCTGCTGCTGAGTCCGGAATCACCCGCCCGGGTAGATTGCGCCGCGATAAGCAAGGGACGTCGTTGTGACAGCTCCATTAGCGCGGCATCTGCGTCTACGCTGGTACCTGACATAAGGTCGAGGTAATACTACTCAGGCATGGTTCGGCTGTGTTGCAGGTTGTTGTTGCTCAGTCGTCGCCTTGCAGGGCAACGGTCCGGGTATCTTCCCGTTTCAGCTGTGCCAACAGGCTCTCGGTCGCCAGTTTGAAGTCTTCGCGGTATTTTTTCGGTAAGGGTGCGGCATCCGGCAGCTTGACTTTGAGCGGATTGCGATGCACACCGTTAACAAGAAACTCATAGTGCAGGTGGGGACCGGTCGCCAGGCCGGTACTGCCTATATAGCCGACAATCTGCCCCTGCTGAACCCGGCTGCCGTTTTTCAGGCCACGCGAGTAGCTATTCAAGTGAGCATACAGGGTGCTGTAGCGGCTGCCGTGCTGAATGACAACCGTCTTGCCATAGCCGCCTTTTTTACCCCGCAATACAATTTTACCGGCGCCCGTTGCCTTGACTGGCGTACCACGGGGTGCCGCGTAATCGACACCCTTGTGAGCGCGGATTCTGTTGAGAATCGGGTGTTTCCGGCCCAGGCTGAAGCGTGAGCTGATGCGTGAAAACTCGACCGGTGTGCGCAGGAATGTCTTGCGCATACTGCGGCCGTCTGCTGTGTAATAGTCGGTGCGACCCTGTTTGTCGGTATAGCGTACCGCCTGATGGAGCTTGTCGTCGTTGACGAATTCGGCAGCCAGGATGTTTCCAGTGCCAATACGCTCACCATCAAGGTAAAGGTCTTCGTAGAGTACCGAGAACTGGTCGCCTCGGCGGATATCAAGCGCGAAGTCTATATCCCAACCAAAGATCCCCGCCAGTTCCATGGTGATATTTTCAGGTAAATCCGCCTGTTGGGCCGCCAGGAACAAAGAATTCTCAATTTCTGCAGAGGCTCGCCTGGCCCGGCGTTCCGGTTCACGCGCGATCAGTTGTGGTTCGTAGCCCGACTCGGATCGAATGACCTGCAGCTGATTAAGGGCATCGATTTCGTAAAACAGTTCGAGCAGGCCATCCTCGGGTGAGGTGCGCATACGTAATTTCTGGCCCGGATAGATGCGCGTCAGTTTTTTGGCGGCATCGCCACTGGCGACGATATCATGAAGCTGGCCCGGAGAAATGCCTTGCTTGGAGAAAATTCGCGCCAGGCTGTCACCCGCCTGTACGGTGACCTCATGCCAGGTGCCGGGCTGTTCTTCTTCCACGGCATCGGCTTGTTCGACAGGCTGGGGTGGTGGCTGGCTGAACACCGGCTCGGGGATTTGTATTTTGGCTACACTGGCTTCATCAGTAGTTGCCGTGGATATTGTGGCTTCCGGCACATTTAGCTGTAGCTCTTTGACCCGCAGTGCATTTGCGTTAAAAGAGGTAAGCGAAAAAAGCCCGATTGCAAGGCCGGACACGATGCCCAGCAGCGCCCACCGCAAGCCTTTACCCATTTGCCGTGGCGTTCGGCTGTCGTGCCAGCCGGAACCGTAGTCACGCAAGGAAGAGTTGTTATATCGCACCAGAAATCCCTTCTATTTTAGAATACTAAACCTAACTGACAAACCCGCTTGCGGTCAACCGTCTTTAACGCAGCCGGCCATTTTCAAACGGAAAATATGCCGGCCTGGTGGTGTAACTTCGCTCCTGTTGCAAACAAAAACAGCAGGTACCGGAGTTGTTTATATATACCTTAACAGTAGCTTGTCTGGGGCAGCTTCTATCGAAAGCGCCGCAAGCAGTCAGCTTATCGGCCAAGTTGTGCTAGTCTTTCGCCCCAATTTCAAAGGATCAGGGGTAAATAAATGTCGCAGGCCGAGGCGCTCGAGCAGATAAAGCGGGGAGCGCAGGAAATACTGGTGGAAAGTGCGCTGGTTGAACGCTTGAACGAAGGCCGTTCGTTGCGGATAAAGGCCGGATTTGACCCGACCGCTCCGGATCTTCATCTCGGTCATACCGTCTTGCTTAATAAGCTGCGCCAGTTTCAGGAGCTCGGTCACGAGGCAAT
The DNA here is from genome assembly GCA_965603065.1 of uncultured Gammaproteobacteria bacterium. GTDB lineage: Bacteria > Pseudomonadota > Gammaproteobacteria > DSM-19610 > DSM-19610 > Thiogranum. The sequence continues at coordinate 9,705 of CBFDBP010000102.1, forward strand.
ATTCCTGATCGGCGATTTTACCGGCATGATCGGTGATCCGACCGGAAAGAATGCCACCCGAAAGCCCCTCAGCAGAGACGAGGTGATTGAAAATGCCGAGACCTACGAGACTCAGATTTTCAAGATTCTGGATCCGGAAAAGACACTGGTGATGTTTAATTCCAGCTGGATGAACAAAATGGATGCGGCGGATCTGATTCAGCTGGCCGCCAGGCATACGGTAGCACGTATGTTGGAAAGGGATGATTTCAGTAAGCGATATAGTTCCGGTCAGCCTATCGCCATTCACGAATTCATTTATCCGCTGGTTCAGGGTTATGACTCGGTGGCGCTGAAGGCGGATGTCGAACTCGGCGGCACCGACCAGAAGTTTAATCTGCTGGTCGGTCGCCAGTTACAGGAAGCCTACGGTCAAAAGCCGCAGGTGGTATTGACCATGCCGATCCTGGAAGGTCTCGACGGCGTTCAGAAGATGTCCAAGTCTTTGAATAACTATATCGGTATTTCGGAGGCGCCGGATGATATGTTCGGCAAGCTGATGTCGATTTCTGATGACCTGATGTGGCGATACTTTGAGCTGCTGAGTTTCCGTTCCATGACAGAGGTCAGAAAGCTGAGGCGGGAGATCGATGAGGGGCGTAATCCGCGTGATATCAAGTTTGAGCTGGGTAGGGAGCTCGTGACCCGCTTCCATTCGCAGAGCGATGCTGATCGTGCCCAGGAAAATTTCATAGCCCGTTTCCAGAAAGGTGCACTTCCGCAGGATATACCCGAGGTCAGCCTGTCAGCGGGTGACAAAGGAATTCAAATCGCCAACGTGCTAAAAGATGCCGGTCTGACCTCCAGTACTTCGGAGGCTATGCGCATGATCAGGCAGGGGGCTGTGCGGATCGACGGAGAGCGAATCGCTGATCCCAAACTCCTTTTGATGGCGGGTTCGAGCTGTGTTTGCCAGGTTGGAAAGCGCCGCTTCGCTCACGTGGTGATAAATTAGCTCTGTTTTTTTGATGTACGTTTTGGTGCCCGGCGCCAGGAATATTTTCCATTTAGAGCAAAATATTCGCAATA
>CBFDBP010000103.1:0-10711 GCA_965603065.1 uncultured Gammaproteobacteria bacterium
GCTCTGTCGTCTCTGCTACAGCAGATAAACAAAGATAAACAGGCCTAACCAGACCACGTCAACAAAGTGCCAGTACCAGGCAACAGCCTCGAACCCGAAATGGCGTTCCGGCGTAAAGTGGCCCTTCATGCAACGCAGGGTAATCACGATCAGCATGATGGTGCCCAGCGTCACGTGCAGACCGTGGAACCCGGTCAACATGAAAAACGTCGAACCATAGATACCCGATCCCAGTGTCAGATTGTGATGCTCGCTATAAGCCTGACCGTACTCGAATACCTGAAAACCCAGGAACGTCGCACCCAGCGCTACCGTTGCCAGCATCCACAACACCAGTGGACCACGCTGCTGCTTTTTCAGAGCCCAGTGGGCAAAGGTGATGGTGACACCACTGGACAGCAGTAACAGGGTATTCAACGCCGGAATCTTCCAGGGATCCAGCAGGGTGAATTCGCCACCGACATTTCCAGGTCCGTTGGTTGGCCATACGGCTTCCCAACCACTCCACAGTAGCTCATTGGTACTGGGATCGGCGCCCCCCAACCACGGTACGGAAAGAACCCGTGCGTACCAGAGCGCCCCGAAGAAAGCCGCGAAGAACATGACTTCCGAAAAAATGAACCAGCTCATCCCCCAGCGGAAGGACTTGTCCACCTGCATGTTGTAGGTGCCGGCTTCGCTTTCGTTGATGACGGTCCGGAACCAACCGAATACCATGAAAAGTAGTATTAAGAAGCCCGCCAGCATCACCGTGCTGCCAAACCCGGAACCGTTCAGGTAATTACCGAATCCCTGCAACATGACGAACAGGCCGATCGAACCGATAATCGGCCAGTGACTGCCATGCGGGATGTAATAGCTGCCGTTTGTAGTACTCATCCTTCCATCCTCATTTGATTTTAATCTTGCTTCAATTGATCGCTTTCTGCTTGTCGAAGAAAGTGTACGACAAGGTCACCACCCCGACGTCGTCGGGCAGCTCCGGATCCACCATAAACAGCAAGGGCATATCCCGCCCTTCCCCGGCCGCAAACTCCTGCTCCGTAAAACAGAAGCATTCGGTCTTTTTAAAATGCGGCGCTGCAACACCCGGCGCCACACTGGGAATAGCCTGTCCGACCATCGCGTGATCGGTGCGGTTTCGCGCATAGTAGCTGGTGCGATACATCTGGCCCGGGTGCACTTCCATGCGTGTCACCTTCGGCTGAAAGTCCCAGGGCATCGACTGATTCACGCTGGCGATGAACTCCACCATCACGGTCCTGTCCAACTGCGGCTCAATACTGGCAACGGCCGCCCGTCCCCCGGTCTTGCCATTGAGGCCGGTAAGATCGCAAAAAACGTCGTACAACGGCACCATTGCGAACCCGAAACCAAACATGCCGACCGCAACCAGCAGCAAGCGCTTCAAAACCTTCAAGTGTGAACGAGTGCCGCTTGTCACAGAGCTCCTCCACCAACCGCAGTCGACCAGATGAACGCAACCAGTACTCCAACGGCCACAGCCGCCAGCAACAAGGCCAACCTGATATTCGCCCGCTTCTGTTCAGAAATTGGATCCATACGCTTTATCACCGTAAAGCGGGGCGCCGTTATCCACAGCGCCCCTGCAAGCGGATTATTTAACCTCCGGTGCGGTTTCAAAGCTGTGGTATGGAGGAGGCGAAGGTAGCGTCCATTCCAGCCCTTCCGCTCCTTCCCATACCCTGTCGTCGGCCTTCTGGCCGCCACGAACCGTCTTGATCACAATGTATACGAACAAAAGCTGCGTGAGACCAAAAGCAAATCCACCGAGACTGGAGATCTGGTTGAACTCGGTGAACTGCACCGAGTAATCCGGAATGCGCCGAGGCATACCGGCCAGACCGAGGAAATGCTGCGGGAAAAACAGGACGTTGACGAATATGGTCGAAAGCCAGAAGTGCAGCTTACCCAGTTTCTCATCATACATGTTGCCGGTCCACTTCGGCAGCCAGTAGTAGGCCGCGGCAAACAGTGAGAACAGCGATCCTGTCACCAGCACATAGTGGAAGTGTGCGACGACGAAATAGGTATCGTGATACTGGAAATCAATCGGCGTAATCGCCAGCATCAAGCCGGAGAAACCGCCAATGGTGAACAGGACAACGAAACCGAGGGAGAACAACATCGGCGTTTCAAAGGTCATGGAACCCTTCCACATGGTCGACACCCAGTTGAACACCTTCACACCGGTCGGAACGGCAATCAGCATGGTTGCGTACATGAAAAACAGCTCACCCGTCAACGGCATGCCGACAGTAAACATGTGGTGCGCCCATACAATAAAAGACAGGAATGCGATCGATGCGGTGGCATAAACCATGGAACTGTAACCGAACAGCCTCTTGCGGGCGAAGGTCGGGATGATCTGTGAGACCACACCGAACGCCGGCAGGATCATAATATACACCTCGGGATGCCCGAAGAACCAGAAAATATGCTGGAACATGACGGGGTCACCGCCACCGGCGGCGTTAAAGAACGAGGTGCCGAAGAACTGGTCGGTTAACAACATGGTCACCGCGCCGGCAAACACCGGCATAACGGCAATCAGCAGGTAGGCGGTAATCAGCCAGGTCCAGACAAACAGCGGCATCTTCATCATCGTCATACCGGGAGCCCGCATGTTGACGATGGTGACGATAACGTTGATCGCCCCCATGATGGATGAAATACCCAGCAGATGAACCGAGAAGATCAGGAAAGGAAATGCGTCACCGGTCTGAAGAACCAGCGGTGGGTACATGGTCCAGCCACCCGCCGGTGCCCCGCCCTCCATGAACAGCGTGCTGACCAGCATGACGCCGGCAAACGGCAGGATCCAGAAACTCCAGTTATTCATTCGCGGCAAGGCCATGTCCGGTGCCCCGATCATCATCGGGATCAGCCAGTTAGCCAACCCGACAAACGCCGGCATGATGGCGCCGAACACCATGATCAGCGCATGCATGGTGGTCATCGAGTTGAAGAACTGCGGCTCCACAAACTGCAGCCCGGGCTGGAATAACTCGGCACGTATAACCATGGCCATGGCGCCGCCGACGAACAGCATGATAAGCGCGAATATCAGGTAGAGCGTGCCGATATCCTTGTGATTAGTAGTGAAAACCCAGCGCAGCAACCCACTGGGATGATCTTCGTGATGTGTATCGTGTGTAGTAGCAGTACTCATTTGAATAGATCCTCCACGGCCCTTAGCGGGCTGCCTTGACTTCTGAAGGTTGAACCAGATCACCCGTGTTGTTATCCCAGGCGTTACGTTCGTAGGTAACGACTGCAGCAATATCGATATCATTGAGCTGACCACCGAAGGCAGCCATCGCTGTCCCGGACTTGCCATTGATAATGATGTCGATATGAGCAGGTATGGGACCGGTCGCGACTGCACTGCCCTTTAGCCCCGGAAACGCGCCGGGAATGCCCTCGCCGTTGGCCTGGTGACAGGCTGCGCAACTGGTGTTGTAGACTTTCTCGCCACGCTCCATCAAATCGGCCATGTTCCAATCACGACCTGCAGCGGCGGCATCGGCATCCATCGCTGTTTTCTGTGCCGTCACCCATTGTTGATAATCCGCATCGTTCTTGGCAACGACGACAATCGGCATGAAACCGTGATCCTTACCACAGAGTTCAGCACATTGACCCCGGTAAGTCCCTTCCTCGTCAACCCTGAACCACATTTCGTTGACGAATCCCGGTATGGCATCCTTTTTCATACCCAGATCGGGCACCCACCAGGAATGGATGACGTCGTTGGCGGTGAGCAGCAGACGCACTTTCTTGTTCACCGGGACGACCAGCGGATTATCGACTTCCAGCAGGTAGTTTTGGCCTTTTTCCTGCTCGTTGAGAATCTGCTCTTTTGGTGTGGACAGGGAACTGATGAAGCTGACACCTTCATCCATGTAGTCGTAACCCCATTTCCACTGGTAAGCGGTTACCTTGATACTGAGATCGGGGTTACTGGTATCTTCCATGGCGACCAGAGCCTTGGTCGCAGGAATCGCCATACCGATCAAAATCAAAAACGGCACTATGGTCCAGATAATTTCTACAGTGGTGCTCTCGTGAAACGTTGCCGGCTTGGCACCTTTCGATTTGCGGTGTTTTAGTATGGAAATGAATATGGCGCCGAACACCACGACACCGATAGCCACACAGATCCACATAATCAGCATATGCAGGTCGTAGGCTTCCTTACTGATCGATGTAACACCGCGGGGCAGGTTCAAGCCGTAGTCGGCTGACACCCCTCCTGAACAAACCAGCAACGCCGAGCCTGCAAGCGCAGTCAGCGTTTGTTTCACTTTTGATAGCAACATGCCAATATTTCTCCTTCCAACTCCAAAATGCGTGATTCTTTATTTAAAACAATTAAATAACAGCGTCCTGGTATGACATTGACCCCAGGCCGGTAAAACTCGACGGGCGCATCGCCTGGCGCAACTCAAGCGCCAACTGCTGCTTTTCCTCATCGGCCAGGTATCCTCCGATTTCAATAGCCCTGCCATGCGAGCGGATGGTCAGCCTTGATGGATAGCCGTTGATCCGCGCCTGCTCCAGCTTTACCTGTGCCCAGGCGCGTATAAATGTTTGCTGCCGTTTGCTCTTCGAATCATGGTCGACAACCTCGATATGGTCGCCGTGAATCGATACCACCTGCCAACAGCAACCACGACGCGCAACTACGTACAAAGCCGCGCCTAAAACCAGCATCTCGAGACCGGCAAACGGCAAAATCAGCCACGCCCCCTTGAGTGCAAAAGCGATGGCAATGCCGAAAGACACCATCACCATACCTATATAAAAGCGCACGACGCCCCGCCAGGGAAGCGAACGGTTCGGCCGAATCAGAAACCGGCTGGAGCCCTGAAAATTATCAACCTGCCGTGCGACCAAGGCGTTATCTCTTTTTGTGACGTGGGCTTTTGACGGAAATCTCAGCCCCGGAGAGTAGCGCATGCTACAGCAACGTTTAAAAGCGTTACAAAAAAATTTAAAAAGTATGGATATAAAATCTAGTTATGACAGAAGACCATTATTAATTATATTATAATTAACTTATTAATGCCTATCCAAATAGCTCCTAACACTCTCGGGTGAACTGAGGCCAGCCCAACAACTAACCGTATGTCACGGCTTTACTTGAAACAGATGCCTAAGCCCGCCTTTCAAGCAGCACGTGGCCAAAGAAACCTCACTTTTGGCTCACTTTTTGCCTTATGTTTCTTTTGGAAAACCAACTGGCTCCGCTTTCTGTACTATTTCACCATGGCGAGCTGCTCAACACTCAGCAGATCAAGAAATTAGGAGCTACCTGGATAGGCATTTAACTTATTTATTGTTTTTTGCTGTTGGTGCAAACAGATGCCGACAATGTGTTAACAGGCCCCTAAGCAGCCGGCAGTAAATCCAGATTAATTCGCCCGGCCAGCTCCTCCAGCCGGACGGCATTATCCGAGTAAGCGAAATCGGCCAGCAAGGGTGCCGGCAAGCGTTGTGTCAGTGTCGTGATATTGCCATCCTGCTGCTCACAAGCCGGATCGATGCGATTGGCGATCCACCCTACAAGTGGCAACCCTGAGCTGTGGATGGCCGCCGCCGTGAGCAGCGCCTGGTTCAGGCAACCCAGACGAATCGCCACCACCATGATCACGGGCAAGTCGAGGGCAAGCGCCACATCTGCCATGGTCTGATTGTCGTTGATCGGCACCAGCCAGCCGCCGATACCTTCCACCACCACGCGGTCGGCCTCGGTGGTCAGTTCCTGGCATGCATTCTTAATGACCGGAATCTCTATGTGCACGCCATCGCACTGCGCCACCAGATGCGGCGCCACGGCAGCCTCAAAGGCGTAGGGATTAACATATTGATACGGCACATTAAAAGATGCACAAGCCTGCAACTGACGGGCGTCCTCACTGACCAGCCCCCAGCAGGTCTGGCTACAGCCGCTCGCCACCGGCTTCATACCCACCACAACGTGACCCCGCCGCTGCAACGCCCGCATCAATCCCAGACTGACGCAAGTCTTACCGACGCCCGTGTCAGTACCAGCCACAAAGTATCCGTGGTTCTTCATCTTTTTATGCTTTCCAGTGAAATCCCGCACTCACTGCTGGTCGACCAGGCGTGCCCGTTAACGATTTCATAACTGGCAGGCAACACACCGTTACTGCGATATTGTTCATACGCTCCAACGAGATGCTGCATGCGTGTTTTACCCGTCAGGCCACGAGGCCTTCCTGCGGTTACATTGTGTGCACCGATCTGCTTGAGTTCACGCATGAGTTTCCAGACATCCGGATAAGTTACCGTGAGCCGCTCCACATCCATCACGGGATCTGCAAAGCGCGTACGCACCAGGGCATCACCGACATCATGCATATCCAGAAAAGCATTAACATGACTATAACCGTCCACCTGCTGCCAGCTGCCGCGCAACTCGCCCAGGGTGTCGGGACCAAAACTGGTAAACAGCAGTAACCCCCCCGGCCGCAACACACGCTGCAACTCGGCGAACACCACCTCCAGCTCTACACACCATTGCAGCATGAGATTGGAAAATACCAGATCGAAGCTGCTGTCGGCAAAGGGCAGACTTTCGGCGTCGGCACAGACACAACGCGGCTTGCGCAACCAGCGGCCGCGCTTGCGTGCATGCTCCAGCATGGGCAAGGCGATATCCAGCGCCACCACCTGTGCTTTTTTATAACGTGAGAAAAGATCGGGAATGCACTGCCCGGTACCCGATCCCAGGTCAAGAATACGGTTCGGTTGCATTTTCACCAGATCCAGGCGCTGCAAAAGGCGTTTACCGACTTCCTGCTGCAGAGCAGCGGCCCGGTCATAAGCTGCAGCGGCCGATTCAAAACTGCGGCGCGCCAGCATTTTATCCGGAACCTGGTCAGCCGGCTGCATGATGCCTGTACCTTTTCCCGCTTAACAACCAGTGTTTCAGCTGCCCGGTGCACTGATCGGGGTGTGACAGGAACGGCGCATGACCGGCGCCGGAAATCATCGATGACTGAATAGCGGGGAATTCATGCCTCACGTCGGCGGGTACCAGCGCATCCCGCTCGCCCAGCAACCAGAACAGCGGTATTTCGTGTGCTGCCAGCACATGACGCATATCGGCTTGCTGCAGGAACCTGAGACCGGTGCTGAGTGCCTCGCTATCCGGCTGTGATTTTTTTCTCAACTCGGAACGCAGGCAGCGCAAGGTTTCACCGCTGTGCTCAGCACCTTTTACCTGCAAGGACAGGAAACGCAGCAGGGTCCGTTCAACATCCGCTTGCAGTTGTTTTGCGAACCGGTCAAACACCTGCACATCCACAGCCTGTTGCCAGCCTGCGGTGGCCACAAATCTTGGCGTAGTCGCCAACAGCGCCAGACCACGGATAGTTCCCGGATGAGTGCCCGCCGCCGCCAGCGAAACCAGGCCACCTAACGACCAACCCAGCCACCAGGCCTGCTCCGGCACCACCTCCCGCACAGCTGTCGCCCAATCGTCCAGCCCGCCTTGCCCCTGGCAGGGACTGTCGCCGTGTCCCGGCAGGTCGACCAGGTGTATGCGAAAGTACTGGCCGAGCTGCCTTGCCCAGCTCGACCAGATACCACTGTGCATACCCCAGCCATGCAGCAGAACCAGGTCAGGCCCATCGCCCTGTACATCAACGTGCAGCACAGGATGCTTTACCATAACAGGACGCCAGCGTTTCCAGCAGGCGGTCCAGCTGCAGCCGCTGGTGTCGGACAGAAAGCGTAATGCGCAGGCGTGCAGCACCTTTTGCAACTGTCGGTGGCCTGATCGCGGTGACCAGAACGCCTCGCTCACGCAAGGCCTCGCTCAGTTCCAGTGCCGCACCGGCTGCTCCGACCAGCAAGGGCTGAATCGGTGTTTCAGACGGCATCAACGGCAGACCAAGTTCAGCCGCCCCGCTACGAAAGTACCGGACCAGCTCACGCAGTTTCTCTCGCAAGTCGTCACCTTCCCGGACCAGCCGTAGTGCGGTTCGTGTTGCCCAGGCAAGCGCCGGTGGAGCTGCGGTGGTATATACAAAAGTACGCGCCTGTTGTATCAGCGTTTCAATCAGTTCATCAGACCCCGCGACAAACGCCCCAAAGGTACCAAAGGCTTTACCCAGGGTTGCCATCAGTATGGTGTTGTCAGGCGCATCTGGAAGCTGATCCACACACCAGCCACAACCTTGCTTGCCGAGCACGCCAAGCCCGTGCGCGTCATCGATCAGCAACCAGGCGTCGACAGCAGCCGCCACATCGGCAAGATCGACAAGCGGCGCACAGTCACCGTCCATGCTGAATACACCATCGCTGGCGATCAGACGCTTAGCGGTCCCTGTCTGCGCCATTTTCCTGTGCAGATTTTCACTATCCTTATGCGCGAAACGAATCAACCGGGCACCGCTCAACAACGCCGCATCAATCAGGGAGGCATGGTTCAAACGGTCTTCAAACACACTGTCGCCTCTTCCCATCAACGCAGACACGACGCCCAGGTTAGCCATGTAACCGGTCGAAAAAAGCAACACCCTGGGCCGGCCGACAAACTCGGCCAGTTCTTCCTCCAGTACCTGGTGGGCATAGCTGTGACCGGTAATCAGGTGTGCGGCGCCACTGCCGACACCGAAACGCTCGGCGCCCTGTTTGAAGGCCTCGATCAGCCGCGGATGGTTGGCCAGACCCAGGTAATCATTGCTGCAAAAAGACAGATACTCTCGACCGTCGATTTGAACAACAACATCCTGCGGACCGTCCAGGGTCTGGCGTGTGCGATAAAGCTGGTGCTGTTTACGCTCGGAAAGCGCCGCGGCGAGATTCTGCATGAAGCTTCAGGCAGGCCGCAGTCCCAGGCGTTCGAACAACCGCCGATCCCGATCGGCTTCAGGGTTGGGGGTGGTGAGTAATTTCTCCCCATAGAATATCGAGTTGGCGCCGGCGAGGAAGCACAGCGCCTGCAGTTCATCATTCATCTGTTCGCGACCCGCCGACAAACGCACGCGGGATTGCGGCATCAGTATGCGAGCCACGGCAATGGTACGCACAAATTCAAACGCATCCAGATCGGCCTGTTCGGCGAGCGGTGTACCTTCCACCTGCACCAGCAGGTTGACCGGCACGCTCTCCGGGTGCGGCTTCTGTCCGGCCAGCTGCTGCATCAGCGAGACCCGATCGGCGCGCGTTTCCCCCATGCCGACAATGCCGCCGCAGCAGACGTTAATACCGGCATCACGCACGCGTTGAATCGTGTCGAGGCGATCCTGGTAGCTGCGCGTACTGATAATTTCGCCGTAAAACTCCGGCGAGGTATCCAGGTTATGGTTGTAATAATCCAGCCCCGCGTCTTTAAGCTGCCGGGTCTGCTGCTCGTCCAGCATACCAAGCGTCATGCAGGTCTCCAGCCCTTCCGCCCGCACCCGTTCCACCATCTCCAGCACACGCTCGAAGTTACGCCCGCGCGGATTGCGCCAGGCGGCACCCATACAGAAGCGGCTGGCACCCGCCTGTCTGGCCGTTCTGGCGGCATCGACCACAGCCTCGATTGCCATGAGGCTTTCCGGTTCCAGGACGGACTCGTGATGCACACTCTGCGGGCAGTAGGCACAGTCCTCCGGGCATCCACCCGTCTTGATACTCAACAGGGTACTGACCTGGACCTCGCTGGGATCGAAATAGTCGCGATGCACCTGCTGGGCGCGAAACATGAGATCGTTGAACGGCAGTTCAAACAGCCCCTCGATTTCAGCTTTCTGCCAGTCGAAGCGCAGCGGGCTGTTCTGCGACCCCGGGTGACGACTATCAATGACTGTCTGACTCATGACTCGGTACCAGTAGCTCCAGTTCGTCCCATCTATCACGATAAAGCCGTGTTAACTCCGCAATCGGCAGACCTGCTCCCGACAGGCTCGGCGTTACCAGGATAATCAGGCCGGAAAATACGGATTCGGATATATACTTCAATCAGTTACAATGAAATCACTATCCGCAATATGCGGTTAGTATACCCCCCTGTCAACCAAGGATGGTTAGCAATGGTTAACAATTGGCTAAAAAAGCTTCAACCTGTACTTTTTCCTTCCACTTGCAGACTGTGTCGGGCGGCGGGTCTACCCGGCCTGGAACTGTGTCCGGCGTGCCTGTCAGAGTTGCCCTGGCTCGCTCATAGCTGCAGCCGTTGCGCCCTGCCACTGCCCCGGGAAGCTGGCATTTCTATTTGTTTTAACTGTATAAAAATACAACCTTCAGTTGACAGATGTACAGCCCTGTTTGAATACCGGCCGCCTGTCGACCGCTGGATTCAGGACCTGAAGTTTGCCCAGGATCTTGCCACCGCCCGTTTTCTCGGTGAATTGCTCGCCAGCAAGCTAGCGGTGGAAAATGAGGAAAGGCCTGCCATCGTATTACCCGTACCGCTGCATCGAAAACGCCTGGCAGAACGCGGCTACAACCAGGCACTGGAGATTGCCCGTTCGCTGTCGGAAAAGGGTTATCGACTGGATCCGCGCTGTTGCCGACGCCACAAGGCGACATCCGCCCAGTCCGATCTGCCTGCCAGCGCACGCAAGCAGAACGTGCGCAATGCTTTTTCGGTATCCAGGTGCCTGGACGGACGTCGCATGCTGTTGATCGACGACGTGATGACCACCGGGGCCACACTCAACGAACTGGC
>CBFDBP010000104.1:0-10677 GCA_965603065.1 uncultured Gammaproteobacteria bacterium
GCGCAGCAAGAGAAGGTCCTCTGGAGGAGAGGGTGCCCTGGGGTACAAGGTGAATCGCCGTAAGGCGAGACAAGGTGAATTGCGCAGCAAGAGAAGGTCCTCTGGAGGAGAGGGTGCCCTGGGGTACAGCGTGTCCCTTCAAGGTATGTCGGCTATCCAATGTACTCATTAGTATCTATCCAGTGGTGCTGGCCGGTTCAGCACTGGTAACAACCGATGGTATGGTTTTTCTTTGCAGGCGTTTGTCGATAATGTTTTTCAACGCAATCAGCAATCCCAGACCGATAAACGCCCCCGGTGGCAATACCGCTATCAGGAAGCCGCTGTAAGCATCGATGAAAGTGATGGTCATGGAGCGGGCTGCCTCGCCAAACATCAGTTGTGCCTGAGAAAACAGGGTGCCCTGGCCAATGATTTCGCGCAAGCTGCCAAGTGCTACCAGTACCAGCAGAAAACCAAACCCCATGCTGAGACCGTCCACAAAAGAGCGGCCCACGGTATTTTTTGAAGCGAAGGCTTCGGCGCGGCCGATGATCGAACAGTTGGTGACTATCAGTGGAATAAAAATACCAAGTACTTTGTATAACTCGTAGAACCAGGCGCTCATGGACAGCTCGATGATGGTCACGACGGAGGCGATGACCAGCACAAAAACCGGAATACGAACTTCAGGCCTGACCAGCTTGCGGATCAGTGAAACGATGACGTTGGAGGCGACCAGTGTTGCCATGGTCGCCAGGCCCAGCCCCAGGCCGTTGATGAAGGTGCCCGTGACCGCCAGCAGGGGGCACAGGCCGAGCAGCTGTACAAGTCCGACATTGTTGGACCAGAAGCCGTCTCGGACAATGTTTTGATAGGGCGTCATGAATCAGCGGCTTGATCAGGGCTTTTTTCGAACAGGCTGTGCGTGTGTAACTGGAAGTATAGCAAAGCTTTGTGCACCGCTTTCACGACAGCTCGAGGGGTAATAGTTGCCCCGGTAAACTGGTCGAATGTGCCGCCATCACGTTTTACCTTCCAGCCTTTTTTTGCCGGATCGGTCAGTGACTTGCCCTTGAATTCCTGAATCCAGTCAGACCTTTCGGCTTCGACAGCATCACCCAGACCGGGGGTTTCGCGATGCTGGACCACGCGGACACCGGCCAGGGTACCATCCAGGTTGACGGCAACCAGCAGTCTGATCGAGCCGTTATAGCCGTCCGGCGCGACCGCTGCCAGTACGGCCGCAACCGGCCAGCCGTTTTTGCGGGCCCGGTAAACCGGGACGGGCTTATCGGTTCCCAGCAGTTCGGTGCTTTCTACATAGAGGGTGTCAGCGAAAATATCGTTGTCGTAACGATCGCTGGGGACCAGTTCGTTGAGGCTCTTGAGCAGGGCTTTGCGTTGATTATCGGCGATACGTTCGGCGGTACTGTCGAAGGTGAATGCAACCAGGCCACTGCCTATCACTGCGAACAGAAACAGGAAGATGGCGGAGATTAAAACCGGCCGGTAAGACACGCCTCAGGAGTCCCTGGGGTCCCGGTGGCCGAATACGCGCGGCTGGGTGTAATAGTCGATCGTGGGGGCGGCCATGTTCATCAACAGAACGGCGAATGCCACCCCGTCCGGGTATCCACCCCAGCTGCGGATGACGTAGGTCAGGATGCCGATACCGGCACCAAAGTACAGCCGTCCGCGTGGCGTGGTGGCCGCCGAGACGGGGTCGGTGGCGATAAAGAAGGCGCCGAGCATGGTGGCACCGCTGAACAGGTGGAAGATCGGAGAACCAAAGCTGTCGGCGTCAGCAATATAGAAGAGCAGGGACACAATAAAGAGCGCTGAAAGCATGCCAAGCGGGATACGCCAGTCTATGGCGCGTCTTTGCCATAACCAGAGTCCGCAGATCAGGAAAGCCGTGTTGATCCACTCCCAGCCATGGCCGGCGAAACTGCCATACAGGGGCTTGGACAGAATCTCGCTCCAGGTTAAATTCAGGCCAAGCTCGGTCTTGGAAGCATCCAGCGGTGTTGCCATGGTGACACCATCCAGTGTCATGCCATCGGCCAGTGCCTGGGTGAATACCATCCGTACCGTGTCAAGGAAAGGCAGAAATTCCGCTTCAATCCCTCTTGGTGGTGACCACAGTGTCATCTGCAGCGGGAAGGAAATAATTAATACCACGTAACCAACCATGGCCGGGTTGAACGGGTTGTAACCCAGGCCTCCATATAATTGTTTGGCGACGACAATAGCAGACAGGGCGCCGACAACCGGAATCCACCAGGGAGCCAGTGGCGGCAGGGCCAGTCCCAGCAATAAACCGGTTAAAATCGCGCTGCCATCACTGAGCGTTGCCATCACGGGCCTTTTGCGGAGTTTGAGCACTATGGCTTCGGCGGCAACGGCTGTGGTGGCGGTGATCAACAGGTTAAACAGTACACCCCAGCCAAAAAACCAGAACAGGCACAAGGCGCCCGGTATCAGTGCCAGCATGACCTGTACCATTAGGCGGTTCAGGTCGTTGCTTAGCGGCAGATAGGGTGAACTCTGTGTCGGGAATTCCATCAGGGGCGGTTTTCGTTGGGATTGGATGCACGGCGTTTATCGATTTTCGTGATTTCAGCCTGTTTTTCCTCGCTCAGGTTATCTGTATTTCTTGCAGTTACCGACTGTTTGGCTTTCCTGGTTTTTACACGTTCCAGTGCCGCGGCAATTTCAGCTTTCTTGCTATCGGCATTGCCGACCTTGGGTTTGTTGAGTGCTTTCTTCGCCTTGGCTCGGCGCTCCTGCAGTTCTTTCTTTTCACGTTCCAGTCGCTCAAGATGAAATTCGTGACGCTGCCGCGCGATGTCTGCCTTCTCCCGCTCGCGTTCCTGGTTCCAGATTTCGGTTTTGGCAAATCGATAGTACTGAACCAGGGGAATATGGCTCGGACACACCTGGGCACAACAGCCGCACTCAATACAATCGAACAGCTTGTAATCCTGGGCCTTGTCAAGATTCCGTGCGTGCGCATACCAGTAAAGTTGTTGTGGCAGCAAGCTGGCCGGGCAGACCTCGGCACACTTGCCACAGCGGATGCACGGATGGGCGGGCAACGGTTGTGGCGCCTCCTGCCGGCTTGCCGCCAGAATGCAGTTGGTGGTTTTTATGATGGGCATGGCATCGCTGGGTAAAGACACCCCCATCATAGGCCCCCCCATCAGCAACCGGGTTGCTTTGTCGGTATAACCTCCACATTGTTCAATGAGATCAGCGATTGGTGTACCAACCCTGACATCGAGATTCGCTGGTTGCCGGACACCGGCACCTGTGACTGTTACCACGCGCGAGATCAAGGGCTCTCCCTGTAGCAGTGCGCGGCCAACGGCGGCGGCGGTTCCGACGTTATGGCAAACGATACCCAGGTCAATCGGCAGGCCCTGGCTGGGGACTTCCTCTCCGGTCAGTGTATAGATGAGCTGTTTCTCGCCGCCGGCCGGGTAAACCGTTGGAATGGCTATCACCCGGATATCCGTCTCACCCGCCTGGTCGAGTCCGTTTTGCAGGCAGGATATGGCTTTCGGCATATTGTCTTCGATACCGATCACCGTCTGCCTGGCGTGCAGGGCGTGACGCATAACACGTACGCCGTCGATGACCTCCTGCGTCCGACAGCACATCAGCGCTTCGTCACAGCTGATGTAGGGTTCGCATTCGGCCGCATTGATGACCAGCAGTTCAACCTCGCGGCCCGGGCCCGGGTTGAGCTTTACCGAAGTCGGAAAGCCGGCGCCACCCAGGCCGACAATACCCGCATCGCGGACGCGTTGCCGGATATCAGCCGGATCGGCCTCAAAGACATCCTCCATCCTCAGGCTGCCTGGCGCAGCCCGGTCTTCACCATCTGCCTCGATGACCATGCAGTCTGCTTTCAGCCCGGAGGGATGCGGGACCGGGTAGGCGCTGATATCAATAATTCGGCCGGAGGTCGGTGCATGCACGGGTGCGCTGATATAACTCAACGAGCGGGCTATCGGCTGGCCCTTTAAAATGCTCCCACCAACCCCGACCAGGGGTTCGGCGGCTTCACCGATGTGCTGGCTGAGAGGAACATACAGGCGTGCCGGTATCCTGGCCTGGCGTAATGGCGCGCGTAACGATTGCGACTTGTTTGCGCTGAGACGCAAGCCACCGGGGATTTTCAGCGGTTGTTCCAGTATCGTGACCATCAGGCTCTGCATTGTACAGGGTCCGGGCTTAAAAATACCCGGGTCATCACTGAAATTTTGGCTTAAATCAACGGCTTTAATCGGCAGGCGCGACGATAGGACGCTGCTCGTCTTCCGGGTAAGGCCATTTCCATTCGCGGATATTCTGTTTCAACGGCACCATGCTTATACAGTCGACCGGACAGGGTGGAATGCAGAGTTCACAGCCGGTACATTCAGTTTCGATGACGGTGTGCATCTGCTTGGCTGCGCCCAGAATTGCGTCTACCGGGCAGGCCTGAATGCACAGGGTGCAGCCTATGCAGACCTGTTCCTCGATAATGGCGACCCGTTTTTCGTGGTGGACACCGTGTTCGGCATTGAGCGGTTTGGCATCAACGCCCAGCAATTCGGCCAGGGATTGTATGGTGGCTTCACCGCCGGGCGGGCACTGGTTGATGTCTGCTTCACCGGCGGCGATGGCTTCGGCATACGGGCGGCATCCCGCATAGGTACACTGGCCACATTGCGTCTGGGGCAGTATGGCATCGATCTGCTCGACGATCGGGTCGCCTTCGACTTTGAAGCGGATGGCGGAATATCCCAGCAGCAAACCAAACAGGGCGGCAAGAATACCGATGGCGAGTACGGCGGTGAGCATCGTGGTTAGGGCCTGGACATTAGCCTTTGATCAAGCCGGCAAAGCCCATGAATGCCAGTGACATCAGCCCGGCGGTGACCAAGGCAATGGCCGAACCTTTGAAGGCTTCCGGTACGTCCGCAACAGCAATCCGCTCGCGGATTGCTGCAAACAGGATCATGACCATGGAAAAGCCAAGCGCAGCGCCAAAACCATACACCGCCGATTCGAAGAAGCCGTGCTGTTGTTGCACATTGAGCAGTGCAACACCCAGTACCGCACAGTTGGTGGTAATCAGCGGCAGGAAGATACCGAGCACCTGATAGAGCAGGGGGCTGGTTTTGTGGACCACCATTTCGGTGAACTGAACAACTACAGCGATGACCAGAATGAAGGTAATAGTGCGCAGGTACTCCAGCCCCAGCGGTGCCAGCAGGTATTCATTGGCCAGATAACTGCACACCGATGACAGTGTCAATACAAAAGTCGTCGCCAGCGACATGCCGGTGGCCGTTTCCAGTTTGCGTGACACACCCAGAAACGGACACAGGCCCAGGAATTTCACCAGGACAAAGTTATTCACCAGCACGGTGCTGACAAGAATGAGTGCGAATTCAGTCATCAGATGCTTTAAGTATTAAGTAGTATCCTTCGCAGTTACTAAGCCGTACGTAAGTGAGCCGAGATAAGGTTTCGGGACCGTCGGCCGCATGGACGCGGCCGTCGAGCTTACAGGGACGTATGTACAGCGTGTCCCGAAAGATTGTCTCGGCTCGCTTACATACGCATAGGTAAACAGTCCTATTTAACCTTCATGCCCGGTTTTGCACCTGCGTGCGGTTCGAGGATATACAGCGACTTGCCGCCGGGTCCTGCCGCCAGCACCATGCCTTCGGAAACGCCGAAACGCATTTTCCGCGGTGCCAGGTTGGCGACCATGACGGTTAGCTTACCCTCAAGGTCCTCGGGCGCATAGGCGCTTTTGATTCCCGCAAACACATTGCGGGTTTCACCGCCCAGATCCAGTGTCAGTTTCAGCAGCTTGTCGGCCTCGGGGACAGCCTCGGCTTTTGCGATACGCACCACACGCAGGTCCAGTTTGGCGAAGTCATCAAATGCAATGGGTGCGGCGACGGGGTCGTCGGCCAGCGGTCCACCGGCGGATGAGGCCGCTTGCCCGGTTTCTTCCAGGTGTTCTTTCGAAGCAAGCACCATGGCTTCAACAGACGCCGGTTCAACACGTGTCATCAGCGGCTTGAATGGCTCAATATGATGATCCCTCAACGGTTCGGCAATGTCGTCCCAGTTCAGCGAGTTCAGATTCAGGAAGCTGCGTACCTGTTCGGCCATAGCGGGGAGCACCGGCTTCAGGTAAGTCATCAGCACCCGGAACAGGTTCAGCCCGACACTGCAAATCTCCTGAACCTGCTGTTCGGCGCCTTTCTGTTTGGCCAGTACCCAGGGCTTCTGTTCATCGATGTACTGATTGGCTACGTCGGCCAGCGCCATGATTTCACGGCTTGCACGGCCATACTCGCGCGCCTGGTAAAATCCCGCGATTTCATCACCCGCCTTGACAAAGGTCTGGTACAGATCTGCCTCGCTGACACGTTCCGATAATCGCCCGTTCGATTTTTTCATGATGAAGCCGGCGCAGCGGCTGGCGATGTTAACGACCTTGCCCACCAGGTCGCTGTTGACACGCTGGGTAAAGTCCTCGAGGTTGAGATCGAGGTCATCGATACCGCCACCCAGCTTGGCGGCAAAGTAATAGCGCAGGTATTCCGGATTCAGGTGGTCGAGGTAGCTGCGTGCCTTGATAAAGGTGCCGCGAGACTTGGACATCTTCTGACCGTTTACCGTTAAAAAGCCGTGCGCAAAGATAGCGGTAGGGGTACGGAAGTCCGCGCCTGTCAGCATGGCCGGCCAGAACAGGGCGTGGAAATAGATGATGTCTTTGCCAATGAAGTGGTAGACCTCGGCTTGACTGTCGGTTTTCCAGTAGGCATCGAAGTCTGTGCCGGTGCGTTCGCAGTATTGTTTGAAGCTGGCCAGATAACCAATGGGGGCATCCAGCCAGACATAGAAAAACTTGCCGGCTGCGTCCGGAATCTCGAAGCCGAAATAGGGGTCGTCACGCGAGATGTCCCAGGCGCGCAGGCCGTCGGCGAACCATTCATTGAGCTTGTTGCTGACTTCTTCCTGTAAATGTCCCGCTGTGGTCCATGTGCGCAGCATGGCTTCGAAGTCGGCCAGTTTGAAGAAATAGTGCAGTGATTCTTTCTCAACCGGTTTGGCGCCGGACACGGCGGACACGGCGTTTTTCAGTTCGGTGGGCGAGTAGGTGGCACCGCAGGACTCACAGCTGTCACCGTACTGGTCGGCGGCACCACAGCGCGGGCACTCACCCTTGATGAAGCGGTCCGGCAGGAACATTTCCATTTGCGGGTCATAGGCCTGGGTGATGGTGCGGGTTTCAATGTGCCCGGTATCCCGGTTGCGCCGGTAAATCAGTTCCGACAGCTCGCGGTTCTCGTCGGAGTGCGTGCTGTGATAGTTGTCGAAACCGATATGGAAATCTGCAAAATCAGCCTGGTGTTCCTCAGCAACCCGGGCGATCAGGGCTTCGGGCGTGATGCCTTCCTGTTGCGCGCGCAGCATGATCGGAGTGCCGTGGGCATCATCGGCGCAGACATAGGTACAGTCGTGACCGCGCATTTTCTGGAAACGCACCCAGATGTCGGTCTGGATGTATTCCACCAGGTGGCCGAGATGAATCGAACCGTTGGCGTACGGCAGGGCGCTGGTGACCAGCATGGTGCGTTTTTGCTCCGGCATGAAAATTCCCGCCTGTACTGATAGATAGCGGAGTATTATGCCAGAAGCGCTGTGTTTGAGGTATGACCCCTCAACGCGCTGTGTCCCAAACCGTACAAATCCCGGTGAAGACCCGCCTGCCTGAATTGTGTACAATCGCGCCTCATTTTTTACCAAGCCCGGCGGCCGGTTACTGAGCCCTAGAGGAAGACGACCATGGCAGATTTGTCCAGAGAGCAGATTGAATCGAAGCTCAAGGAATATATCGATCCCTATATGGAAAAGGATCTGGTATCCACCAAGTGTTTGCGGAACGTCATGATCGAAGGCGACCAGGTTGTGGTTGATATCGTTCTGGGTTTTCCCGCCGGCGGTTACAAGGAAGAGCTGGCGGCCAGACTGAAAGAGATGGTCGAATCGGTCGACGGCGTCGCCAAGTCACGCATCAACGTCAATGTCGCTATTCAGGCGCACTCGGTGCAGAAAGGCGTAAAAACCCTCAGCGGTATCAAGAACATTATTGCCGTTGCCTCCGGCAAAGGCGGTGTTGGCAAATCCACCACCGCAACCAACCTTGCGCTGGCCCTGTCCGCTGAAGGCGCTAACGTGGGGGTACTGGATGCGGATATATACGGACCCAGTCAACCGCGCATGCTTGGTATCAACGGCAAGCCCGAATCCAAGGATGGCAAGTCGCTGGAGCCCCTGGTCAGCTATCACATCCAGACCATGTCCATCGGCTTCCTGGTGGATGAAGAGACCCCCATGATCTGGCGCGGTCCCATGGTGACCCAGGCCCTGCAGCAGTTGCTGGGTGACACCAACTGGTCTGACCTGGATTACCTGGTCGTCGACCTGCCGCCGGGCACCGGTGATATACAGCTGACGCTGGCCCAGCAGGTGCCGGTCAGCGGTGCGGTGATTGTCACCACGCCGCAGGACATCGCCCTGCTGGATGCTCGTAAGGGGCTCAAGATGTTCGAGAAAGTCGAGGTGCCGGTACTGGGCATCATCGAGAACATGAGTATTCACATCTGCAGCCAGTGCGGTCACGAAGAGCATATCTTCGGCGAAGGCGGTGGTCAGCGCATGTCTGATGACTACAACGTCGATTTCCTCGGCGCGCTGCCGCTGGACAAGAAGATCCGCGAACAAGTCGACAGCGGCAGGCCTTCGGTGGTTGCCGAGCCGGACGGCCGTATCGCCCAGATCTACCGCGATATTGCCCGTCGCACGGCGGCAAAGCTGGCCTTGAGGTCCAGGGACGTCGCCGCCAAGTTTCCGCAGATCGTCATCCAGAATAACTAACGGCTTTCTTCGGGTTTTCATGGTGTTACTGGGGAGAACGCAGGCTGGCCGACGGTCCCGTAAAGGGATGTCGGCCAGCCTGCCCGGCTGAAATACCAAGCAAAAGAGAGACAATGTCGATTAAATCCGATCGCTGGATCCGCCGGATGGTGGAACAGCAGGCCATGATAGAGCCTTTCATACCGGGGCAGATCCGTCACCACGACGGTGTCGGGCGGGTGATTTCCTACGGGACGTCGAGTTACGGTTACGATATCCGCTGCGCCGACGAATTCAAGATATTCACCAATATCAATTCGGCGATTGTTGACCCCAAGAATTTCGACGACAACAGTTTTGTCAACGTCAAGTCGGACGTGTGCATCATCCCGCCCAACTCCTTCGCCCTGGCGCGCACGGTGGAATATTTCCGTATCCCGCGCAACGTGCTCACTATCTGCCTGGGCAAGTCTACCTATGCCCGCTGCGGTATTATTGTCAACGTCACACCGCTGGAGCCCGAGTGGGAAGGGCACGTTACCCTGGAATTCTCCAATACCACTCCCCTGCCCGCCAAGATCTACGCCAATGAAGGCGTTGCACAGGTACTGTTCCTGGAGTCTGATGAAGTGTGTGAGACGTCTTACAGGGACCGCGGCGGCAAGTATCAGGGTCAGACAGGCGTAACCCTGCCGAAGGCTTGATATCCGATAGCGGGGATTGATTATTAATCAGTACAGCAGGGTGGCTGCCCAAGTAATTTAACCGCCAAGGGCGTCAGGAAAGCGAATTCGCGCCGAAGGGCGGCGCTGCTGCGGCTGATTCATTGCCTGTTTGAAAAGGGGCTGTACTCTCTGCCGGTGCCCTGCACATGTCCGGTAAATTCCAGTTTCTTGAGGACAAGCTCTATCTTGACACCGTTTTTTTTGTGTTTGAGAAATCGTACCGGAAAATAATCGAGGTGCGGGGCACTCCAGACCCAGTTCCTGTCGCGGTCATCGTTGGTTCGTTCCACCTTGAGCGTGCGGTAGATCCCGGAGTCAAGCTCAATGGATTCCTCCCCGACCAGCTCAAAGTCGTAGATCTTGATGCGGCCCTGGCGCGGTATCCGGTATTTGAAAACGCTATCGCCGTTACGCAGGTCAAATAACATGGCCAGTTGCATCACCAGTCTATCGATGGCGCCCTCCGGCATGGCTATTTCCCAGTGCTCTCCCGCCCCGATATTTTTAACGCGCCGGTTTTCCAGGTCGAAGACAAGATGTGCGTTGTCATCGTCATCGCCCTTTTTACGCCGCGATCGATATTCAATGACCTGGATGGCATTGTTGTGGAAGCGCCAGCGGCTGCTCTCGGTGGCCTTGTCGGATCCAAAAAGAGCGGCAATGCCGCGGGTCACAGATTTCTGTTCATAAAGGTACTCATTGCTGCCGACGCGGGTCAGGCTGACTTGCACCGTACCGATGCCTAATCCATTGGCGCTCGCATCGTAGCTGGCGACGAATGAGGGGTAGGGGGCATCCTCGTCCGCTTGGCCTGAAGCTGTGAAAAGCACAGACAGCAGAATAAAAGCGGCCAGACTCGAGGCTTGCATGAGAGAGTGTTTTTGATAAGGCATCAGGTTTAATCCATGGGCTCCAGTACACAGGGCGAAATGGGTGCATATGTCGGCGAATTTACGTATTTCCGTTCACTACTGTCCCGTTAACCTTTTGCGACACCCTCCGGAGGGAGAAGGGATTCTCTTTTTCAGCCACTGGT
>CBFDBP010000105.1:0-10637 GCA_965603065.1 uncultured Gammaproteobacteria bacterium
GAGGAAGACAAGGTGCTGGAAAGACAGGGACTGGCGGCAATGACATTCACACTGAACTGGTCTGACGGTCGAGCAACGCATGAGGACGAAATGCACGTTGAAAGATTCAGTGTCTGGCGGGAAGCGGACTTTTTACCAGCGGACATCGGCCTGAAGATCGCCGGTATGCATGTCGGTGATCGAGCGCAAGCCGCATCGCCTGCCGGAGAGCTCACCGGTGTGTGGGATGTGGGTCGGCAGTTTTCCGCCACCCCATCCGGTTTCGACCGCCGGTATCGTCGTGGCCTGGAAGTCGAGCCACGCTGCGGGCGTTTTTATCCCCAGGGCTTTTTTCATGGTGCCCACAGTGTTGTGCGCGAGGCGCTCGAACCGGCCCGGATTACGGCGCTGGACACACAGACAATGCGTGTGGACCTGAATCACCCCCTCGCTCAGTTTCCTTTGCAGGTGCAGTGCAAGCTGCATCGCGTGCTGCCCGGATCGGACCAACGGGGCGGGCGCTGCACGAGTCCGCTGGATGATCTGATGCGTTATCCCGGTATGGTTGCGCCGTTGCCGAACGGGTGGCCTACCGATTTCGGTGACACTTCCAGCGGCATGTCGCGCATGGATGAGCGGGATGACACAGCCTTCTACGCCAATCCCCGTTTGGTGCAGCACCTGGATGCGCGGGCCATCGAAACAGTTAATGCCCTCTACCAGCGTCTGATCCCCGCACAAGCCGATGTGCTCGACCTGATGGCGAGCTACGATTCGCATTTGCAAGGCTGTGCGCTGCGCAGCCTGCACGTCCTCGGTATGAATGACGAGGAGCTTAATGCCAACGAGGCAGCGACAGCGCAAGTGGTTCAGGACCTGAACCGGCTGCAGACTCTGCCGTTCGATGATGCCAGCCTGGATGCCGTGGTGTGCACGGCTTCCGTGGAATACCTGATTCAGCCGCGCGATATTTTCACCGAGGTATTGCGCGTCCTGCGTCCGGGCGGCCTATTCGTGCCCACCTTCAGTAACCGCTGGTTTCCAACCAAGGCGATTCAGGTCTGGGGGGAACTGCATGAGTTCGAGCGCGCAGGCATGGTCACGCAGTGGTTGCAGCAGGCGGGGTTTGACAGGCTGCACACGCTCTCATCGCGGGGCTGGCCGCGCCCGCAGGACGATCCGCGTTATGGCGAGACTGCAGTGTCGGATCCGGTCTATGCAGTATGGGGACTAAAACCCTCAGAATGACCTGAAACCGGAACCCGTTGCATCGCCACTGATCCGGCGCCGCGCCTGTCATAATGGCACGCTATGAGGCCGTTTCAGGCGGGCGGCAGTTTCTACTAACAGGTCTGGATTTGCAGTGAGCCGGATTTCCAGAGAAATCATAAAATTGCCCCCCCGGCAAGCTCAAGCCGCACCCGGTTTATGAATCGGATACTCATGTTCGTGGGTAATTTTTGCCCTCAACAAAGTAGCTCTTTGCTCGGGCAATATTTCGGGGCAAGAATGCTGTTTCTTCATGGCAGAGAAGGGTAGGGAAGGTTGCGTTCAGGAATACGACTGTCTACGTTATCGATTTCAGGTATTCATTACGAATTCGCCGCCCACGGGGCGGTAACCCAGCTCTTCAGAGATCTGCCGGGCAGCGTGCAACAGGATCTCTACCCAATCGGACTTGCGCCGTTCAATGGGTGCCGAGACTGACAGGCCGGCAACAATATTATCCGTGGCATCATAAATGAGCGCGCCAATACAGCCGACGCCGATTTCCGCCTCTTCATCATCGTAGGCATAGCCCTGCGCACGGAGTTGTTCCGCCTCTTTCTGAAGTCTGGGCAGATCATTGATGGTATTGCGGGTATAGGCCGGCAGGTTGGTGCGGGCCGCATAGGCCTTGCATTCTTCTTCGCCACCCATCGCCAGCATGAGTTTACCCACGGCCGTGACATGCAAGGGTGCACGACTGCCAATCAGCTGTTGCACATGCATCATCCGGTTAGGCGTGGCTTTTTCGATATAGACCACTTCATCGCCTTCGCGCAACGTCAGGTTGACGGTCTCACCCAGTTCGTCCCGCAATCGCGCCATGACGGGTTGGGCGGTCTGGCGCAGATCGGATTGAGCGTGCACCCGGCTGCCGAGACGAAGCAGCTTGCGCCCCAATTGATACTTTCTCGTGGCGTCGCGTTCTACAAATCCATTCTCCACCATCGAGTCGAGAATGCGAAACGCCGTTGAGCTGTGCAGCCCGGTTTCGGCAGCGAGGATCTTCAGGCTCACGGGTTCCGGATAGCGGGCCACCGCATCCAGCAGGCTGGACATCCGGTCAATGACCTGGATCGGGGTTTTCTCCGACATAACGGTTTCATAATGTGAGAAGACTTTCTAAGTGTGGCAGCTGGCAACTGCTTAGGCAACTAATTCAGGGGCTTAGGCATCTTATCCTGCCCTGACTGGCAAAAAATCCCGTATAGTGAAAGTTATTTTGCTTTATGAAAAATGAGGATCTGCTTATATTTGCACTCAGAGAGGCCACCGCGGTGGTGGCTGTGGATGAACAGATGAACTCAGGAGATACGCAATGAGCACCCCAGCCCAGCAAGTAATGAACGATACACTGCCCGCGTTTACCCAGGGCATCAAGCACTTTGCCCCGGAAACGCATGAGCTGCAGCAGTACGGCCAGTCGGCGGTGATTGGAGAGGGACACAGCTCCATCACTGAAATCAATGATCGGGCGGTCTATCAGACCCAGCTTGCTGCCGATGCCTTGCGCTACCTGACCCTGCAGGTCTGCAGCAGCAAGGAGTCCGGACACCCGGGTGGTTTTGCCAGCAGTGCCGATGCCTACGCGGCGCTGGTGATGCTGGGCCACACCAATATTGTCACCGAAGTCGGTCATCACGCCCCCGGTTTCTACAGCGCTATGTTCCTGGATGGCTCACTGGAAGAGATGGGCATTCGTACCATGGATGATATGATGGCGCGTTTTCGCGAACGCCATGGTCTGCTGGGTCATCTGTCCGGGGCTATTCCCGGCTTGCTGGCCCCGGCCGGTCCGCTGGGGCAGGGCCAGCACTTCGCCATGGCGGGTGCTTACCTGCATCCGGACAAGCTGTTCCCGTTCACCCTGGGTGACGGTGGCATGGGCGAACCCTACGTGCTGTCGGCCATGATGCACTTCCATACCGCCTATCCAAAGTGTACCAACTTCCTGCCGGTGCTGGTGTGGAATGGTTACAGCCAGGAGCATCACTCCATGGTCTCGATCAAGAGCAACGACGAAATGATCGACTACTGGAAGGGGCATGGATTTGAGAACGTGGTACTGGTTGACGCCAAGCCGTTCGATGATGCCAACCAGGAAGGCGATTATGTCGACAGCACGCGGTTTTCCAGTTCAACCCGCCTGGCGTTTACCCGCACTGTGCTCAGCGAGATGAAGCACGCTGCCGACTGCGCCATGAACGGCCAGTTGACAGTATTCATTATCAAGCAGCTCAAGGGGGCCGGTGTGCATGCGGCGGGTGCCAAGTCACATAACCTGTACCCGGGGGACAGTTTCGACAAGCCCGATATTGCCGAGGGCTTGAAAAAGCGTGCCCTGTCACCGCACGCCTGGCAACTGGTGCGTGACAACTTCCAGCGCGCCGGCGGTGGACCTGCGGTCAAGACTGTGGTTACCGAGTTTGAACTGGATTTGCCGGAACTCGGTGACTTGCCCAAGCAGGAATTCGTTATCGGTGAAAAAGCCGCGCCTTCCACCGCCATGGGTGCATTGGTAGGTGAAGTCGGTCGACGCGACAGACGTTTTGTTGTCACCAATGCCGATGGTAACGAAGCTTCAGCCATGAAAAATATCAATGAGGCCCTGCAGATTCGTCATCCGACCCGGGATGCCCTGTACAACCAGGGGCCGGAGGGCCAGGTCTACGAACCGCTTAGTGAAGACGCCTGTGCCGGTTTAGCCGCTGGTCTGGCGCTGTTCGGTTCACGCGCCCTGTGGCTGTCGTATGAAAGCTTCGTGATTAACGGTATGCCGATCATTCAGACGGTGACCCAGGCCATGGCGGAACTGCGGCGCAAGACGCCATCCATCGTTACCATGTTTACCGCCGGTGCACTGGAACAGGGCCGTAACGGCTGGACCCATCAACGCCCGGAAATCGAAAACTACATGGCCGCGATGATGCGCAACGGTAATTTCTATGCCTTGTTTCCGTGTGATGCCAACATGATCCAGGCGGGCTATGAGTGGGCGACCAACAGCTTCAACAAAGGCGTGGCCATTGTCGCCTCGAAGAGCGCCTTGCCGGTATACACGACGCTTGAACAGGCCAAACAGGCCATTGAGCAAGGCGCCACCACACTCTATGAAAGCGACAAAGGTGAAAAAGGTACCATTGCCTTTGCTGTCACTGGTGACATGGTGCTGTTACCGGTGTTCGAGGCCAGGACCGAACTGGAGCAACAGGGCTACCAGGTACGCATTGTGTGTGTGGCCAATCCACGCCGCCTGTATCGCCCGGATGATGTGGCCTGGAACACCGTCTCCGAGGCCGATGGCGAATTCATGAGCGATGCCGACTTCGATGCCCTGTTTGATGCCGACATCATGATTGGCGTTACCGGCGGTGCCAGTGGTTCGCTCGAACCGGTCATGTTGCGCAGCCGTGCGGCCCGGCGCGATGTGATGTGCTGGAAGCGGGGTGAAACCACAGCATCGCCGGCCGAGATCATGGCGGTCAATGGCCTGTCGAGCGGCGACATTGTTGCGCGGGTCAACAGGCTGGCTGGAGGCTGAGCCAATGAGTGAAACGAAAATCATCGCTATTGATGATGATCCCACGGGTTCGCAGACCGTACACAGTTGCCTGCTACTGACCCGCTGGGATATGGAGACGCTGCTCGATGCTTTGCAGGATGAGTCGCCCCTGTTCTTTATTCTGTCCAACACGCGTGGCATGGACGCCGCGCGTGCGGCCGGGGTAACGCGGGATATCTGCATGAATTTGAAACGCGCGCTGGACGCATTGAAAGCTCAAGGCAGAGCCATTAATCCGATTGTCGTAAGCCGCTCCGATTCCACGCTGCGTGGTCATTACCCGGTTGAGACTGACATCATCGCCGAAGCACTGGGGCCGTTTGATGCCCATTTTATGATTCCCGCCTTTTTCGAGGCCGGCCGGTTTACCCGCGACAGCATTCACTACCTGGTCGTGGACGATAAACCTGTACCGGTACATGAAACCGAGTTCGCCAGGGATTCCGTGTTCGGATTCAGCACGGCTTATCTGCCGGACTATGTCGAGGAAAAAACCGCGGGCAGCATCAGGGCAGGGCAGGTACAACGTTTTCTTCTGGATGACGTGCGTGGTGACTGCCGCGACCGTTTGCGCGAGCTGGCGGGTAACGTGTGTTGTGTTGTCGATTGCGAAACCCAGGCCGATCTGAATCATTTCGCGGAGCAATTGCAGGCAGTGGCGGAGGAGGGCAAGCGCTTCCTGTTTCGCAGTGCGGCGAGTCTGTTAACCGCCCTGGCGAAACTGCCTGCGCAGCCCGTCGCTGCAGACGACATGGCCTGTTATGTTCGGCATCAAAAACCCGGCGTCATTCTGATCGGTTCGCACGTGGACAGGACATCCATGCAACTGGCGTATTTGCGCGAACACACCGACGTGGTTTCGGTGCTTGTCGATGTGAAGCAACTCGGTGCAGGCAGTACACTGGAGTGGCGTGAACAGGCGGCAGTCGTTGCCGCCGACACGATCATCGCCCAGGTGAATGCAGCCCATGCGAGTGGCAAGACAGTGGCAATCTATACGTCACGCGAGGAACTACAGTTTGCCAGTCAGGCCGAGCGTCTTGCTTTTGGCGAGCGGGTATCGGCTTTTCTCACGGGTCTGGTACACCGGTTTCCGGCAACCATCGGTTTCCTGATCAGCAAGGGTGGTATCACCTCCAATGACGTCTTGAGCGACGGCTTGAAGCTCAAGCAATCACGCGTGCTCGGGCAGATTCTGACGGGCTGTTCAGTGATTCGTTGCCCCTCCGATCATAACCGCTATCCGGATCTGCCGGTGGTGATCTTCCCCGGCAATGTGGGTGATGAGTCGGCATTGGCAAAAGCGTATGCGATTCTGTCGGCAGCGGAGAGAAAGCGGTCATGCGTCAATTATTAAACCGGTAATAAAATACCCGACGCAGGAGCGCCGTCCTTCGACCGATTGACGATCAAGAGTTGCTGTTCCATGAGAAAGCCGTCAGCGACGTTCGCTTTGGCCCCGCCCCAAGCAGTTTGGCGCGCGTTGTCAAAAGATGGGCGGGTTACACCGGCAGGTCTTTACAGTGTATAACACTGCTGTGTTAGATTGGATAGAAGCGACAGGAGGTAGCATATGCGTAAGCGGATAATTAACCAGGGCACTCAAGGGGCCTCACCCGCCGATGATCAGGGCTGGCTTGACGTGGAACATTTGGTACAGGTAGAGCTGACGTCCGAGGACGCGGAACATCCGATCGAGTCGGCATTGATAATGAATGCCGGGTCCGGCTGGCGCGCGCAACAACCCGGGAAGCAGACCATCCGCCTGCTGTTTGACAAGCCGCACAGGATCCGGCGTATTCAATTGGCATTTCAGGAAGATGATCGGGAGCGCACACAGGAATTCGTGCTGCGCTGGTCCGCGGACGGTGGGGCATCCTGCCGGGAGATAGTGCGTCAGCAGTATAATTTCAGCCCGCCGGGTATGACCCGCGAACTCGAAGACTACGTCGTCGATCTCGATGGGCTGACAATGCTGGAACTGAGTATTATCCCTGATATCAGTGGAGGAGAAGCTCGCGCGGCGCTTGCGCAGTTACGGCTCGCCTGATCGTTAAATGTGATTGTGGGAGACCGCTCCTGAGCCTAATCCCATCGAATCTGTTCCAGTAGCCATTGAAGCTTTTTTCCGCGCTTAGGGTTCAGGAAAGAGGCGTGGCTTACCCGACCTTGCAGGTGTTGGCGAAAATCATGGCGTTTATCCCGGTTCTGCGATAGCGGACCATGGATGGCGCAATTAAACAGCGTTGCCTTGAGAGTCTCATATTCGCAGCGTTCAAGGTTTGGCCGCACATTCACTGTAATACCGCAAAAGCTTTGACGTTGCGCCCGTGTCATCGTGCGGGTTTTACGGTAATTCAGGCGAAAACCTTCTTCAAGGGCGATAGCTCCGATCAGGGGCTGCACAATCCTGGACAGATAATGATGGTTAATCGTCCCGGAAATTGCGAGGTCGTCGGCATATCGGGTGTAGTGCAGATGCAGTCGCTGCGCCAGCCCATGTAATCTGGAATCGAAATGCCAGGCGCACAGATTGGCCAGAGCCGGGGACGTTGGCGCTCCCTGGGGCAGATGCGGGCCACTCAGCAACTTTCGCGAGTCCCAGGGGAGCTGTTGGAAAGTCCTGCCGGCGAGACGGGCTGAAGTTCCATGGGTACAAAGACCGGCAAGAGCTCTGCTAACTCCGGAGGGATAACCCAGGCTGCGAAACACCGCCTGAACACGAGCCCTGTTGATAGAGGGGAAGAAGTTTTTCAAATCCAGGCGCAGCAGCACATCCTGGCCGAGATGAGGCATCACGCTGGTTCTACAGGATCTTCCCCGGCAAAACCCGTGAGCGGATGTGTGCACGGGCACTCGATTGAGAATCTCTCTAAGGATACTTTGCTGCACGGCCTTTAGACGGTGTTTTGGCTTTTCAAGCAAGCGTTGATGCCCATGTGTACGTGGTTGCCATTCGTAGTGGTAGTGATGCAGCTTGGGATTTTGCTTTGGGTCGTGCCGTCTGTTGATGCCGGCAAACCATTCCAATTCCTTATCCGACAACCCCAGCCACATAGCCAGGTCATGTACAGTCGGTATCAGTGGCACCGGCAGGGTAACAAGACCAGAGACCATGGCTTGCATGGTTGTGGGTTGAAGTTGTAAACGAATAGCTGTCTTTGCTGCGCCAGACTGTGAGAAACGTTGTCGAAAATCATCGTCTGCAGCCAGGACCTCCACCAAGCGCGAAAAGGAGGGGGAGCGTTCAGTTCCGCAGTGAAAAATTATCCGTGCGGCCAGTGTGGAAGGGTTCGGTGGTCCACCGCTGAGCGCACTGGATAAGAGATCGGTGAGCGCTGCCTTATTCCAGGGCGTATCGAGGATTGAAATCGCCAGCAGTCGAGCGGAAGTTTGTAGCGGATTCATCCGTACTCAGGTGTCATGCCAGAGGGAAGGGCAGCCAGCGCTCCGACTTTTCTCGTTTGGCGCGGACGGCCCTGCGTGCAGCGCAGTTCCGTCCGTGCGATGTATTGCAGGTTACTACCAATCCCCGGGGTTACCCCGGAGAGCCCCCTGTTAACGCCTTAAGGCGTTTTGGGACAACTCGGAGATGGCCACCCAAAAACAGCTTACAGTCCTGTTTTCGGCGTTGTCAACTGCCTGTAATCGCAATGAACCGGCCATACCCCGACTTCGCACTTGACACATACGGTTTTGTTCGGTCTCGCGCCTATCGTGACCGGTTTGATCGCTACAGTCTGGCTGGCAGAGCGGGCCTGGATGGCTATTGAGGCACCTTCAGATGCCGGAACACTTTCACCAGCCAGTACGGCACGTAGAGCATGAATCCGGCAAAGAACACCATAAACAGCTGCTCATTCAACCGCACTGGGTCGCTGAGATTGGCGTCCAGCGTAAGCAGGCCAACAATAAACAGAAACAGAAACAGCGCAAATCCGAACTCTTCCATCAGCGCGCCGAACCGCGCTTCAAGTTCAACGCGGTTCTCCGGCTTCAGCCAGTAGTCCTTGTTGGGCAGGCTGAGCCATCTCGCCGGGATATTCAGTGTAAGACGGCCGACCGACATACACAGCGCGAACAGCGGTATCTGGATTACCGTGAAGATGAGCGCATTGGCCCATTTCGACGCCCAGGCGTCCGGGACACCGCCGCCACGGAAGTGGATAGCCACCTGATCCGGAAGTATCAACAGCGATACCAGCGTCAGGACCAGGTTGGCGACAAACGCCGATATCATCAGCCTGCGCATAGACAACCTCGTGGTAGTTTATTGCTGCCTCTTTTAACGGCCGCTTCGTGTGATTTCTTAGCGCTCGAGCACGGCAGACAACCCGGCTGAAGCGGGCCGTGTTTTCGCTATTTCTGTGCTAGATCGAGAGCTAGCCAGTCGACTAATGTACGAACCCGGGTGGCCATAAGGCGTGTATGTGGATAGACAAGGCTCACCGGTAAAGGGGCTGGTTCAAAGTCGCTCAGAATGATTTCCAGTTCGCCACTTTCGACCCATGGCATCACTTGATAGCTGAAGAACAGGCCGAAACCCAAACCGGCAACGCAGGCATCGACAGAGGCCTTTACCTGATTACACATAAAGGCACCGTTGGTTTGAACGCTCAGGCGTTTACCATTATCGTGAAAATGCCAGACCGAGTTCGATGAAATACCAGTGAAACGTACACGATGGCCGGCGGGTGGGCCAATAGAATGACTATGTCCTGCATGCAGGCGCAGATCAGGTATACTGTGCCTTGGACTTTAAACTTGCTGAGACACGCGATATGCCGGAAACAACAGACGTAATGTTCCGTCCCTACACACTTGGGGACCTGCAACTGCCCAATCGGGTCATCATGGCGCCGCTTACGCGATCTCGCGCAAAACAGCCAGGTGATATTCCATGGGAACTCAACGCGACCTATTACGCACAGCGTGCCAATGCAGGATTGATCATTGCCGAGGCAACGCAGGTTTCACCACAAGGAAAGGGCTATGCATTTACGCCGGGGATCTACTCCGACGAACAGGTCGACGGCTGGCGCAAAGTGACATCGGCGGTGCATCATGAGGGTGGGCGTATCTTTTTGCAGCTCTGGCATGTAGGGCGGATCTCGCGTCCAGAGCTGCAACCGAATGGTGAGAAGCCGGTTGCACCCTCGGCACTTAAACCCGAGGGTGCACAGACGTTCATAGACGAAAATTCGGGTATGGTCGATGTCCTCGAACCACGTGCCCTGACGTCCGACGAAATCCCGGGAATTGTCGAACAATTCCGACGTGCTGCGGAGAACGCCAAGCGCGCCGGTTTCGATGGTGTCGAGATACACGGCGCCAACGGGTATCTTATCGACCAGTTCATCCGCAGCAAAACAAACCTGCGCAATGACAGCTACGGCGGCTCGATAGAGAACCGTATCCGCTTTCCCATGATGGTCGTTGACGCGGTTGTGGGCGTGTGGGGTGGCCAGCGAACGGGTATCCGGCTTTCCCCGACCGGTACATTCAATGACATGCGCGACGATGATCCGGTCGCTACCTTTGGCACCCTTGCCAGTCACCTGAACGACCGCGGAATCGCGTATATCGAAGTTGTTGAGGACTCCTTCCAGGGCAACGAGGTAACAGGCCGTCCTGAATCGGTTATTAACGCGATTCGCTCAGGATTTACCGGCACCTACATCGGCAATGGCAATTACACCGCTGACGAGGCGTGTAAACGTATCGACGCCGGTTTGTGTGATCTGGTCAGTTTTGGTCGTCCCTTTATCTCTAACCCCGACTTGGCGGAGCGATTTCGACAGGGTGCAGCGTTAAACGAATATGATTCGAA
>CBFDBP010000106.1:0-10619 GCA_965603065.1 uncultured Gammaproteobacteria bacterium
CAGCAGTATTAATGAGTGCGCAAGTCAGCCGATATTGATTTTCGGGACCGTCGGCTGCATGGACGCGGCCGTCGAGCGTACAGGGATGTATTTACAGCGTGTCTCGAAAGTCTATATCGGCTGACTTGCGCACGCTTTGGTATAAATAACCCCAAACATAAGTTTATTCCAGATCCATATCCAGCCAGCGCTCAGGCTCGCATTGATCCAACAGTGCGGTGGCAGACCGCCAGCGTTTGCAGGCTTTCAATGTGTTGCGATCCGGAAAGGCAGAGCCATGCATTCTGGCCAGGCGCAAATGGGCGGCAGGGTCGTTATAGTCGCTCAGCGATTCGACAACCTGTGCGGCGTGTTCCGGCTGATTGCAGACCAGCACCATGTCGCAACCCGCCTGCAGCGCCATGCGCGCCCGTTGCGGGTAGTCGCCCGCCCACTCGGCGCCACCCATGCTCAGGTCATCGCTGAATATCACCCCCTGAAAACCGAGCATCTGCCTGAGCAGGCCGGTCAGCCATCGCTTCGAGAAACCAGCGGGTTGTGAATCAATCCGGGGATACAACACGTGCGCCGCCATAATGCCGTTCAGGCCGTTATGCATCAGACGTTCAAACGGAATCAGGTCTTTCATTTGCAAGTCAGCCAGGGAACGCTCATCTTCCGGGAGGCTGTGATGCGAGTCAGCAACGACACCGCCGTGCCCGGGAAAATGCTTGCCGACGCTGGCCATGCCCGCCTGGTGCATGCCGCGCTGATAGGCCAGCGCCAGTTCTGTCACCACCTCGGGTCTGCGGTGGAATGCCCGGTCACCGATCACGGTGGAAACCCCCAGGTCGAGATCCAGTACCGGTGCAAAACTCAGATCGACGCCCACCGAGAGGATTTCGCTGGCCATCAGCCAGCCGGCTTCCTCAGCCAGCCGGAGTGCCTGATGATGATCCTTCTGGTAGATGTCGCCCAGGCGGCCGACCGGTGGCAGGCGGAAAAAGCCGTCACGAAAGCGCTGTACGCGCCCGCCTTCCTGATCCACCGCGATCAACAGTGGCGGCTGGCGCAGCCGGTGTATGTCATCGGCCAACTGATGAACCTGTTCCGCCGACTGGTAATTACGGCTGAACAGAATCACACCACCCACCGCCGGGTGTTGCAGCATTTCCCGTTCCTCCGCCTGCAACTCCAGACCCTGGATATCCGCCATCACCGGCCCGATGCTCATTAATCCGACTCCTTAACGGCGATATTGACGGCTTCAGAGGACTCCGGGCAGTCGTCAAGGCCGTGCCAGGCAAAGTATTGCCTGCCGGCATTTGCGCTCTGTGTGGAATATATCGAAAAGGTCTCTCCCTGAAAGGTGACAGTTTCTGAATCACTCGCCAGCGCAGCAATAGATGTTTCCGTATCAGGTCCGGTTACAGTGTGCTGTGTGGCTTCGGGGGCTTCCCGCAGTCGTTTGATTTCCTTGATCAGGTCGTCTACCTGGTTGGACAGAGATTCGACTTGTTGCCGCAACTTTTGTTTGCGGCCGACGGGTATTTTCAGCACGTATGCTGCTGAAATCTGCTCGGCGTCTTTTGCTTCAACCGCTTTGAGATAACGATTGAAGAAACTTTGCATATCCTGTTCAGGCTGGTCAGCATTTTCAACCAGCAGCTGGTCGGCGAGACTGCCGATATCGCGTGCGGCGGCCGCTTGCGAATCGGCGTTGACCAGCGCCTGCTGCTGGTGCAGCGCAGTTTGCATGTTCTTTTCCTCGCTTACCACGCCGAGCAGTGGTAACTGCATCCCCAGGTAGAACATGGCCACCTCCCTGAAACTACCGTAACTATACCTTCCAATTATATGATTAGTAGACCTATTTACGATAACCTGGATGCGCTTGCTGGCGTGCTCGGAAGACAGCAGCTTGAGCAATGAATAGGCGTCGGGAAGCGATATGGGCGCCGGCGTGATCACCAGAATGACTTCCGGACTGGTCTGCGCGAATGACAGCACATTGCTTGCCGTGCTGGTAGAAGAATCGATAAGCACGAAATCGTAGTCGTCCAGCTGACTCAGGGAAGCCGCCAGGTGGTGAAGCTGCTCCGATGTCAACGCGTCTATCCAGTCGGTGGTGGAGCTGCCTGGCACAATATCGAACCCCTGGCAGTTGCGGATCAGCACATCATCCAGCGCCACGCCGTACAGGATCAGGTCTTTGAGGGTGTGGCGCGGTTCAAGACCCAGCGACAAACTGACATTGGCTCCCCCGCCATCGGCATCCAGCAGGCACACGCGCCGGCCGCGCCGCGCCAGCTGGGCAGCCAGGTTTATGCAAATACTGGTTTTGCCAACGCCAGCCGTGCCGCTGGTGACAGTAATGACTCTAGCCATGCTGGTTCAGGTGAATATTCCGGTCTGCTTGTGGACCGTTCAGTGAACGCATCCTAGCACATCAGCATTCTCATTCCTCAATCAATACCGGCAGGCCTGGTGCTACTCTGTCGAACAGTTCGATGACATCCTGATCACGCATCCGGACACAGCCGTGTGAACCCGGTTTACCCATGGACTCACTGTCGGGGCAGCCATGGATGTAAATAAAACGCCGCATGGTATCGACATCACCCAGGCGGTTTTTGCCCGGCTCTTCGCCACACAACCACAGGATACGCGTCAGTATCCAGTCACGCTGCGGATTTCCGGCGGCCAGCGCCGGCGAATAACGTTCCCCGGTCGGCCGTCTTGCCACAAACACGGTACCGCTTTCGCAGCCCGCGCCGATCTTTGCGCGTACCCGGTGCCAGCCACGCGGCGTTTTTTCGCTGCCTGACTGTTCACCCGGCCCGTTTGTGGCAGTCGAAACCGGATAGTCACGAGTGACCGCACCGCTCTCCCATAAGCGAAGGCGCTGTTCGGAAAGTTTTATATGAATGTAATTGTCTGACATCTTTTTAAACCCTGTAACGATTAGAACAGGGTGCTGGCGCAGGCTCAATATTTGAGTATGATTAGCGATTATACAGGGCAATATTTCATGTCGGAAAACTTCACTACATCGGCCGAGCCGCGCCACAGCCTCAGAAGCCGTTATCTGTTTGTCGCAGCAACCGTCTGCATTATGCTGATCAGCGGCGCCATACTCGCCAACTGGTATGCCAGGGATGTATCGCGCAATAATTCGGAGGCCCTGGCGCTCAGAAACGATGTGACAGAAAGCATCGGTACAATCCGCCGCAGGATCTGGAAGGCTGGCGATGGGCTGAATGCCAGCTTGATTTTCCCCCGCACCGAAAACGAATACGACATTATCGCCAACCTGGACGGGGCTGAAGAAGAGTTGGCTACCCTGGCGGCGAAGCCCGCCATTGATACCGCTGGTCTTTCAGATCAGCTGCAAGTGCTCCGGGAAACCCTCTCGCTGCTGACGGAAAAAGTCCAATACCTGATGACCCAGCGCCTGGATCTTAACTGGACCTATCCGCTGCTGCCGTTTATCAACGAAAAACTGCTGGAACCCCACGACAGGTTTGAAAGCGCGGCTGCCCGGGCATTGCAGGAGATCGCTGAGGATGACGGGCGCTCCTATGCATCGCGCCGCTATGGCGAGTTTGACCAGGTGCGTGATCTGTGGCGGCGCAAAATCCTTAACTTCAGGGCGGTGATCATCCGTTTTGCCTGGCTGAACAGTGTCGATGTGACGCCGCAGGAACAGAATATTACCGATCTTCACGAGGAAATCAGTAAAAGGCTGGCGGCGCTGCAAAGGCAGAAGGAGCAAGGTGAACTGGGAGTCGATTCCGAGGCCGCCCTGGAACAGATGCAGCAGGCTTCAGAGCGCTGGCAGGAAAACTGGGCTGCGGTCAGAGAACTGCGTTCCTCCAGCATCTGGCGTGCCGACATCAATTACGTGGCGACGGAGATCAATCGCTATCAGCAACAGGTCTTCAACACACTGGCGACCATTGAAGCGGATATCACAACCTGGTCGGCAAAAAACGTCACCATTGTGCAGCAGGCGGCCGGTCAGATCAGCAATGTATTGTGGGGGCTGGCCGGTGTCGCGCTGGCTTTTGTGGTCCTGGTCTATCTCATGATCGACCGTTGGATATTGCAGCCCGTTGCCGCTATCGCCGAAAGCCTGTCCAAGCACGGCGAAGAATCCGTTGCCGGACTGGAACACCGCAGCAGCCGGGAGATTCACCAATTGATCACGGCTTTCAATGTCATGCGCAATCAGGTCCATCAACGGCAGATGGCACTGGAACACCAGACCCTGCACGACGCCCTCACCGGCTTACCGAACCGGGTGTTACTGCAGGACCGCCTGGAACAGGCCATCCAGCTCGTGAAGCGCAATGATGGCTCGATGGCCCTGTTGCTGCTCGACCTGGACCGCTTCAAGGAAGTCAATGATGCCCTGGGACACCAGGTGGGTGATGAACTGCTGCAACAGGTTGGACGGCGACTGGAAGCGCTGCTACGCAACTCCGATACCGTGGCACGCCTCGGAGGTGACGAATTCGCCATCGTCGCACCCAATACCGATAACCGGCAGGCCGCGCAGTTCGCGGAAAAGATCGCCAATGCCATCAAAGATGTATTCCAGATTGGCAAGCAGAATCTCTATGTCGGGGTCAGCATCGGTGTGGCCGTCTCCCCCCAGCACGGCACGGATGCCGGCACCCTCATCCGTCATGCCGACATTTCCATGTACAGCGCCAAACGCAATAACCTGGACTACAGCTTGTATGAAATGGCACGCGATGAGCGACGGCAGGACAGACTGGCGCTGGTGGGTGATTTGCGTGATGAACTGGTAAACACCGAATACCTGCAGTTGTACTACCAGCCCCAGATTGATCTGCGCAGCCACGAGGTGATCGCCTTCGAAGCGCTGTTACGCTGGCCCCACCCCCAGCTGGGGCCCATCTCGCCGGAAAATATCATCAAGATGGCGGAACACACCGGTCTGATCGCAGCGCTCACCCAATGGGTTATAGATACCGCGCTGTCGGAAATCAGCCGCCTGCAACACACGCATAACCGCTTCAGCGTAGCTGTCAACCTGTCCGCCTGGAACCTGCAGGACCCAGAGCTGCCGACCACCATTGCACGGAAACTGGAAAAATATGCTGTCCCTGTGGAGCAACTGACGCTGGAGATGACCGAAAACGCCATGATGAGCGACCCGGTGCAGGCGCGGAAAGTCCTCGTGCAGCTGAGTAAAATGGGGATCAATCTCGCTGTCGATGACTTTGGTACGGGCTTTTCGTCACTCGGCTATCTCAAGATGTTGCCGCTCGATGAACTTAAAATCGACAAGTCCTTCGTGATGAATATGGGGCGGGACGAGAACGATGCCATCGTCGTCCACTCCATCATTGGGCTGGCGCACAACCTGGGGCTCAACGTGACCGCTGAGGGCGTTGAAAATCAGCAAACCCTGTCAAAACTGCAGCAGCAGAAATGTGACATGGCGCAGGGTGTCCACATCTCCCCGCCGCTGCCCGGGGATGCCGTGCAGCAGTGGCTGCACGACCAGCAGTTGCAGATCGCCCATTAGGAATCTGTCGCGGTTTGTAGCAGGCGCACCCGCAAGCGGCGGAAATCGTTCTCGTCCAGCCGGTCCGCGACGACGACAACCGTTCGCGTGCTGAAGCGGCCGACGCGGAAACGCACGGCGACCAGGCGACAACTGACAAAGGCGGGAGTCAGCAGCTGTGCCGGACACCATTCCCCGCCATGGCAATGAAGCCGCCATCCCCGCACCGCGTCCCAGCTCAAGGCCTGCACCGCGCAGCGCAGTAACGGTTTGACATGCAGACGATAGAGCAAGACGAAGTGCCCGCCGAGCACAGCGAACAGCAGCAGACGACCCGGCCAGGAGAGAGGCACCCACAACCACACCAGCGCGGCCAACGCGTATATCGCCCCCAGGGCGAGCAGCAGAAGTCGCGAAGCTTGTAGCTCAGCCAGCAGCGGCTGATCGAATTTTGTCAACGAGTTGTGCGACATCCGTGTCGGTCGGCCTTATCCTTCCCATCATCCATTCCAGTAAAACGGCGTCCGGGTAATCCAGTATCCGGTCAAAAAGCCGCTGACCCGCTTCGTCCAGGTCCTGGTAGCCGCTGTCCAGGAAATCCCTCAACAGCAAATCCAGTTCCAGCATGCCGCGCCGGCACTTCCACCGCATGCGCGCCAGTTCGCTCACAGCGAACGTTTTACCATTAGTTCCTTGATGCGTCCGATGGCGCGGGTCGGGTTCAGGCCCTTGGGGCAGACTTCGACACAGTTCATGATGGTATGGCAGCGAAACAGACGGAACGGCCCTTCCAGGTTATTCAGACGTTCTTCGGTCGCCTGATCTCGGCTGTCGGCCAGAAAACGCCAGGATTGCAACAAGGCGGCCGGCCCCAGGAACTTGTCCGGGTTCCACCAGAATGACGGACATGACGTTGAACAGCAGGCGCACAGAATACATTCGTACAAGCCATCTAGCTTTTCCCGCTCTTGCGGTGTCTGCAAGCGTTCGACCTCGGGACAGGGCTCATCGTTGATGAGATACGGCTTGGCGGTCCGGTACTGCTGATAGAACTGGGCGAGGTCGACCACCAGATCGCGGATCACCGGCAGGCCCGGTAAGGGCCGGATTTCGACCGGATGCCCGAGTTCGGACAGGTGGGTCACGCAGGCCAGTCCGTTGCGACCGTTGATATTCATGCCGTCTGAGCCACATACGCCTTCCTGGCAGGAACGCCGGAAGCTCAGGCTTTCATCCTGGGCCTTGATCAGCAACAGCGCATCCAGCAACATCATGCCCGGCTCAATCTGATTGTCCGGTACTTCATAGTCCTGCATGTAGGGACGCGCATCCTGATCCGGGTCGTAACGATAGATTGAAAACTTCATAACTGGCCCCAGTATTAAACAGTACGTTGCTTACCCGACATGTTGTTTACAGACACGCGTGAATACATCCCTGTACGCTCGACGGCAGCATCCCTGCTGCCGACGTTCTGTAGACAACATGTCGGGTAAGCAACGTACACATTAGTAAGTCCGTTTTTTAGGCGGAAAAGTTTCCACTGTTAACGGCTTCATGCGTACCGGCTTGTAATCCATCTTGTCTCCTTCCAGGCTGAACAGGCTATGGCGTAACCAGTGCTGATCATCGCGCTCGGGATAATCGATACGCGAGTGAGCACCGCGGCTCTCTTTGCGCGCCAGGGCGGAAGTGACGGTCGCGACGCCGATGTCCATGAGGTTTTCCAGTTCCATGGCTTCGATGCGAGCGGTGTTGAAGACCTGGCTGTGGTCATCGATATAGGCATCCTGCAGACGCTCGCGCAGTTCGAGGACTTTGTTCAGACCTTCCTGCAGCACGTCCTCGTTACGGAATACGCTGCAATGGTCCTCCATCGTTTTGGCCAGTTCCTGGCGCAAGCGGGATACCGATTCCCCCTTACCCTGCCTGTTCCAGCGTGCCAGGCGTTGCATGGCCGGTTCAGCCGCATCATCCGGAATCTGCTGGTGATAGCGATTCTCTTTAAGATCTTCGATAACGTGGTTGGCCGCGGCTCGACCGAACACCAGGATGTCCAGCAGCGAATTGCCACCCAGCCGGTTGGCGCCGTGTACCGAAACGCAGGCGCACTCGCCAACGGCATACAGGCCCGGCACCGGCTCTTCGGCGCCCTGCTGAAGCGGTAC
Source organism: uncultured Gammaproteobacteria bacterium (assembly GCA_965603065.1). Taxonomy (GTDB): domain Bacteria; phylum Pseudomonadota; class Gammaproteobacteria; order DSM-19610; family DSM-19610; genus Thiogranum. Next base: position 7,687 of record CBFDBP010000106.1, read on the forward strand.
CACCACCCGACCATGGCGGTCGGTGGGGATGCCGCCCATGGTGTAGTGCAGGGTCGGGTACACCGGGACGGGTGTTTCCGCGGGATCGATGTGCAGAAAGGTCATCACCGTATCGCGAATACCCGGCAGTCGCTGCTTGACGATGTCGGCCCCCAGATGGTCGAGCTTCAGCAGCACATGGTCCTTGTTAGGCCCGGCACCACGCCCTTCGCGTATTTCCGTGGCGATGGAACGGCTGACGACGTCGCGGCTGGCAAGATCCCGGGCGTTCGGCGCATAGCGTTCCATGAAACGTTCGCCATCGCCGTTTAACAGGTAGCCCCCCTCGCCTCGCGCACCCTCGGTAATCAGCATGCCCTTACCGGCAATACCGGTGGGATGGAACTGGAAAAATTCCATATCCTGAAGCGGTATGCCGGTGCGCAGTGCCATCGCCATACCGTCACCGGTATTCACCAGCGCATTGGTATTGGTGCGGAACAGCTGCCCCACGCCGCCGGTTGCCAGGATCGTCGTCTTGGCCTCGATCAGGATCGGTTCACCGCTGGCGATGTCGATCGCCAGCGCACCGAGAAAATAGCCGTCCTGGTTGCGTATCAGATCAACGGCAAAATATTCGTCGAAGAAATGGGTTTTGGCGCGAATATTCTGCTGGTACAGCGAGTGCAGGATGGCGTGGCCGGTGCGATCGGCCGCTGCACAGGTGCGCACCGCCTGGTCACCGCCGAAATCGCGGCTCTGGCCGCCAAAGGCGCGCTGGTAGATCCTGCCCGTTTCCAGGCGTGAAAACGGAACGCCGAAATGCTCCAGTTCATACACCACCCTGGGTGCAGCCCGGCACATGTATTCGATGGCGTCCTGGTCGCCCAGGTAGTCACTGCCCTTGACGGTGTCGAACATGTGCCAGTGCCAGTTGTCCGGCAGTACGTTAGCCAGCGCCGCGTTCACGCCCCCCTGGGCGGCGACGGTATGGGAGCGGGTGGGAAAGACCTTGGAGACCACCGCGACGCGGGCTTCTGCCTGGGACAGCTGCAGCGCCGCACGCAAGCCACCGCCACCGGCACCAATGATCAGGGTATCGAAACTGCGTTTGGCGATACTCATGCTCTAGTCAATGCTCCCGATGGCCGCCAGGGTCAGTGCCCGTACAATCCACAGCAGGCTGGTGAGCAATACCAGAGCGGTTGCCGCCATCAGCAGCAGGCGTAACCAGACGGCGTGGATATAGTCGATCAATACATCGCGAATCCCCACCCAGACGTGCAGCAGGATTGCCAGTGCAAACAGGGCCGTGGCAACCCCGATCCCCGGTTCGCCCAGCCAGGAACGCCACTCGCTGTAGCTAAAGCTATCGCGAACGGCGCCGTAGGAAAGCACCGAGACCAGGTAAAGTGCAAGATAAATCGCCGTGAAACGCTGCAGCAACCAGGCACGTAATCCCTGTGCAGCGCGGCTCACAGCAGATTCACCGCGTACCAGGCGGTTGCCAGCAGGGCGCCCAGATTGACCAGCCAGGCGCTGAGTCTCGCCGCGGCCTTGTCGAGACCGATCTCGACATCCAGCAGCAGGTGGCGAATGCCCGCCAGCAGGTGATGACTGAAAGACCACACAAGCAGCACCGACAGCAGCATGACGGGGGTTGAGTGCAGATGCTGCCGGGCTTGCTGGAATCCCTGGGCGTTCTCCAGCGACAGGCCAAACAACCAGGCAAGCAAGGGAATGGACAGGAACATCAGGACACCGGAGATACGGTGACCGATGGAGGCTATGCCACCGGGTGGCAATTTGATGAGAAGCAGGTTCAGAAATTTTGGCGCTGGTTTTTGTCTGGCCATCGGGTTCAAGGTGCCCTGGAAATGTGTGGGTTTATACCATCTGTTCAGACAATCTGCCAGTGTTTACATGGCTGACACCCGGCGCAGGATTGTCTACTATTCAGTGCAGGTTTTTAGGGAATACATTATGATCAATGACTGGAAAGACTTCCTGCTGGCTGCCGGCGCCGAATTCAACGACGCGGGTGTTGTTCATTACGGCAATTTACGACGCGAATTGAGCGTCGCGATTACCGGCAACGTCTTTGCGGACCTTTCACACTACGGCCTGATCTCGGTACACGGTGATGATGCAGAGACCTTTCTGCAAGGCCAGTTGACCAATGACATCCGCAAAGTGGATGACCAGTACAGCCAGTTCAGCGGCATCTGCAACCCCAAGGGGCGCCTGCTCGCCAGTTTCCGCGTTTTCCATCGCGGTGACAGCTACTACCTGTGCCTGCCCACGGATATGATCGAAGCCGTCATCAGTCGCCTGCGCATGTTTGTACTGCGTTCCAATGTGACGCTGGAGGAAGCCAGTGACACCTTCGTACACCTGGGCGTATCCGGTAGTGAGGCTGAACAGGATCTGCGGGAATTCGCCGGCACATTGCCCGACAACACGCACGAGGTCACGCATGATCAAGACCAGGCCATCATCCGTGTGCCGGGCATTCATCCCAGTTTCGAAATCTTCACCACCGTCGAGCAGGCCGGACAGCTGTGGAACAAGCTCAACGTGCAAAGTGCCCCGATCGGGTCGGTAGCCTGGCAATTTCTCGACATACAGGCCGGTATTCCAATGATTTCTCCTGACACCCGCGAAGCCTTTGTGCCGCAGATGGCCAACCTTCAGCTGATCGATGGCGTCAGTTTTACCAAGGGTTGTTATACCGGGCAGGAAATCGTCGCCCGTATGCAGTACCTGGGCAAACTGAAGCGGCGCATGTACCGCGCCAGGGTCGATAGCGAATCAGAGCCACACGCCGGTGACGAGGTCTATGCCGGTGATGACAAACGCCAGAGCGTCGGTAAACTGGTGTCCGCCGCACCTCACCCGGATGGCGGCTACTCGATGCTTGTGGTGCTGCAGATTTCCAGCGCTGAAGGCAAATC
>CBFDBP010000107.1:0-10619 GCA_965603065.1 uncultured Gammaproteobacteria bacterium
AATCCGTCGAGGCATACCATCAAAAGTGTGTCGCACAATGACCTGCATACCACAACGGTGGAAATGGAGGGCCAGGGTTTCGTAGACGGCCACCTGCTTTTCCACCTCGTCCCTGGTAAGCCGCTCGTCCACCGGGTGCGTACCAGCCCGCGCTCTGGCCTTGCGAATGGTATAAATACGCTCTGCCGAAAGCAGCTGAAAATCGAAAACAAACCTCGCCCGCCAGTCGATATTGAAAAACCGCCGCTTTCCAGGCGGGATCTGTACCCGCTTCAGGTCAATCGGAGCAGGTGCGTCGAGCCATTCGCGGTCGAAAACCGTGTAACTTTCCCGAAAACCCTCGAACGGGAGGCCGAAATGCACCTCTCGTGGCCGAAGCGTAAGGACAGGGCTACGCCACCAGTCGTTCTGGGCGAGATCGACATAGCCCTCTTCAGGCCACCCCTGCAGCTTCTGGATCAGGGTTGTCTTGCCACTGCTGGGTGGACCCGTGACGATGAGCTGGCGAAATTGCACACCACGGGGATAGGGGATACCTTTGATCCAGGTTACGTCTTCAACCGCAACACTGTTCAAATGCATCGAGAGTCGCCCCGAGCCCGGAGAGCCAGTTCCGGCGACCTGGTCAGCAGGGTCTCAAGCTCTGCCCATGACACGCCCGGCAACGCGGAACCGACCGGGAGTTATCAAGCTGGATCGCGTGTACGTCAGCTGCGTGGCTCAGGTAAATATTCCCTTCAAGGTGAAGAAAATCAGCGCAGCGAGCACACCACCGACCGGTAGTGTGACTATCCAGGACATCACAATACCCCCAATAACGCGGATATCGATAGCCCCGATACCGCGTGCCAGACCGACCCCAATGACGGCTCCGACAGCGATGTGGGTAGTCGACACCGGCAAGCCCGTGCGTGACGCCAGCACCACCGTTGCCGCTGCCGCCAGGGTCGCACAATAGCCCCTGCTTGGAGTCAGCTCGGTGATTCGGGTACCGATAGTCTTCATGACCTTATAACCCATGGTGGCGAGCCCAAGTACGATACCACCGCCACCAACGACCAATATCCACAGGGGCAGCCCCGCTTTCTGTGTCACTTCACCGCCCGACTGCACGATACTGATAACAGCGGCCAGCGGGCCGATGCCATTGGCGACATCGTTCGAACCGTGAGCAAAGGCCATCGCGCAGGCGGTGAAGATCATCATGGGTGCGAACACCTTTTCCACGCTGGCGAAGTGAAAGTCCCGGTCAGCACCCGGATCCACCTTCACCCGATTGATCAAGGCCCAGCCCACACCCGCCACGATTAATCCAAACACTAATGCAGCGACGAAACTCATGCCGGCCGACAACTCGAGGTTGAGGTGTTTCAGACCCTTGAACATGGTCACCAGGGAAATGATAAAACCGACCAGGAAGACATAGGCCGGTCCCCAGCGTTTGGCGCTGTGAAACGGATTATCGGTGTTGAGGATCAGTGCACGGATACTCAACATCAACAGGAACGCTATGCTCCCTCCCAGCACCGGCGATACCACCCAGCTGGCGGCAATCTGGCCAATCTTGCCCCACTGCACCGCGTCGACGCCGATACCTACCATCGCAAAGCCGACGATGGCACCGACAATCGAATGGGTGGTCGAAACCGGCCATCCCCGTGTAGAAGCAATCATGAGCCAGATGGCAGCCGCCAACAGAGCCGCGAGCATCCCGAAGACCAGAATCTCCGGGTTATTGACTATCGGTGTTGGATCGATAATGCCCTTGCGAATAGTCTTGGTGACATGCCCGCCGGCGATAAACGCGCCGGCAAACTCAAAAATTGCGGCGATGATTATCGCCTGCTTGACGGTGATTGCACCGGAGCCCACCGACGTTCCCATGGCGTTTGCCACGTCATTGGCGCCGATCCCCCAGGTCATATACAGACCGAAAACTACCGCCAGGACCATTAAAACGAAACCGTATTGGGAGATGATTTCCATTTTCGCTATACCACCTTGAGTTATTAGTTACTGGCGTTATTCGGGATTTATCGAATCGGTAGCCGCCAGATTTTTAAGCCGTTTCTGAGGGTGAACTATATTATGACAATCCGACTAACGGGCAATCAGAAGGCGCAGCCGATCGCCAACCTTTTCGGCGTAATCCGCCAGATCACCGACCCATTGTATGAGCTGGTACCACATCATCACCGAGACCGGCTTCAATTCATCTTCGTGCTGGAAAAGCCGGCGCGTCAGCTCCAGGCCGAGTTGATCCGTTTCATCTTCGATCAGGTTCAGCTCTTCCACCATCTCTTCAACCCGCGTCGCCTCGCGGCCTCGGAATCCCGTTGCCAACAGTTCATCCAGTTCTTCGATGATCTTTCCCGAGTGCTCACAGGCGTCTACACAGCGTCCAGCTAAAGTCAGGAGGGGTTCCTTGAGGAACTCCGGGAGCCCCATCGGGCGCTCGACCAGCAGTCCGGCGACATCCTGGGCGGTATCGGCAATCGAATCCTGCATCTGCAGAACCTCAAGCAGATCCCGGCGATCCACCGGCATGAAGAGACTTTTCGGCAAGTTACTGCGCAGTTCGTTTTTTATCGTGTCCGCTTCGTTTTCCAATTCAAAGATCTTGTCCTTCAAGGACCGCACCCGCTCCTGGTCCCCGGCAGCCAGTGCCTCGAACAAGGGGGGAACCTCACGCATACACTCAAGTACGGCGCGCATGTGGCGTTGTAGGGCCTTGAACGGTGATTGGCCGAACAAATTGGCGAAAGGTGTAGTCGTCGGCATGGTTATTATCCTCTGCGATCCTGTCCTGACAGCCGTGTAATATAGCTCATAATGTCGCCGGGAAATAGCCCTAAATGTCTTGCGCGCCGATGACAGCGGGAGACTCTTCACATATCTATTAGGTTTCTGGCTTAAAACCGGTTCATATTCTTTTTAAAGAATCGGCTGCCCAAGTTCCGCTGTTTCACATAGCTGTCTCCGTCCAAACAAAAATATGCCTGGATCGCCTGCGCAACAACGGGGGCCTGCAGCTCGGGGTACCAGGGTGGGCAGGTGTTAAATTTGAAAAAGCATGGCTTAGTAGTAGAGCAACGCCTTGTTACTAGTATACTGTAGCCCGGTTTGGGAGAATCACGGTCAAAACCCACTCCTGAGGATATTTTTTTAGATAAATGAATGCGTTGACATCATTCCACCCAGGGTCGGTCGCGCCGCCTTTTGAGATGAACCCGTGACCGATATTATTTCTCTGCTGTTTTTGCTGATCTTCTCCGGCGTCTTCTCCGGATCTGAGACGGCGCTGGTGTCGCTGTCGCTGGCACGGGTTGAGGGCCTGGTCAAGGAACGCCGCAACGGCGCGCGGACGCTGTATCAACTTAAAAAAAACCCGTCCAAGATGCTGACGACAATATTGATCGGCAACAATCTCGTCAATATTGCGGCTTCGGTCATAGCCACCGTGATCGCCACCCGATGGTTTGGCAGCTCAGGCCCGGGCATTGCCGTGGGAGCGCTCACCATACTGATTCTGGTATTCGGTGAGATAACCCCGAAGAGTCTCGCGACCCGTCATGCCGAACGCATCTCCTTGTTCATTGCGCCACCGATGCTTGCCTTTATGCGCCTGATCTATCCGCTGGTGTGGATGTTTGATCGTTTTACCGCCTGGGTGCATCGATTAAGCGGACAGAAGGGCGATCCGATCGTCACCGAGCTGGAGTTGATCAGTATGCTGGGACACGGTGAGAAAGAAGGCACGATAGAGCGCTCAGAACGTGAAATCATCGAGCGTGTCTTTGCATTTAACGATCTGAAAGTCCGGGATGTGATGACACCGCATAACGAGATATTCAGCTTGGACGGATCTCTGTCCGTTGCCGACGCCTTGCCGCGAGTCAATGACGGTTCTTATTCGCGAGTTCCGCTCTATGACAAACAGTCGGACAACCTTGACAAGGTACTCTATCTGCGTGATCTGCTCGCCGCGATGGCGAGCGGCCGCAGCGAAGTACGGATCGACGAAATCGCTCACACGCCGATCTTTGTCTCCCAGTATCGGACTATTGATGAACTGTTTGCCGAGCTCCTGCACAAGAAGCGGCACCTCGCCATTGTAGTGGATGAATACGGTTTGGTACGCGGCATCGTTACACTCGAGGACTTGCTGGAAGAACTGGTGGGCGAGATTTACGATGAAAGCGACGTCACGCCGAGCATGGCGACCCCGGTCTCTGAAAACGAACTGGCCGTGGACGGGAATGCGGAACTGCGTGTTGTCGAGGAGTTTTTCGGGCTGGATCTCCCCGGCAAGCCTACCGATACGGTGAGCCTGTGGATTCTCACCCATACTGAAACCATACCGAAGGAAAACGACGTCTTCACCATTGACGACCTGGAGGTCAGAATTGTCAAGGCGTCACCCCGCTGCATCGACGAAGTAGTGCTGCGGCGCCCAACCGCCGCGCCAGCTTAACCCAATCATTGCAATAGTCTTTCTGTCGGCTAACTAACTCGTTCATCAGTCAGTAAAACCCTTCGCATGTGAAGCCGCTACTGACAGCAAAGCCTGCGCAGGAAAACTGTAATAAAAATGTAACAAAAGCCGGGTAGACTTCGTGGCTCGATCCGGTGGTTATTGCTGCCGGTGCAAAAACAATCTCAATCAAGAATGCCCGACTTAATGACCACGTCAGCAAGATCCTGGCAACACAAGCATGGTCGAGCGGACAAAATCAACCAATTAAAAGATTTCGAGGAGTAAACTCTCATGAAACCAACGTGGATACTTGCAGCCGCATTTTTGACCAATGCCACTTTGATCCCGACACTCGCCCAAGCCCGCACAGAAATACAGAACAAGGGCTCCGACACCCTGGTCAATGTCGCCCAGGCCTGGGCGGAAGCCTACCAGAAGGTCGACCCCGAGGTCGCCGTGGCGGTATCGGGCGGTGGATCGGGCACCGGTATTGCGGCGCTCATCAACGGCACTGTGGACATCGCCAATGCCAGCCGAAAAATGAAGGACAAGGAGATCGAACTCGCCAAGAAGCGCGGCAACATCCCGGTGGAACACATCGTGGGCTTTGACGCCCTCGCCGTGTTTATCAACAGTGCGAATCCCGCCGACACCCTCAGCATCCCCCAGATGAAGGAAATCTTCGGACGCGGCGGCAAATCCACCAAGTGGACGGATCTGGGCATCGAGGTTCCCGGTTGCAAGGATCAGCAAATCGTCGTGGTCAGCCGCCAGAACAACTCGGGCACCTACGCCTACTTCAAGAAAGCGGTGCTCGGCAAGGGCGGGAAATTCCGTCAGGGCACACTCGACATGCACGGCTCCAAGGACGTCGTCGACCTGGTTGAAAAAACCCCCTGCGCCATCGGTTACAGCGGCCTGGCGTATGCCACAGACCACATCAAAATGGCCTGCATCGCCAGCGAGGACGGCGGGGCTTGCGTGAACCCGACGGTCGCTACCGCCAGCGACAGCAGCTATCCGATTGCACGCCCGCTGTTCATGTACACCAACGGTGAACCGCAGGGTGAAATCAAAACCTATCTGGACTGGATTCTGAGCGACACCGGTCAGTGCATCATCAAGGAAAAGGGTTATGCTCCGCTTCGCAGCGTGAGTTGCGAATAAGTCATCGCCTGCAACATTGAGCGTTCGGGGCGCAATGGCGGAACGCCGCGCCCCGAATCTCACCCCAACCCACAGGACCAATCGGAGCCATCTTGATGAGCCACTACGAGGAACGGCTGGAACAGGATCTGGGCAAGATCCGCGAGCAGATTGCCGCTATGGCGGGCAAGGTTGAAGAGGGACTTAAAAACGCCGTCCGCGCACTCCAGACCGGTGATTGCAAACTCGCCTCGACGGTCATTCTGGCCGACCACCCGATTAATCGCAGCATGCGTGAAATCGACCGACTGTGCCATGCGTTCATTGCCGTACATCTGCCCAGCGCCGGCCATTTACGCTTACTCTCTTCGGCGATCCGGGCCAACATTGAGATTGAACGCATTGGTGACTACGCAGTTACCATCGCACGGGTGTCGCAACAGTTGGCCGCACCACCGGAAGGAGAGCTGGGGCGGGAGCTGGAACGGATCGCCAACCAGGCACAATTCATGCTTGGCCAGGCCATTACCGCTTTCAACGGGCTCAATGCGGAAATGGCCAAGGCCACCATGGCCCTGGAACGGGGGATGGAATACGACCTGGATAGCGTTTATGCGGAACTGGCGGCCAACGAAGACCACGAGAGAGCCAAGGAACTGTTGGCGGTATTTTCGGTGCTCACGCGCCTGAAGCGCGTCGCCGACCAGGCCAAAAATCTGTGCGAGGAAACCGTTTTTGCCGTCACCGGTGAGGCCAAGGCGCCCAAAGTCTACAAAATTCTGTTCGTCGACGAGGACAACGGCTGCCTGAGCCAGATGGCGGAGGCAGTGGCCCGCAAAGCCTTCCCGGAAAGCGGCCTCTACAACAGCGCCGGCCGCCAACCCGCAGCGGCGCTCAACGCGGCCATGCTGCAGTTCATGGCACAGCACGGCTTCGATCTCGGCGAAGCCAGGCCCGGACCGCTGGATCTGACGCACCAGGAACTGGCCGAAAAACATGTCATCGTCAGCCTGCAGGGACCGGTCAAAGACTACTTCGCAAAAACCCCTTTTCACACCACCGGCCTGGAATGGGAGGTCGGATCGGTACCCGGCGACGACGATGACGCCCAGGAAACAACCCAACGCCTGGAAACGATATACCGCGAAATTGCCATGCAGGTGCGCGACCTGATGGAAACACTTCGCGGCACAGACGCACCCTGACCTGGACGACTGAGCAACCATGAATTCCAAGGCCATCGCCGATTTCGACCGTCGCAATCTGGACTGGTACCTCGACAAGCTGGTCCAGGTGCTGGTGTTTATCGGCGGTATTTCCGCCATCATCTTCATCATCGGCATCTTTGTCTTCATCACCAAGGAAGGCATCGGCTTTATTCTGAACACAATGGACGTAGGGGAATTCTTCCTGTCCCCCTACTGGGAGCCCAGCGACGAGGATGCACCCGAATACGGCATCCTGGCGCTGGTGGCAGGAACCGCCAGTGTCACCGGTCTGGCCCTGGTGGTCGCCATCCCGTTTTCCCTGGGTGCCGCGATCTACGTCGGCGAGTTCGCCACCGGTAAGACACGCGAGTTCCTGAAAATACTCGTCGAACTGCTCGCCGCCATCCCCTCGGTGGTGTGGGGCTTCATCGGCCTGACCATTATGAATCCGCTCATCATCGAGGTGTTCGATGTGCCGGTGGGACTCACGGTACTCAATGCCGGCATTATCCTCGGCCTGATGACCGCACCGATCATGACGTCCATCGCCGAGGACGCACTCAAAGCGGTGCCCGATCGCTACCGGGAGGCCGCCGAGGCCATGGGCGCCACCCGCTGGCAGGTCATCTTCAAAGTCGTGCTACCGGCCGCCAAAAACGGTCTGCTGGGTGCGGTGCTGCTGGGTGTCGGCAGGGGCTTCGGCGAGACCATGGCGGTACTGATGGCCACCGGCCACGCCGTGAACATTCCCACCAGTATATTCGATTCGGTGCGCGCGCTGACCGCCACCATCGCCGCCGAGCTGGGCGAGACCGCCGTCGGTTCGGAGCACTACCAGGCGCTGTTCACCATCGGCATCTTCCTGTTCATTATCACCTTCATCATCAACCTGACCGCCGACCTTATAGTGCGCGGCGTGCGTCGTGGGTAATACCTATGTTTGCTGAAACGGAACTCAATGTCCGCAACAAGAAAGTTCAGAGCCTGTTTCGTGTGCTGTTCGGGCTGATGACCGGTCTTCTGATTCTGCCGGTTCTCATCATTCTCGCCACCCTCATATACAAGGGTGGTTCGGTGATATCCATGGACTTCCTGTTCACCGCCCCCACCGACGGCATGACCGCGGGTGGCATCTTCCCTGCCCTGATCGGCACCGTCTGGCTGGTGGCCGTGGCGCTGTTGATCTCGGTACCTATCGGCATCGCCGCGGCCATCTACCTGAACGAGTACGCCGGGGAAAACTGGTTCACACGCATTATCAACCTGGCCATCATCAACCTCGCCGGTGTGCCTTCCATTGTCCACGCGCTGTTCGGCGTGGGCGCATTCGTTATTTTCTTCGGCTTCGGCACCAGTATCCTGGCCGCCAGTCTGACGCTGGCCATCATGACCCTGCCGGTGGTCATCGTGGCCACCCGCGAGTCGCTGCGTGCCGTACCCATGGCTTTCCGCGAGGCGTGCTGGAACATGGGCGCGACACGCTGGCAGACCATTCGCCGCGTGGTCCTGCCCAACGCGGTCACCGGCATTCTCACCGGTGTCATCCTGGAGGTCTCGCGCACCACCGGTGAGACAGCCCCGGTCATGTTTACCGGCGCCGTGTTCTTTACCCCGTTCCTGCCGCAGGGCATCTTCGATCAGACCATGGCCCTTTCGCTGCACCTGTTCGTGGTCTCGACTCAGGTCCCCGGAGTGCCGGAAAACCTGCCGTATGGCGTGGCCCTGGTTCTGATCGCCATGGTACTGATCATGAACAGCGTCTCGATCGCCTTCCGTATGTATCTGCGAGGTAGGAAGAAATGGTAAGTAATCCTGCATCGGCCGCTGTAGCGCCGGAGACGCCCAAAACCCTGGAAGTTCGCAACCTCAGCATCAGCTATGGCGGAGAGCTTGCGCTAAGCGGCGTCAACCTGGATGTACGGCAACACGAAATTTTTGGTGTCATCGGCCCGGCGAATGCCGGCAAGACCTCCTTTCTCAAGGCGCTCAACCGCATGGACATGTTCAACAGCAGCATGCGTGTCGAGGGCGATATCCATTTCAACGGACACGATATTCGACGTCTGAAGAATATCTATGCCTTGCGATCGCGTATCGGCGTGGTGTTTCCTTTGCCGGTCGGATTGCCGATGACGGTCTACGAGAACGTCGCACTGGCGCCGCGCCTGCGCGGGGTCAGGAACAAAACCGAGCTGGATATCATCGTCGAACGCTGTCTGCAGCGCGCCGCCCTCTGGGACGAGGTCAAGGACCGGCTGGATTCGCTGGGCAGCCTGCTCTCCGGCGGCCAGCAGCAACGCCTGACGATTGCACGGGCCCTGTCCCAGGAGCCGGAATTGCTCATGCTGGACGAATTCTCGATTGCTGTGGATCCGGTGACAACCATGCGCATCGAGGATGTACTCAAGGAACTCAAAGAGGAAATGACCATCGTCCTGGTCACCAACCTGGTGCAGCAGGCTCGCCGACTGGCGGATCGCACCGCCTTCTTCCTCGAGGGAAGCTGCGTGGAAGTGGGCGAAACCGAAAGCCTGTTTAGCGGTGAAGTCAAGGACCCGCGCACCCGCGACTACATTGAAGGAAAGTTCGGCTGATGGGTGAGAATCCAGACAAATACGCTATACGTACACGAGAACTGAATCTCTGGTACGGCACCTTCCAGGCCCTGTTCGACGTCGACCTGGCCATAAAGGAAGGCATCATCACCTCTCTGATCGGGCCATCGGGCTGCGGCAAATCGACTTTCCTGCGCAGCATCAACCGCATTAACGAGCGACTCGGCTACGCCCGCATCGAAGGCTCTATCGAGGTACTGGACAAGAACATCTATGATCCCGATGTGGAACTGGTACAGGTACGAAAACAGATTGGCATGGTATTCCAGCGCCCCAACCCGTTGCCAATCTCGATCCGAGACAATGTCCTGTTTGGCTATAACATACATTCCAAAGAGCAAACATCCCGCAGCCAGCGGGACGACATCGTCGAACAGGCGCTGCGCCAGGTACTGCTGTGGGATGAAGTCAAAGACCGCCTCGATCATAAAGCGACCGAACTCTCCCTGGAAGAACAGCAAAAACTGTGCATTGCACGCCTGATACCGGTAAAACCCGGTGTTTTATTGATGGATGAACCCTGCTCCGCCCTCGACCCCAAGGGCACAGAAGCGGTGGAAGAACTGATCTGGCAGCTGCGTGGCCAATACACTATCCTGATTGTCACGCACAATATGGCCCAGGCAAGGCGTGCCAGTGAAGAATGTATCTTCATGCTGCTGGGTAAAGTAATCGAACATACCGCAACGGAGGACATGTTCGTCACGCCGGAGAAACAAGAGACCGCAGACTATATCGAGGGCCGCTACGGCTGATTTACCGCGCAAATCCGGCGGTTCCCTGCCAGTCGTTTTTTGCCCACCAAGGCTCTATAATGCGCCAGAATGTAAAGACTGCGCTGAAAGGACGATTGTGTGGCAAAAACTCTGGTCGAGGATCCTGATGAAGACACACAGGTACCGTTCCTGCGTGGCATTCTGACACGCTCGCTGCAGAACGCCGGTCTCGCGTTTGAAGAAGCTTACAACGTAGCCTCAGACATACGCAGGGATCTTGATGACGAAGCGCTGATTACCACGGATGAGTTGCGCGACAGGGTTATCAAAAATCTTAAAGAGACCTACAGCGCCAAAGTGGTGGGACGCTATGAGAGCCAGGGCGCCGCCGCCACAGCCACACGGGTAGAGCACCCGGATGGCCGGGTCACCACCTTTTCCGCGGATCAGCACCGGC
>CBFDBP010000108.1:0-10596 GCA_965603065.1 uncultured Gammaproteobacteria bacterium
AAATGCTTATTGCGGCATGACTTTGGCAGCCTGCAGCCCTTTCGGTCCCTGTTCCACCTCGAATTCTACCGTCTGACCTTCAACCAGCGTTTTAAACCCGTCGCCTTGAATGGCTGAAAAATGTACAAACACATCGGCGCTGCCATCGGAAGGAGCAATAAAACCAAAACCTTTGGATTCGTTAAACCATTTAACGGTACCTGTAACCATAGTGTAAAAACCTCTAGTAATAAATTAATAACGCGTATTCAATTGCCGATCATTAAAGGTAATGTACAGGAGTTACCGCTTGGAGCTTCTGAGTAGACCTAATAGAACGTGCAACCAATTTTTATCCAGCCGGTCGTGGTAGTGATAGAAAGTTTTTGCCCATTCAACCGCCTAGTGCGGATTAGTATATACCAAAAATGAAAAAAAACACCGAAATCTTCGTTTTTTGTCGTCGCAAATACCCGGCCTGATCCGGCTCAGGTGGCAACAATCACCCTGATTGCGTCCAGGCGCAGGCTGGCTGACTGCAGTGCCCGGTTCAGCATTTCCTGCTGTTGTTCAAAAAATACGATCTCCTCGTCCCGAACATTGGGGTTTACCTGTCGCAGAGCCCTGAGCCGGTTGATTTCCCTGTTCAGCGTCTGATTTGACCGCTGATGTGCTGATGCCAGTATTTCGGGAGCATGTGCCCGGGCCGTTTCTTCGCACTGCACGATCAGCGCTCGTAATGTCTGTTCTTTTGCACGTATGATTTTGTTGGCGGTGTCGGCGTTTACCGGAGTGCGGGACTGCTGGATAAGGCTATGACTCAGGTCTGTTTCGTGACTGTTGCCGTATTCGTCCAACACCACCCGAATGGTCGTGGGGGGCAGATAACGGCTGCTTTGCAGTTCGTTGCTGGATGTGCTGTCGAGCAGATACAGACATTCCAGCAGCAGGGTGCCGGGGTTTGAACCGTGATACCTGATGGTGGTGACTGCGGTGTTGCCCAGTTCGTTGCCGAGCACCAGGTCCATGGCGCCTGTGACCAGCGGATGTTCCCAGCTGATAAACTGCGCGTCTTCAAATGACAGTGCGGTGTCCCTGTGATAGGTCATGGTCATGCCGTCATCGGCCAGGCCGGGAAAATGGCTCAGCATATGGTCGCCCGGGCGAATGATGTAGCAGGCTTCGCTGTGCTCTTCACTGTGTATGCCAAAGGCATCGAAAACAGCTTCCATATACGCCGGCAGGCTGGAGCTCTCATCTTCTGCCACTGCGCGTTGCTTGAGCTTGTTGGCGATATGCGGCCGGCAGGAATTGTATTCCAGCAGACAGTCGCGACCGCGATGCAAAGCCTCATTGAGCTCGTGATGGAGTGTCTGGGTGCCGCGGATAAAATTGTCGATATTACCTTCAGGCTTGAACAAAGCCTCGGTCAGGCTTGCCTCCAGCTGCACGTATACCGTGTGTCCGGCCGGGCAGGTATGTTCAAAAGCAGCCAGTCCCTCCTGGTACCAGTGAAACAGCGTGGCCTGTGCGCTGTTCTCCAGGTACGGTACGTGGATGTTGATGGTTTGTGTCTGGCCTATGCGGTCCAGCCGCCCGATGCGTTGTTCCAGAAGGTCGGGGTTGAGCGGCAGGTCAAACAGGATCATCTGGTGTGCAAACTGGAAATTGCGGCCTTCGCTGCCAATTTCCGAGCACACCAGGATTTGCGTACCGTTTTCCTGATCGGCAAAAAATGCAGCGGCACGGTCACGTTCGATCAGACTCAGGCCTTCGTGAAACACTGCACTGTGAATGCCGGCCTGGGTCCGGAGGGCCTCGGCAAGATCCAGCGCGGTCCGGGCACTGGCGGTGATGACCAGTACCTTATGCGGCTTCAGCGCCCTCAGCGTGTTGCTCAGCCAGCTGATTCTGGGGTCAAATGCAGTCCAGTGCATTTCGCCCGCTGTTGCTGTTGCCTGATAGAGCAATTCCGGGGACAGCAGCTGTTGCAGATCTGTCGTGTCGTTGGATTGAACGGCGGCCAGGCATCGGGCGTAGGGTTCGGGTAATGGCAGGGAACAGGCGTTAACTTGCCTCTGTGGAAATCCCTTGACGGCTGCACGCGTATTGCGGAACAAAACGCGACCGGTACCGTGTCGGTCGAGCAGGTGCTCAACCAGTTCCTGCCGGGCCCGTGCGTTTTCGGCATCGTCATGTACAGTATTCTGCAGAGTGTCGAGTAGTTGCTGGTTGTCACCTTCCTGGATCGTTTCGGTCAGGCGATGAAGGGTCGCTGCGTCGGCCGGTAAATCACTCAACAGGATTTCAACCGCCCGGGCGATGGGTTCATAGCGGTTTTCCTCTTCGATAAAGGTGTCGAAATTGGGAAAGCGGTCGGGGTCGAGCAGGCGAAGGCGGGCGAAATGGCTGGCTTTACCCAGTTGCTCCGGTGTTGCTGTAAGCAATAAAACACCTTTGGTTTTTGCGGCAAGTTGTTCAACGATCTGGTATTCCGGACTGGACTGCTGTGGCGACCATTGCAGGTGGTGGGCTTCATCGACCACCAGCAGGTCCCACTCGCCGTTCAGGGCCTGCTGAAAATGTCTGCCATCCCCGCGTAGAAATTCCAGGCTGCAGAGCACCAGTTGTTCACTGTGAAACGGATTTTCCTGTTCACTGTCTGTATTGATCGCCAGGCAGCGCCGTTCATCAAAAATGCTGAAAAACAGGTTGAAGCGGCGCAGCATTTCGACCAGCCACTGATGCACCAGGCTCTCGGGCACCACAATCAGTACCCTCCCGGCGCGCTCGGTCAACAGCTGATGGTGCAGGATCAGGCCGGCTTCGATGGTTTTCCCCAGACCGACTTCGTCAGCCAGCAGCACCCGCGGGGCGTAACGGTTCGCGACCTCATGGGCGATGTATAACTGATGGGGAATCAGACTGGTACGGCAGCCAGTCAATCCATATAAATCAGAATGGGCTAGCCGGTTGAGGTGCTGCAAGGACTGGTAGCGGAGTTCGAACAGGGGGTCTTTATCGATCTGTCCACTAAACAGGCGTTCGCCAGGGCGATTAAGCTGGATGAAATTATTCAGCTGGCCTTCTTCAAGTGCCACCCGGCTACCCTGTTCGTCCGTTCCTGCATAGGTGAGCAGGCCGTCCCGTTCCGTCACCGATTCGACGATAAATCCGAGTCCATCGTGGCTGAGTGCAGTATCACCGGGCGCAAATGCCACGCGGCTCAGCGGAGCTGTCTGTTTGGCGTAGGTACGGGTTTCACCGCTGGCGAGGAAGAGCAGGGTAACAGTACGATGTTCAACGTTCATCACCGTGCCCAGGCCTAACTGCAACTCTGCGCTGCTGATCCAGCGTTGACCGGGTATGAATTCCTGCACGCTATCATCTCTGCTGATTGAAGGGGGCGCTATGGTAGTGCAAAGCGTGTGAACAGGAAAATGTTTGTTGTTAGAATTCACTCCGACTGATACAAGGACGAACAATGAAAGCAAATGAACTCAAAAAGGGTATGGTTTTCCAGGCGGGCGGGCAGAATATTGTCGTGAAACAGGTTCAGGTTCAGGCGCCCTCGTCACGCAGCGGCAATACGCTGTATAAAGTCAGGGGGCAGGATGTTTCCTCAGGACAGAAGTTCGAACGCAGTTTCAAGGGTGAGGAAGTGATCACGTCGATCGATATTTCACGGCGTGCGGTGCAGCTGCTGTATCGGGACGCAGACGGTTGCACCTTTATGGATGGGGAAAGTTATGAGCAATATACACTGGCCGATTCCGCCGTGGAGGACGAACTGCCGTTTCTGAGCGATGGTCTTGAGGGTATCACGGCAATTATTACCGATGGCGTTTTGCTGGGTATCGAGGTGCCGTCGACGGTGACGCTGGAAATCGAGGACTGTGCGCCGGGTATGAAAGCGGCTTCCTCATCGGCGCGAACCAAACCCGCGACACTCAGTACCGGCCTGGTCGTTCAGGTGCCCGAATATCTGACCCCGGGGGAGAAGATAAAGGTCAACACCGAGACACGGGAATTCATATCCAGGGCCTGATTATTGATTGGGGTCTTCCGGTAAACTGGGGCAGTAAGTGATTCTGGTCGGGCTTTGGGGAAACCTTCTCAAGACTCGCAGTACCCCAGGGCACCCTCCCCCCCAGGGGGCCTTCTCTCGCCTATCGGCGATTCACCTTGTCTCGCCTGACGGCGATTCACCTTGTGAATACGTCCCTGTATGCTCGATGGCCGCGTCCATGCGGCCAACGGTCTTGAGAAGGTTTCCCCAAAGCCCTGATGGTCGTTGACATGGGTATTCTTTTCAGTCAATTCGACGGGTAAGGCCTGCTGTTTCTCCACTTATGCAGTAACCACCTTTGAGGGCATGGCCAACTGTTCGCTATCAGCGGCCATGGACGCTTGAGTCTGGGTGTTCTTACAGACGCGCTGGTAAAGTTCGAGATACTGCGCGGCACTCTTTGACCACGAAAAATCTTTTTTCATACCCGTAATCACAAGTTTCCACCAGTCGATCCTGCGGCTTTGAAAATGTGTCAATGCACGCAGACACGCTTTCAGGATCGCCTGCGGGCTGTCTTCATCGAAGATAAACCCGGTCGCTGTGTAATCGCGTTCGCTTTGCTCGTCCAGATCAACGATGCTGTCCGCCAGCCCTCCGGTACGGTGCGCAATCGGTATCGTGCCATAAGCCATGCTGTACATCTGGTTGAGCCCGCAGGGTTCATAGCGGGAGGGTATCAACAGACAATCGGCACCGGCTTCGATGCGGTGAGCCAACTGCTCGTCGTAGCCGATGTGTACCGCAAGCTGATCCGGATAGCGACCAGCGGCGTCTACGAGCCGTTGTTCCAGTTTATGGTCACCGCTACCGAGGATCACCATCTGAATCGGCTGCTGAAACAGTGCATCGAGGCTGTCAAGAATAAGATCAACGCCTTTTTGTTCCACCAGCCGGCCGATGTGGGCGAGCAGCAGAGGCTGCGAGCCTACCGGCAGGCCCTGTTCGCGCTGCAGAGAGAATTTGTTGACAACCTTGTGCTGCAGGGAATGTACATCGTAGCCGCGTTCAATATGAGGGTCGGACCCAGGGTTCCAGGTCTGCTTATCCATACCGTTCAGGATGCCCGTCAGATTGGCTGACCGGTACTGGAGCAACCCCTCTAATCCGTAACCGAATTCGCGGGTGCAGATTTCTTTTGCATAGCTTGGACTGACCGTTGTCACCCAGTCAGCGGTGGCGATCCCGCCTTTCAGGAACGACAGCATGTTGTTGAATTCCAGTCCGTCTATGGACCACAGGGTATCCGGGAGTCCCAGGGCGGTGAAAGTGGCGGCGGGGAACAACCCCTGGTAAGAAAGATTATGAATGCTGAACAGGGTTGCCGGACGCGGCTGGTGTTCTGACAGTAAAGCGGGCACCAGCCCGGTCTGCCAGTCATTGCAGTGCACCAGCTCGGGTTTCCAGCCGGGATCCGCCTGGCCGAGCGCCAGTGCGACAATGGCGCGGGCAAATAGCGCAAAGCGTTCTGCATTGTCCGGCCAGTCGCTGCCGTCTTTCTGCAGGTAGGGGTTCCCCGGACGCCGGAAATACTCTGCTGAGTCGACCAGATACAAACCTACCTCGCTGCCGGGCAGTTGGCCATGGAGGATCTCCACCGGCTCGGATGCCCCGGCGAGAGTCAGGCTGGCCACAGCGTTCAGCTTGCCGGCCCGCTCCATGACCTCTGGATAGGCGGGCAGGATCAGGCGTACATCGTTACCCAGTTCGTGTAACGCCCCCGGCAGGCTCCCGCAAACATCGCCAAGTCCACCCGTTTTAATGAGGGGGAATGCTTCGCTGGTACAAAAAAGTACATCCATCAACAACCTCCAACGTTGCGTCCGGTTTCATTGCGAAAAACAAAATCATCGCGAGTATAATATACACGGCAGGGCGCCGCTCGCCAGTGGCTGGAGCCGGGATGATGGCGAAGCCGGAAGCGGCTACCGTCAACCACTCGATTCGAATTTAATGGATACCCGCCGATGGACGAAGAACAGATTGAGCGCTTCAGGCGACAATTACTGCAACAGCAGCAGGCGTTGCTCGGTCTGCAGGAAACGGCTGATGAGGCGGCAGGGACTGTTGAACTCGATCAGACCAGTGTCGGGCGCCTGTCGAGAATGGATGCCCTGCAGGGCCAGGCGATGTCCCGGGAACGGGATCGACGTCGTCAGATTGAATTGCAGAAAATCGCCGCTGCACTGCGGCGAATTGATGCCGGTGACTATGGTGATTGTGTGCGTTGTGGTGAAGAAATTGCCATCAGGCGGCTGGAACTCGATCCTGCGGCACCGCTTTGTATCGATTGCGCCAGCAAATCCGATGAAACAGGGCGTTGATCAGGTGAACTATCGGGACATTTCCACGCCGTCTCACACTCAGGTGTTTTTTTAATGTTCAGTACCAAGCCCTTGTTTTCATACCGCCCTTACTGGGCGGAGCGCTTCGGTATTGCACCGCTTCTGCCAACCACACGCTCGGAAATGGATGATCTGGGCTGGGACGCCTGTGATGTGATTCTGGTCACCGGCGACGCCTATGTTGATCATCCCAGCTTTGGCATGGCTGTGATCGGTCGCGTGCTGGAAGCGCAGGGCTTCCGTGTCGGTATCATCGCGCAGCCGGACTGGACCGGTGTGGATGATTTCATGGTCCTCGGCCGTCCGACGCTGTTCTTCGGCGTCACCGCAGGCAATATGGATTCCATGGTCAATCGCTACACGGCGGACCGGAAAATGCGTTCCGATGATGCCTATACACCGGGGGGAACCGGTGGGAGCCGCCCCGATCGCTCAGTGATTGTCTATGCGCAACGCTGTCGTGAAGCCTGTTCTGATGTGCCCATTGTGGTTGGTGGTATCGAAGCGAGCCTGCGGCGAATCGCGCACTATGATTACTGGTCAGACAAACTCAGGCGTTCAGTTGTACTGGATGCCAAAGCCGATCTTCTGGTCTATGGAAACGGCGAGCGGCAGGTGGTCGAGATCGCACACCGTCTGGCTGCCGGCGAAGCGGTTGACGCCATCACCGATATCCGTGGTACGGCCTTTGTCCGTAAGGGGATGCCGGAAGGTTGGGTGGAAATCGACTCGACCAGCATCGATCCGCCGGGGAAGATCGATGCCAGGCCTGATCCCTATGCTGAGCAGCCGGCGCCCCTGGTTTGCCCCAGCAACACCGCTGAAGCGCCATTGCAGTTCCATCGTCGTGCACACATCGATCGGGCCCACAGTGTCATTCGCATGCCATCCTTCGAGGCGGTGCGGAAGGATCCTGTGCTGTACGCCCACGCTTCGCGTGTGATGCACCTGGAGACCAATCCGGGCAATGCGCGTGCCCTGGTGCAAGGCCACGGCGAGCGGGATGTCTGGCTGAATCCGCCACCGATACCTTTGACGACAGCGGAACTGGATCGCGTTTTCGAGCTGCCCTATACCCGCCGACCGCACAGCCGCTATGGTGATGAACGTATCCCTGCTTACGAGATGATCCGCTTTTCGGTCAACATCATGCGAGGCTGTTTTGGCGGCTGTACCTTCTGTTCCATCACCGAACACGAAGGGCGCATCATCCAGAACCGTTCGGAAGATTCCATTGTGCGTGAAATCGAGACAATCCGGGACAGTGTGCCCGGCTTCACCGGTATCATCTCCGATGTCGGCGGTCCGACCGCCAATATGTACCGGCTGGCCTGCAAGAGCTCGAAGATCGAAGCTGCGTGTCGACGTCCGTCCTGTGTTTATCCCGGCATCTGTTCCAACCTGAAAACCGATCATGATCCGCTGATTCGCCTGTACAAGCGGGTTCGCGAACTGCCCGGTATCAAAAAGGTGCTGGTTGCATCCGGCCTGCGCTATGACCTTGCGGTACGTTCGCCGGACTACGTCAGGGAACTGGTTACCCACCACGTTGGTGGTTATCTCAAGATCGCACCGGAGCACACCGAGAGCGGGCCGCTGTCGAGGATGATGAAACCCGGTATGGATGCCTACTACCGATTCAAGGAACTGTTCGACAGGTATTCACAGGCGGCGGGTAAAAAGCAGTACCTGATACCGTATTTTATCGCCGCGCATCCGGGAACCAGTGATGAGGACATGATGAATCTGGCGCTGTGGCTGAAGCGCAACGGTTTTCGTGCCGACCAGGTGCAGAACTTTCTGCCCTCACCGATGGCAACCGCCACCGCCATGTATCATTCCGGCAGGAATCCCCTGCGCAGGGTGCGCACCGACAGCGAGAGGGTGACTGTTCCCAGGGGCTTGCGTGTGCGCCGACTGCATAAGGCTTTTCTGCGTTATCACGACGCCAACAACTGGCCGCTGTTGCGCGAGGCCCTGAAGCGTATGGGTCGGGCCGACCTGATCGGTAATGGCAAACGGCATCTGATTCCCAGCTGGCAACCGAAGGGTAGCGGTGATGAGGCCGAAGGTCAGCGCCGCAGCCAGGGCAGGGCAGGGAAGCCGTTTCGGACCCGGCATAGCGGATTACATGCCGGGCGGGATGGCGGCGGCCGGGACCCTGGCGCAGCAAAACGCAAACGGCGCAGCAAAGTCTGAGCCGGATTTCTGACCACAAAGGGCTCGAAGGTCACACAAGGAATTAAGCTTATAGGTTCTTTCCCTAATGGAGTAAATGATTTGGGCCTTTTACAGCCTAACCGCAAAGGACGCTAAGGACGCGAAGTAAAAACTATTTTCTGATACGGAAGCAAACACTGTCTGATATGGTTTAACATGAAAACCCTCAATAGTTCATTTGTAATTTCCTTCGCGTCCTTAGCGGTTGAGCTTGTAGGAAATTCAGACCGCGGGTATCACAGGCAGAAGGCGGCAGGGTTCAGGCGTCCTGTACCGGTGCGGTGTATTGAATGGCAACGATGTAATAATGCGCAGACCCGCCGGCGGTATTGACCACCACCTCGTCATCCAGTGTCTTTTTCATCAACGCCCTGGACATGGGGGCATCCATGCTGATCCAGCCCCGGGCGGGGTTAAACTCATCGGGCCCTACAATCCGGTAGACCAGTTCCTGCCCGCTTTCATTCTCCAGGGTGACCCAGGCGCCGAAGAATATCCGCGCGGGATCTGACGGTAGTTCTGATACCACTTTCAGGGCCGGCAGACGTTTCTGCAGGTAACGGATGCGGCGATCGATTTCCCGCAGCTCTTTTTTGCGATAGATATATTCGGCGTTCTCAGAGCGGTCACCTTCAGCCGCCGCTGCCGACAGGGCTTTGGTGACAGCAGCGCGCCGTTTCCACAGCTCATTCAATTCGTTCTGAAGCGACAGATACCCTTCCTGTGTGATGTAGAGTGATGACGGTGGAGCCGGTGGACGGTAATGTCCCATGCCTTTGATGCCTCTGAAGCTGTAAACGGAGCGCATAAGATACCAGTTTCAGGCGGCGTATCATTAAACCGATAGAAGCTCCGGGCGCAGGAGCGGCCTCCTGGCCGCGATATCGCGCCGAAGGACGGCGCTGCTGCGCGCTGCCTGTTTGATTGTCGGGGTGATAGACTTAACCCGGTCATTGCAATAATGTTCCTGTAGGAGCGGCCGCCTGGCCGCGATTCGCGCCGGGGGACGGTGCTCCTGAATTTGGTGGCGCAGTCCGGAGTCGGCTATAAACAGCGGTTGAATGATGCTGGAAGTACTTCTGCAAATGGCCGGTCTGATCCTTTGTGGTATCGGCTGGCGCTGGTTGGAACCGGCGGGCCTGGAGCCCGTGCAGACCCGCAAGGTCCTGACATCGCTGGTTTACTACCTGTTACTGCCGGCGTTGGTGTTATCCGTGTTATGGGAAGCGGAACTGGGCAATACCACTGTTTTTATTGCATTATCAGCGGCCTTTGCTGTTTTTTCCGGTTTGATATTGAGTTCGCTTGCCTGTCGGGTTTGCAAAGTGCGGCCGGCGGTAACAGGGGCGTTGATTCTGGCGGCCGCTTTCCCAAACGCAACCTATCTTGGTTTGCCCGTGCTGGAGGCCACCTTCGGCCCCTGGGCGCGCAGCGTGGCGATACAGTTCGATTTGTTCGCCTGTACACCGCTGTTGTTTACGCTCGGTGTGCTGATCGCTGCCCGTTATGGTACGGCGGCGGCCGGTGTGCAAAACATGATGCGTGAGTTATTGCGCATTCCCGCCTTGTGGGCGGCGTTTCTGGCGGTGTCACTTAATCTGCTCGACGTAGAGATGGACACCCTGCTGGCCGGTGTGCTGGGCATGTTGGAACGCGGTGTGGTGCCGCTGATGTTGATCTCCCTGGGTCTGAGTCTGGAGTGGAGTCGGGCCCAATGGCGTAAGTTGCCAACAATTGTTCCGGTGCTGCTGTTGCGCCTGCTGTTGATCCCGGCTCTGGTCGCGGTGTTTGCTTCAGTCGTCGGTCTGTCAGGTGAGCTGCACGCGGCGGTGGTGATGGAGGCTGCCATGCCCAGTATGGTGCTCGACATCGTCTTCTGTGATCGTTATGACCTGGATGTGGGGCTGTATGCTACTACGGTGACGGTGACCACGGTATTGAGCCTGGTGACATTGCCCCTCTGGTATGGTTGGTTGCTCGGCT
>CBFDBP010000109.1:0-10471 GCA_965603065.1 uncultured Gammaproteobacteria bacterium
GCTAATATAAACAATCACTGAACGACAAAAAACGACCCATTATAGTTGCCGTTTAGCAGTCTGTAATATAAGCGGTCACTAAATGACAATTATCGACCCTAGTCCTTTAGCCGCGGGTTATATTAGCCGTCACTAAACGGGGACTTCCGACCCACTCTTGCCATCCAACCAAAATTCCTGAACGGCAGCTAACCACGACAAGCAGGACATTCGTGCCCTCTAACTCACAATTACGAGTAGCAAATACATCTGTTTTCTGAAACCTTCATTGAGTGAATCCGGTGAGAAAAGAAATAAAAATTGACCCCGGAGATGACCACGGATCTGTAATTAAAAATTAGGGATTTTTCGCTCGTAACGCCTTCAAGTGTTCCACATGTTCAATAAGTGAGTCTGTTGTCTCTTTAAGCAACTCTAGCTCATCAATGGACAGATCATCCAGTTGCTCCAGATTGTATTCAATCGTATCTATTATTTGCTTTGAGGGACGTTGCAAGGGATGCATAAAGTAAGCAGTAACTGTAGCCACAATCGCCCCGAAGAAAAGTAAGGACCCGACGATAATCCATATGGCTCCAATTAATTCCGATATGCCACTTTTAGGCATATCAGCAATACCTGCGGTCGAAAAAGCGGCAATCCCCCAATACAGGGCCTTTCCATAGGATGTGATGGTAGTACCTTGAGCTCCTTGTTCACCAAAAAATATACCGGCAGAGAAAAGCATCCATAACGTCACCAGTAGAAAAGTCATCTTGATAACGGGTGTGTGAATAACAACATCCATAATGAACTTCTTGCCCCTCTTTTTCAGGCTTCTATTCTTACGGCTCATGATTTCATTCTCGTAAATATATGATGGTGTTCGACTGCTTTGATAAGGTTACACCTTATTGGTTAAATGGTGAAACGCCGTAATCCAGCTAGGGTTATCGGACACCGGTTAGTTGATTGTTATTCTGGCTGAATGATTGGAATTGGTTATTAACCTGACGTTCGCTGAAATTTCGTGAAGGAAACGACTGGTAAATACAGAACTGGACGTTCGAATCCTATTTTTTAGCCTGCACTTTCGAATGCCTGCGGTGGCTCAACAATGAACGAATAGGCCTGCTGAGCGGAAGCGCAACCTTTTTGGCACTTCTACTGGAACCATGAGTACCGCGACAGCTGTGGGATTGACGGTGATCGAGCTTAGGTTGAGTCTCGCGACAAGGGTCGGTTATGTTTACTTTGTATACCCCCGGCGAACGTTGCATTTCTATATGGCCGGCTAGACCCCCTGTAGTTTCAGATGGAGTCGATTAATGACGACGCTCGCCAAGTTGAAGAGGGATGGGGCGCCCATCGTAGTGTTCGGACTCATTGTCTCCGCGAAGATCTATTCCCTTTGGATCTATCTGACCGAAAATCCGAAGCTTTGGGCGATGCTGACGAACATCAGAAGCATCGACGAGTATGGGCGCGGCGCCACTTATTACCTCACCAACGAGCTTTCCTACTTGCTCTATTTCGTGACTGCCGTGGCTTTCGACGCGCTCGTATTTTACAGCTTCATCGTGCGCGGCGAGGCGAAGAGTCGACCCGAGGGTGCATGGGAAAACCTCTTTCCGCTGATCACGGTGTTCGTTCCAGTCATCGGCTTCACGCTGCTATTCTTTCCCCAGGTCCGCCAGCATGTGCCGGGTTACTCGGTGGAGACCCTAGAGATGCTGAAGGATATAACGCCGATGTACGGCTTTTACATTAACGTGCTCGGGGTCACGATCGGCTTTACCGGGGCGGCGTTGAGCATCTGGGCGATCAGTTACCTCAAGAAATCATTCGGGCTGCGTGCAGCAGTGCGCAAGCTCGTGACCCGCGGGCCGTATGCCAGGATCCGCCACCCCCTGTACGTCGGGGAGATCATCCACATCTTCGGGATCGCGATTCTTTCCGGAACACCCGTCGGCCTGTACCTGTTCGTCGTCGCTGTGGCGCTTCAGGTGGTGCGCGCCCGAATCGAGGAACGGAAGTTCCTGCGAACGGTGTCGGAGTACGAGGATTACATGCATCAAACGGGCTTCTTGTGGCCTCAGTTGCGCAGGTCTTAGCCTGGCTGGCTGCTAGCCTTTATGAATCTTCTGCCGAAAGAAAGCGATCATGCTGCAGTCGCAGGCTGGCATGGAACCCAGCTTGGGAGAGCGCCGCATTGTTGATGGATGACATCCTGCCCAAAGAATTATCGGATGCTACGCGTGCGAGCCTTTGTGTCTTGGAAATGTGCTGCGGCGTTATAGAATGCAAATTATCGAGGATGTGCAGCTACACGTAACTTAACTTGTCGATACCCGGACGCCAACTAAACTGCCGGGTTGTTCTATAAATCGCCACGATGGTATATGCTCTGCGTAAGTTTTACCGGTCAGCAATTCATGCGAGGACAACCGTGTGTCCCAGAGCCTGGCACGCTATTCGAACATTCTGGAAATCGTCGGCGACATACTCAAGGTGCGGGTCCCGGAACATAGCGGCAGCGCCGGTTTCTCGGTCGCCTTCGACGACCTCGCTTTCGTGGAGGACCGTGGCGGCTTCCGCTCGCTTGCGCGTGTGATCAAGCTGGACCGGGAGGTCGTGGCGCTGCAGGTCTTTGCGGGTACCAAGGGTCTTTCGAACGAGGCGTCCGTGCAGTTCCTCGGCTACCCGATGCGGGTCACCTATTCCACCAACATCCTCGGTCGTGTATTCCGGGGTGACGGTGTGCCACTGGACAGCGGTCCGGATCTGTCACAGGACCCGCAGCTGCCGATTGGCGGGCCGTCCGTGAATCCGGTGCGGCGTCTGCTGGCGTCGAAGATGATCCGCACCGACGTGCCGATGATCGACGTGTTCAACTCCCTGGTCGAGAGCCAGAAGATTCCGATATTCTCGGTGGCCGGCGAACCCTACAACCCGTTGCTGGCGCGCATCGGTATCCAGGCCGATGCTGACATCGTGGTGTTCGGCGGCCTCGGACTGATCTTCGACGACTATTACTTTTTCCGCACCCGGTTCGAGGACGCAGGCGTGTTCGCGCGCACGGTGATGTTCGTCAACCTGGCCTCGGACCCCATCGTCGAGCGCCTGCTGGTGCCGGACATGGCGCTGGCGGTCGCGGAGCGCTTCGCCGCCGAGGAGGGCAAACGCGTGCTGGTGCTGCTCACCGATATGACCGCGTACGCCGATGCGATGAAAGAGGTGGGCATTGCGATGGAGACCGTGCCCTCGAACCGCGGTTACATGGGCGATCTCTATTCGCAGCTGGCCCGCCGCTACGAGAAGGCCGCCGACTTCAAGGAAGGAGGATCGGTGACCATCATCAGCGTCACCACCATGCCCGGCGGCGATGTCACCCACCCGGTGCCGGATAACACCGGTTACATCACCGAGGGCCAGTTCTATCTTCACGACGGTATGCTGGATCCCTTCGGTTCCCTGTCACGACTCAAGCAGCACGTGATCGGCAAGGTCACCCGCGAGGACCACGGCCAGGTCATGAATACGATGATTCGCTTTTACTCCGGCGCAACCGATGCGGCGCAGAAGCAGGCCATGGCTTTCGAGCTGTCGGATTTCGACAACGAGCTCATCCGATTCGGCCGCTTGTTCCGGGAGCGTTTCATGGATATCGATGTGTCGATGTCGCTGGAGGACGCCCTCGATCTGTGCTGGAAGACCGTGGCCGAGTGCTTCGCGCCCGAAGATCTGCTGATGAAGCAGCACCTGATCGACAAGTACTACCCTCGCACGGACGCCGCCGCGGGTGGTGTGGCGGCGGCCTGAGATGTCTGTCGCCGTGGAACCGGGTTTCGGGTGCTGAGCGATGGCGCGTCTCGCCCTGAACAAGGCCTCGCTTTCGAAACAGTCGCGGCAGCTCAGGACCTACGAACGCTTCCTTCCGTCTCTGGATATGAAGCGCAGGCAACTGATGGCCGAACAGGCCAGAGAGCGGGACGCGATGGCGCGCACCCGGCGCGCCATGGAAAAACTGCGCGAAGACGTCGCGGTGCGGATTCCGATGCTTTCAAACCGGGAAATCGACCTGTCGGAGCTGGTCAGGCTGAAGTCGGCCAGCCTGGGTGAGCAAAACGTCGTGGGCACGCGCTTGCCGACACTGGAAAGCGTCGAGGTGCGGGTGCGCGATTACGGCTTTCTGGTCAAGCCGCACTGGGTGGACAGGCTGGTGGTCGAGCTTACCCGCATGCTGGAACACCAGGTGCGGCTCGCTGTGCAGCAGCGCCGCGCCGCCATGCTGGATGAGGCCGCGCGCAAGGTCACGCAACGGGTCAACCTGTTCGAGAAAGTGCTGATCCCGCGCGCCAGAGAGAATATCCGCAAGATCAGGATCTATCTCGCCGACGCCGAGCGCGCGGCGGTGGTGCGTTCCAAGATCGCCAAACGCAACCGCGCGGCGGAAGGCATGGCATGAGTATCGTCAGCCTCAGCAAGCTCACATTGGCCGGTCTGCTGAAGGAGCGGATGCCGGTGCTGGAGCAGCTCCAGACGCTCGGTTGCCTGCACTTGGTGTCTCTGGCCGAGGCCGCGCGCGAGCCCGAAACCGTGCCGCCGGCGCATGCCGTGGACGCCCGCAGGGCCTTGCGTTACCTCGGTGATGTTCACGATAAACGCCACCAAGTGCGCGCCGATCAGGGTTTCGACATGGCCGGCACCGTGACCGCAGTGCTCGCGAACCAGGACCGGCTGCGCCAGGCGTATGACAAGCGCGACGACCTGGTACAGCACATCGAGGCGCTGCTGCCCTGGGGCGATTTCCGGCTGCCGGACAGACAGACGCTGGCCGGCCGATCATTGTGGTTCTATATCGTTCCGGAACGGCAGATGCATCTGCTGTACCGATTGCCGTTGCCCTGGCAGGTGGTGCACAAGGACAACCGCCGGTCCTGGGTGGTAGTGATCGACAGCAACGAGCCGCCCGGCGATGCCCTGCCGGTGCCCCGTGCGCACACCGGGGCGTTGTGTCTCGGCGAGCTGTACAAACGCCTGGACGAGATCGAGGTGGAACTGGAGGATGCGGTGGCCGAGCGCCAGTCGCTGACACGCTGGATCTACCTGATGTCACGTCATCTGGCCCGCGCCGAAGATCAGGCGGCGCTGAACCACGCGGCGGCCCAGACCCTGGTCGACGAAGAACTGTTCCTGGTGCAGGGCTGGGTGCCCGAACCGGCCGTCGGGGCGGTCAGCACGCTGGCCGGGGAGCAGGGTCTCGCGATGCTGCTGGAGGAACCGTCGCCCGACGACAACCCGCCGACGCTGCTCGAAAATCCCGAGCGGCTCGCGGCCGGTCAGGACCTGGTCGGTTTTTACCAGATGCCCGCCTACGACAGCTGGGATCCCTCGCGGGTCGTGTTCTTCTCGTTCGCGATGTTCTTCGCGATGATTCTGTCGGATGCCGGCTACGCACTGGTGCTGGGTATTCTGCTGGCGGCGTTCTGGCTGCGTCTGGGGCGTAGCGAAACCGGCCTGCGCTGGCGCAGGCTTTGCAGCGTACTCGTGGGCGGTTCGCTGGCCTGGGGCGTGCTGGTGGGCAGTTATTTCGGCGTCTCGCCGGCGCCGGACAGATTCTGGGGCCGCCTCAGGCTGCTGGACCTGAACGACTTCGACACGATGACGAAGCTGTCCGTGAGTATCGGCGTGCTGCATCTGGTGCTGGCCCATCTGGAGCAGCTGTGGCTGAAGCGGGGCCGGTTCGCGGCCTGGATGCACGTCGGCTGGATCGCCGCGATGCTGGGCGGGTTCGCGATGTGGCTCGGCAGTGGCCCGAGTGCACCGCGCTGGTTGGGCGCGGCGGGCCGCTGGGCGCTGGGGCTCGGTCTGCTGGCCGTGTTCGTGTTCGCCAGCGATCGGGTCGTGCGCGATCTGCGCAGCGCCGTGCTCAGGCTGCTAGACGGCCTGTCGGCGCTGACGGGCGTCACCAAGGTGTTCGGCGATGTGTTATCTTACCTGCGCCTGTTCGCGCTGGGGCTGGCTTCCGCTTCCCTCGCGCTGACCTTCAATGACCTCGCCCGGCAGGCCGGTCACGTGCAGGGTATGGGCCTGCTGTTCTCGATCCTGATACTGTTCGTCGGCCACCTGCTCAATCTGATGCTGGCGCTGATGAGCGGCGTGGTTCATGGCTTGCGGCTGAATTATATCGAGTTCTACAACTGGGCCCTTTCCGGCGAAGGTTATGCCTTTCAACCATTCAGAAAGAAGGAGTCGACGGAATGAACGAGCTGGTTATCGCGTTGGGCTGGGCGGGCATGTACGGCATCATGGCGCTCGGCGCCATCGGCAGCATCATCGGCTGCGCGGTGGCTGGCCAGGCCGCCATTGGCGCGATGGTCGATACGGAATCCGGCCACGGCCGCTTCATCGGCGTGTCGGTGATGCCGTCTTCCCAGGTCATCTACGGCATCGTGGTCATGTTTACGTTACAGCGCGCCGTTACCGAGGAGAATGCACCGGCCTTGTTCGGCATCGGCATTTTCGCCGGGCTGGCGCTGATGTTTTCGGCCATCCATCAGGGCCGGGCCTGCGCCTCGGCGATTCATGCCAGCAAGACCAAGCCGGAAATCTTCGGACTGTCGCTGGCGCCGGCGGCCATCGTCGAGGGCTTCGCGGTGTTCGCCTTCGTTTTTGCGCTGGTGCTGGCTGGCAATATTCCGGGCTGAGGCGCGCGGCGGATCATGGCCGATACAGATACCGACAAACAGGCGAAGCTGGCTTCCTCGGGCGTTGAGGACCTGATCCAGCGCCTGCGCGATGAAGGTGTGGCCGCCGGCCGCGCGGCGGCGGAAGGGATCGAGGCGGACGCCCGCCGGCGCGCGGCGCAGATCGTACAGGAAGCCGAAGCGCGCGCGGCGCAACTGCTGGACAACGCGCGCAAAGAGACCGGGATGCTGCGAAAAGGCGGCGAGGAAGCCCTGCACATCGCGATGCGGGACACGGTTTTGCATCTGAAGGCGCAACTGACCGAGCGCTTCAACGCCGAGGTCAGACGCTTGATTGCGGTCGCGATGGATCAGCAGGATTTTCTGCGGCAGCTTATCCTTGAGGTTGCCGGCCGCGCGCGCGAACAGGCCGGACTGGATGCCGGGCAGCCGGTCAAGGTGCTGCTGCCGCGCGCGCTGGTGGGCCTGGAGGAACTGCGGCGCAAGCCGCTCGAACTGCGCGAGGGTTCGTTGTCCCACTTCGTGCTTTCGGTCGCCGGCAACGTGCTTGCCGAGGGCGTCACCTTCGGCGTCGCCGAGGAGGAAATCCGTGGCATACGTCTTTACCTGGAGAACAAGAACGTCCAGATCGACATCACGGACGAGGCGGTTGCCGCCCTGCTGCTGCAGCACCTGCAGCCCCGTTTCCGCGCCATCCTGGAAGGCACCGTCAAGTGATCGAGTGATCGGATGATGCCGGATTCACACCACTATGCGATGCTGATCAGCAGTCTGCCGTACCACGAGTCGCTGTTTGGCGCCAGGCGAACGCCGCTGTCACGCATCCGGCTGCGTCAGCGACAGCACCTGCTGGACGAGGCCGATCTCGCCTGCCTGAGGGTTGTCGCCGACCTGCTGGATTGGTCGCACCAGGGCATGGAACGGCGCGACGAAGAAATCACCGCCCGTGCCAGGGCCGTGCTGCCGACACTGGAGAACGCGTTCGCCCGCGACCTGGTCGTCTGGCGACTGGAATTACGCACCGTGTCCGCCGCGTTGCGCCGCCGTCATCGCGGTCAGGCAGCGCCGTCGGCAGACGATAGCTGGGGCTACGGCCGCTGGCTGGGTCACATCGGCCGGCACTGGAGCGAACCGCAGTTCCGCCTCGAACGGGTATACCCCTGGTTGTCCGAGGCCAGGACCCTGCTGGAGGCCGGCGACACGCTCGGCATGGAGCGGCTGCTGCTGAACGCCAACTGGGAACACCTGGATCGCGTCGCGGTTGGCCACGAATTCGACTTCGAAGCCGTACTGATCTATTCACTACGCTGGGATCTGGTTGCCCGCTGGACCGGTTACCGCGCTGACGAGGCCGCGGTCCGTTTCGAGGAGATGCTCGAAGAGGGCCTGCAGGACCTAAGGCTCGGCGATATTATCAATGGTTCGATACCGGAAAACAAACCGTGACCGGAACGACGACCAAGCCAGCGGCAGAGACAGCCGAGCAAGCCATGCAGGCGACGCGGGGGCAGAATACGCCGGCGCGCGTGGTCGCCGTGCAGGAGAGTCTCGTGACCATCCAGGCGGGCAGTGAAGACGGCCGCCGGTTGGCGTTGAAGAAAAACGAGGTGGTCTATATCGAACCCAGGCGTCCGGGCCTGGAGGGTCGCCGGGAAAAGCTCAAGGCCGAGGTGTTGAGGGTGCGCGGCGACCTTGCCGACGCACAGGTATTCGAGGATACCGGCGGGGTCGCCGTGGGTGATCCTGTGGCGCAGAGCGGTGAAATGCTGTCGGTCGTGCTCGGCCCGGGGCTGCTGGGCCAGGTCTATGACGGTCTGCAGAATCCGCTGGAGAGCATCGCGATCCAGTACGGAACTTTCCTGCCTCGCGGCGCCGCAATGCCCGCGCTGGACTTCAAAAAGAAATGGTCTTTCGTTCCCCGGGTCCAGACCGGTGCGCGGCTGCGTGCCGGCGGACTGCTGGGAACCGTGCAGGAGGGCAGGTTCACCCACAAGATCATGGTGCCTTTCGACCAGCAGGGCGAGATCGAGGTCACCTGGATCCAGGAAGGCAGCGTGACCCTGGACACACCGGTGGTCCGCGTCCGCGACCGGCACGGTCGGGAGCAATCGCTTGACCTGACGCGGCGCTGGCCCGTGCGCCGGCCACTGGCGGATCACATGCTGCGATCCAGCGTCAGCGAGCGGCTCTACCCGCACGAACTCATGACCACGACCATCCGCCTGGTCGATACCTTTTTTCCGGTGGCGCGAGGCGGAACCGGCTGCATTCCCGGACCGTTCGGCGCGGGCAAGACCGTGCTCCAGCATCTGCTGGCCAAGCACTCGGCGGTCGACATCGTCATCGTCGTGGCCTGCGGCGAACGCGCCGGCGAGGTCGTGGAAACCATTACCGAGTTTCCGCAACTCTCCGACCCCGGCACCGGCGGCTCGCTGATGGACCGCACCATCATTATCTGCAATACCTCGTCCATGCCAGTGGCCGCGCGCGAGGCGTCGATCTATACCGGCGTCACCCTCGGTGAGTATTACCGTCAGATGGGTTTCCATGTATTGCTGCTGGCGGACTCCACCTCGCGCTGGGCGCAGGCGATGCGCGAGACCTCGGGGCGGCTGGAGGAGATACCCGGCGAGGAAGCTTTTCCGGCCTACCTGGACTCCAGCATCCGCAGTTTGTACGAGCGCGCCGGGCTGATTCGCGCGGTCGACGGCGCCGAAGGCAGCCTTACGATGATCGGCAGCGTATCGCCCGCCGGCGGCAACTTCGAGGAGCCGGTGACCCAGTCGACACTGGGCACGGTGAAGTGTTTCCTCGGGCTGTCGTATGACCGCGCCTATAAACGTTTCTATCCGGCGATCGACCCGCTGATCTCCTGGTCGCGTTATCTGGAACAACTCGCAGCCTGGTTCTCGGCGAATGTCGATCCGGCCTGGGTGGAACAGGTGGCAACGATGCAGGCATTGCTGGAACAGGGTGACGCCGTGCAGCAGATGATGCAGGTGACCGGGGAGGAAGGTGTTACGACCGAAGATTATGTGACCTACCAGAAGTCCCTGTTCCTGGACATGGTTTATCTGCAGCAGGACGCCTTCGACAAAGTGGATGCTTCGGTGTCGCTCGAACGTCAGCGCGTCGCGTTCGCCAGGGTCTACGCACTGGTGACCCGTGACTATGCTTTTACGGACAAGGCCGCCGTGCGCGAGTATTTTACCCGGCTGACCGGCCTGTTCAAAAACTTCAATTACGCCGAATCGGAGTCGCCCGAGTACAGGCGGCTGTTGCAGGAAATCGACGCACTCGCAACGGACGCCCCTTAAAATAATACCTACGTAACCATATCTCTGGGTATGTGATCGCATGTGCCCATCCGGCACACTCAATCAGTATTCCCTTGAGGATGTGGCTAATACCTGTGGGTGGCGAATTCCTATTCGTGCTCGTGAAGGTGGTAGGGTCTAAGACCAGATACTATTTGTGCTTATGTGTATATGTGCATATACTCCTATCATAAGTTCTGAATGGAAAGCCTGTCATGAGCAATATTCGCTGGTCTGTTATGGTGCCTGAAGACACCGACCGTGCCCTGCGCTTGTACCTCGCCCGTACCGGTGGCAAGAAGGGTGATTTGTCTCGCTTTGTGGACGATGCGGTGCTGGCTCGTTTGTTTGACCTGACGGTTGAGGATGTCAAGGAGCGCAATCGCGCACACTCGCAGAGAGAGATTCTTGAGGCGATTGAAGAAGCCCTGGCGGGCTGATGCGGGTTGTTCTCGATACCGGCAT
>CBFDBP010000110.1:0-10453 GCA_965603065.1 uncultured Gammaproteobacteria bacterium
TCATGAGCGATGTCATGCAGTTTGGTATGGTCGTTATCGGCGACGAAATACTCTGTGGCAAGCGCACCGACAAGCACTTGCCGCATGTTATTGAAGTCCTGCAGGCGCGTGGTATGCAGGTCGGATGGTCGAGAGTGGTGGGCGATCACCGGCAGCGCCTGGTGCATGAATTACAGCTGAGCCAACTGGATGCCCTGCCGGTGTTATGCTTTGGCGGCATCGGTGCCACGCCGGACGATCAGACCCGGCAGGCTGCTGCCGAGGCATTCGGCACCGGTCTGGCCAGACACCCGGATGCTGCTGCCATGATTGAAGACCGGTTCGGCGAGGACGCTTATCCCAACCGTATACGCATGGCAGACCTGCCGTTAGATTGCCTGTTAATACCTAATCCGCATAACCGGATTCCGGGTTTTACACTGTACGATCATCACTTTTTTCCCGGATTCCCGTCCATGGCCTGGCCTATGCTGGACTGGGTGCTGGATCATTATTACCCGCACGACGCAGTACGGGAACTGGAGAAGTCGGTAAGGGTATTTCATGTCCGCGAATCAGACCTGGTGCCGCTTATGGATGAGTTGTCTGCCGGTCTTGGCGGTGCGAAATTATTCAGCCTGCCGCACCTGGGCAGCATCCCTTCGATAGAGCTTGGCTTTCGCGGTGAGCAGTCCGCAGTTGAGGCAGCATTCTCAGGCCTTGTCGCTGCATTGAGCACGCGCGGCCTGGAATTTGAGGGGCTGCAGGAAGTAGAAGAGACAAGCGCGCTCAGGCAGACTGTCGTTTGACACGGTCCCAGGCGGCCAATGCCTGTTTACGGCTGGTCTTCAGATCGACCACCGGCTCGGGGTATTCTCTACCGAGACGGATGCCCGCCTCTGCCAGCGTATTCGGTTCGGCCGACCAGGGTTGATGAATGTATTTATTCTCCAGGCCTGCCAGCTCAGGCACCCAGCGACGAACATAAACGCCCGCCTTCCTGCCAGGGTATACGCAGGTTCTTGGTCAGCAAAGACGCAGCGATCATGCGTACCCGGTTATGCATGTAACCGGTCGCCCATAATTCGCGCATGCCGGCAT
Organism: uncultured Gammaproteobacteria bacterium; assembly: GCA_965603065.1. GTDB lineage: Bacteria > Pseudomonadota > Gammaproteobacteria > DSM-19610 > DSM-19610 > Thiogranum. Next base: position 1,081 of record CBFDBP010000110.1, read on the forward strand.
CCACGATCGGAATACCGGTCTGACCATTCTGCCAGCTCGTCAGTGACTCCGCATAGTCAGTGTGCCAGGGAAAACATTCAAAACGTGTATCGAGTGGTTGCAGGGCAGTGTTTCTGACGCTCCCCATTGCAAAAGATAATGCAATAACTGCAGCGGACTGATTTCCCCGAAATGCAGATGTGCGGATAAGCGTTCAGGCGGCAACAGATGCCTGCTTGTCACGTCTCCGCTGTTCCGCCAGCCAGCGATGTGCTTCTGCGCAGCGCCTGCTGTTATCCAGTGCCATGCGGCGTAGCACGGTACGTGAGGCACGTCCGGCAGCCCGGTCAATAGCGACGTAGAGATCCGATCGGACGTCCTCGATGACGACGGGAAGAAGACCGTCAATACTGGCTTTGATCAGGCAGCGTTTATCGACACCGCCACGCGGTCCGTTCAGGTCAGACAGTATGACGTCTACCCGCCGTATTCGTCTGATTCCGCGCCCTAACAGAAAGTCCAGACGTTTGTGTACCTGTCCGGCGATAGCACTGGTCAGCGAAAAGCCTCTGCATTGAATGCCAATCTTCATGGTCATGTCCTCTGTGAGTGTCCTGATGCTCTGACCACAAGATTAGCTGCCCGGTGCCCGGGAAGTAATTCGAAATGCGGTTGTGAAATATTCGAAAAACCCGAAGTGTTAAAATTAGCGTGCTGAATAAAGGCCTGCACACTAACAGGTTGGTGACAGTATCAAGAGATAGTAGTGAAATGACCGTCAGGCGGTGGTGAACAGTTCACTGCGGGCCGCGTTGGTAATCACTGAGACTGCAGGGTGCTTGATACGGCGTTCCGCGGATATCGCATAGTAACTTTCGCTGATATCACTGGTGCGGCCGATCACACGTACCCCGTACTTGGCGACCACATCATCCTCGACAGCTGTCGGTGAGGTGAAGATGCCGGCATTGGCTTCGCCGAACGCTTTCATCAATGCGCGGTCATCGAACTCGGCAACAATCAAGGGTTTGATATCCCTGGCTTCAAACCAATGTTCCAGCATCCGGCGCAGGGCGCTGCTGGCGGTGGGCATGAGCATCGGCGCACCGTCCAGCGACAGCGGGAAGTTTTTCTGATACCTGCGGGCTACCGGCCGCGCCGCAAAAAAACTGATGCCGGATTCGCCGAGCGGGTGGTTATAAGCGCGCACGTTGAGGGTCGGGCTCAGGGGACAATCGGCTATGACCAGGTCGAGTTTGTGCACCGAGAGGTCGGCCAGCAACTCCGACAGGGGCGCCTCCTGGCAAACCAGCCGCACCGCTTCATCCATCGCCAATACCGGTTCGAGCAGGCGATAAGCAAGCAGTTTGGGTACGACCATGGCAACACCGACATTGAGCGTCAATGCCGTGCCGGGGATGCGCCCTTGCAGCACATCCTGCAGTTCGTTGCCCAGGCGGAACATTTCATCCGCATAGGAAAACACCAGTCGTCCGGAATCGGTCAGCGCCAGATTACGACCGCTTTTTTCAAACAGTTTTATATCCAGCTGCTCTTCAAGCTCGCGCAGCTGACCGCTGATCGTCTGGGGCGTCAGGTGGAGAATATCCGCTGCCCGGGTAATGGATCCGTTGGCAGCCACCGCCCAGAAGTAACGCAGATGTTTAAAATTGAGACTGGACATGGATCACTGGCACCGTTAGCGGAGTGTTCGTTTCACTATAGTTCAAATTGAAAGAACAGCACAGGCATGCACAATCCCGCTTAATATGTGAAGGAACTGTATAAATTGTTGCTCTCCTGAACGGTAGTGTTTACGTCGTGGTGACAAGGGCGCTTAATAGCCAGACACCAATGCCCAGCCAGAGGGCTCCCGTCAACGGACGACGGGCAGTTTCGGTACGGCTTTGCAGCCGTGCCAGCCATTCAGCGGATTTCCGTTGACGATCTGTAACAGCGCTCGCCCAGGCGGTGACCCGCAATTCACTGCTGACTCGAGCTGTCTGCAACACATGACTGAGCGCTGTGCGAATTCGGAACGGAAAAGCTTGAATACGAATACGTTTGCGACGGCCAGTGCGGTATGAAGAAAGACGGGCCCCTGCCAGTATCAGCACCGGCCCCAGTAACAGACCGAGTGCAACCGGAATAACGTTAATCATCAGCCGGTCGATACCGGCAAGCAGGAAGGGCAGCGCGGTGATCACCGCGACCAGGCACAGCCAGGCGGAGACCGGTATCATGGGAATTGGCATGGCCTCACGCCGGCGCCTGGTCCATAGCAGAAACATGAACCGGACCATCAGCAGCGTTGTTGCCAGGGTGGATGCCGCCAGTAATGTGAGCAGGACAGGCGCCGATATTGACAGACTGCCACTTAGGGCTGACTTTGCCAGCGCGCCACTGGTCAGGGGGGCGCCGGCCAATACCAATGCGAGGAAGCCGAGCCCGATCAGCAGCGATAGCCGCAGGCCACTGCGTTCAACCAGGCCGAGGCCGAGAAACAATGCGGTCTTGACCAGCGCGTGGTGAGTGGCATAAATCAGCAGTGCAGCAACAATAGACGGCGCTGACGGAGGAAAGGCCAGCGCGGCGCCCAGGCCGCTCGTCAGCACGCCCATCTTGCTGATACTGGAATAACCGAGCAACAGGCGTGGCCGCTTTTGCACAAGCCCGGCGATGACGCCGAAGAGAAGGGTGGCCGCGCCGATCAGTATCAGTAACGTTCCCCAACCGACTGGCGTGGCGTCACCGGGTGGCAGAAAACGTAACCAGCCGAGCAAGCCGGCCTTGATCATCACACCGCTGAAAATCGCGACCGCCGCCACCGGTGTGACCGCATAAGCCGGCGGCAGCCACCAGTGGAGGAGGGGCAGGGCCAGTTTGATGCCGAACCCGGCAATCAGCAGCAGGATGATGAGCGGTGAGCGCGGGAGGGTCTGCAGCGCGTCGAAGGTCAGTGCTCCACCGCCGCTTGCCACCAGCAGTACTATGGCCGTGAACAGCAACAGCTCGCCGGCGATGGTCCAGGCCAGGTAGGTGCGCGCCGCGCGTCTGGCTCGCCGGCTTGGTGAATGTGCGATCAGGCCATACGCCGACAGCCCCATCAGGGCAAAGCCGAAATAAAAGCTGACCATATCCTGCGCGACGATCAGGCCAAGATTGCCCGCCATGGTAAACAGGAAAAACACCCGGAATCGGCCGCTGTCGGCAACAGCGTCCTGGCTCCCGGCGATATAGACAGCGGCAAGCAGCCAGAGCAGGCTGCTGAAGCCGAGAAATACCCGGCTTGTCTCATCGATGCCGAGTTCGCTGCCCAGCAGCAGCCACGGCAATGAGACAGCGGTGCCGACCGGTAATACAGCGACTGCGAGTAACGCCGGTATTGCTGCCAGCGGCAACAGCCAGTGTGCATAGCGCTGCTTCGCCAGCAGGGTCAACAGTAACGGCGTCAACCAGATCATCAGCAACAGGACGCTATTCACAAGTCGTACTCCCGTTGCGCAATCAGGCCGGCCCATTCCAGCGGACTGTAAGGTGCGGCCGCAAACAGGCCGGCGGCCAGCGCCAGGCCGGCGGTCACGACCGGTGGCCATAACAGGGCACCGGCGGTTTCATAGCGGGCGGCGGGAATGTGCTCGGCCGGCCAGGCGGGTGCGGGCCGGCAGAACCAGGCGCGATACAACACCGGCAGGAAGTAGGCCGCGTTGAGCAGGCTGCTGATGATCAGTACCGGTATGACCCAGCCGGCCACGCCCGCTTCAATCGCGCCCAGTCCCAGGTACCATTTACTGATGAAGCCCGCGACGGGGGGGATGCCGATCATGCCAAGGGCGGCGATACTGAATGCCAGGGTCGTGGCGGGCATGCGCTGGCCGACGCCGTTCATTTCGCTGACCTTGTGGATACCCAGTGTCTCGGCGTAATTGCCTGCGGCAAAAAACAGGGTGATCTTCATGATGCCCTGATGGACCAGGTGGACAATGCCACCGATGGTGCCGACTGGCCCGAGAATAGCCGTGCCCAGCGCGATATAGGACACCTGGCTGATGGTCGAGTAAGCGAGGCGCTTTTTCAGATTATCCTGGAACAGCGCTTTGAGCGATCCATAAACGATGGTAATCGCTGCAGCGACGCCGAGTACGGCGAGCAAGCCGAGCTGGTCGGCAAAATTGACACCGTACACGTCGTAGACTACGCGCACGATACCGAAAGCACCGGCTTTCACCACGGCGACCGCGTGCAGCAGAGCGCTTACCGGTGCCGGTGCGACCATCGCCTGTGGTAACCAGCCGTGCAGCGGTACCAGTGCCGCCTTGACACCCAGGCCGATCAGCAGCAGCAGGAATATCACTTTCAACTGGCCGTGAGTTTCAAGCGGCAGTTGACTGAGGACACCGCCTTCGATAAACGCCGTGGGGCCTGCTATGGCGTGCAACCACACGGTGCCGATCAATAACAGGGCGCCCCCGCCCAGGGTGTACGCAAGGTAGATGCGTGCGCCGCGCAAGGCTTCCGGTGTACCCCGGTGCGCGACCAGCGGGTAAGTCGCCAGCGTCAACAATTCATAAAAGATGACGAAGGTAAACAGGTTACCCGCCAGCGCCAGGCCGATGGTGGCCGAAACGCACAGACTGAAGAAGCCGAAGAAGCGGCTGCGATGCGGCGACTTTTCCAGGTAACCAATGGCATACACGGTGGTAACCAGCCACAGCACAGTGGACAGACTGACGAACAACACCGACAGCGTATCCGCGTGTAGCACCAGCTCCAGACCGGGCGCGAGGGTCCAGCGTGTCTCGTAGTTGTGTTCATGAAACACGCCCCAGATCATCACGCCGACCAGCACCACCTTTCCACCGGCACCGGCCAGGTTGAGTAGCGTCCGCAGCCGGTGACTGTCCTCGCGCAGGAAAAAGATCACCAGTCCTGGGAGCAGCGAGCTCGCCACTACCAGTAAAGGTAATGCGGCATCGAAGTTCATGCGCCGCCCTCCAGCAGGCCCCACACCGGGGCACCGGCGAGGCCCAGTCCGGCCACCGCCAGGGTGGTGAGGATCAGCGCCGGCCACTCCTCGCGTGCCACCGTGACCGGCCGCCGCGGGTAGGGCTGGTGGCCGAAGGCGTGGCCGATCACTCGGAACATATAGGCGGCAGCCAGCAACGAGCCGGCCATGGTTACCAGGATCCACAACCACTGACCGGTTGCAAAGGAGCCTGCGAGTAACTGCCACTTGCCGAGGAAGGCACCGCTGGGCGGCAGGCCGATCAGGGCAACGCCGCCCAGTGCGATGGCGAACGTGGTGGCCGGCAGGCGCTGGGCGGTGCCATCCAGTTCGCGAATGCGATCATGTCCGCTGCGTTGCTGTATGATACCGATCGCCAGGAACAGGCCGGCCTTGGCAAAGCCGTGGGTCAGGGCGAGTATGACCAACCCACCAAGGGCGGCGTCACGGGCCGGGCCGGGCGGCAAGGCCTGCAGCACGGGAAAGAACAGGAACAGGTACCCCAGCTGGGCGACGGTGGAATAGGCGGCAAGCAATTTGAGCCGCTCCGTGCGTAACGCACGCCAGGAGCCCCACAGAATCGCACCGGCACCCAGGATACCGAGTAAATTGGCAGCCGCCGGTGTCACAAGGTCCGCGAAAATATCCAGCCACAGGCGCAACACCAGATAGAAAGCCGCCTTCACCACCAGGGCGGACAGTACAGCGCTGACCGGTGCCGGCGCACTGGCGTGTGCCGGCGGTAACCAGAAATGCAGTGGGAACAGGGCGGTCTTCAACAGCAGGCCGGCGGTCATCAGTGCCAGTGCCGTCCACGCCACCGGTCCGGGCTCGACGGCGTGTGTCAGCGTTGCCAAGTCCAGTGTGCCGTAGCCGGCATAGATCAGGCTGACACCGGCCAGGAACATCATCGAACCCAGCAGTCCCACCAGCAGGTAGTGCAGCGCCGCCTGCACAGCCGCAAGCTTACCGCCGAGGGATGCCAGCGCAACCGCACTCAGGCCTAGAAGCTCGAGCGTGACATAAAGATTGAACAGGTCGCCGGACAGTAACAGGGCATTCAATGACGTCCATAACAACAGCCACAAGGGCCAGAAGCGGGCGCGCTCAGCGGCTTTGCTGAAATAGGCGCTGGCGTAAACACTACCCGCCAGCACTACCAGGGCGGTCATCATCAACATTAGTGCAGACAGGCCGTCGGCGCGCAGCGCGATGCCCAGCCCGGCTGTCCAGCCACCGATTTCGTAGCTCACCGGGCCCTGGCTGCCCACGCCATAGAGCAGCGTGCCGGCAACAGCGGTGGTTGCCACGGCAGCGACATACACGAGCGCTGTTGCCTGGCGCGGCAGCAGCAGTGTCGCGATGCTACCGGCCAGCGGTATTGCGACCAGCCAGATCAGCGTGTCAGCCATTGTCTTGCTCCCCAGTCAGACGTCGGGCCAGTGCAAGGGCAAGCGCGGTTGCGCTCACCGCAACCACAATCCCTGTCAACACCAGGGCATGCGGCACCGGGTCCGGTGCTACCCCGGGACCGCGGTAGGCGACAGCGATAAGCATCAGGAAAACGCCTGCCCCCATGACATTGACGCCGATCAGCCGGTGCAAAAGCACGGCGTGCAGCAGTGCCGTGCGCAGTCCCAATGCCACGATCAGGCAACCAGTCATGGCATATAGCCATTGCGCTGTCAGCATTGTCTTTTCTCCCCGCTGAGCCCCGCCGCCGGTTGCGGTCGACCGCCAAGAAACGCCAGTACCAGCGTTGCAGCGATAGCCAGCATGGCCGCGCTTTCGATCAGCAGGATCAGGCCACCGGCCCAGGCCGGCGGGTAGCCCAGGAACGGACGTCCCAGCACAAGCAGACTCAAACCCACCACCAGAAACATGCCCACACCCGCGGCCATGACGACGTGCAGTGTTCGCCCAGGTGGTAAGCCCGCAGTGCGATGGCCCGCGAGGCGCAATACCACAGCGGCGGCCGCGAGTGTGGCGCCTGCCTGGAAGGCGCCGCCCGGCGCGTGGGCGCCCACCCAGAGCAGGTAACCGGCAGTGAGGATGAGCACCGGGACCAGCCAGCGGACAAGGCTGTCGAACACGGGGCCGGCTGCCTGATAGCCGGGCCTTGCAGGCCCCAGGGCGAGGATGCCGAGCACCGCGGTCAGCAGCACCGCCAGTTCCAGCAGCGTATCGTAGGCACGGAAATTGAGCAGTATGGCGGTGACCGGATTGCTGACCCCGCTGGCGGCAAGAGTTTCGCTGACCGCCTGTGCCAGCGTGTCTTGAGGTCCACGGTCGAAAGCCTCCGCCAGGGCCCACGCGAGCAGGGCGGCCACTGCGACACACAATAGCGTGACCGTCAATTGAAGCGTCACATCGATGCTCGTGCGCTCGCGCTCGTGAACAGGCTTCGCGTCACCGGACAATGCCCGGCGGGGTTGCTCGCGCACGGCAGCCAGCAGCAGCGCACCGGATAAACCGGCGCCTATGGCGGCTTCCGCGAGAGCGACATCCGGTGCAAGCAGGCGCGCCCAGGCCACTGCCAGCACAAGTCCGAAAGCCATGAATAAAATGACACTGCGGCGCGCATCGCGAGTGGCCAGGGCGGCCGCGGCGAGACTCAGCAATGAAAACACCAGCAATACGTCGAGCACCAGCAAAGCTGTTGTATTCAAGATGGCGTCTCCCGGTGGCGCGCGTGCTGTGCGATCAGATGCGCGCTGGCGGCGCTGGCGGCGAGCACGGCCAGCCAGATCAGTACCAGCTTTAGCGCTATTAGCAGGTCTTGGGCGTGCAGCGCCAGGCCGGCTGTCAGCAGACCCAGGCCGAGGTTGTCGGCCTTGGTCAAGGCGTGAAGTCGGGAGTACAGGTCTGGCAGGCGCAGCAGGCCGATACTGCCGGCCAGGTAGAAGGCAAGCCCCGACACAATCAGCAGGGAAGACATCGCATCAATCATCGCCGGTTTCCCTTTGCTGACCGGTAAATGCGGCCGCAGCGACAGCCGCGAGCAGTGCAAGTATCAGCGCCACGTCTATCAGCGCTGTCTGCTTGAGCAACAGGCTGAGCAGTAACAACAAACCTACACCGGCGGTGCCAATCAGTTGCGTCGCGAGCATGCGATCACCCGTGCTCGGACCGCGCACGACCCTTAGCAGGCCGAGAAACAGACTGAGCATCAGGCCGAGTGCGGAAACGGTGAGTAACTCAGACATCGCTGATCTCCAGGGGTAAGCAAAACAGCCTGGCGATCGCCTGCTCGAGCCGGAACAAATCGGGATCCGGGTCTTCACCCGCGTCGAGCATGTGTAACTCCACCCGGTCGCCATCGAGGCGTGCTGCCAGCGTACCGGGTAACAGGCTGATGCAGTTGATCAGCAGTACCCGCGCCAACGGATCTGTCAGCTGCATACGGTAGGTTTTGAAACCCGGCCGGATACGCAGCCGCGGTGCCAGTGTGCGGCGCGCCACGTCTATCCCGCCGCGTACTGATTCGCGTAGAAACAGCACCATGAAACCCGACAGACCGGCCAGGGAAATTTCTGGCGATGCAGCTCGACCGAGGTGAACGCTCGCCATGGCAGCCAGCGCCACGGCGGGTAGCCCGATCAGCCAGGCGCTCGCCTGGCCCTGGGCGATGACCCACCACAGCAACGCCAGTATTGCCGTTCTCGCCAGAATGCCAGAACCCGTCGCTGCGGGGCTGTATATTTTGTGAATGTGTGGTCCGTTCACTGGCGGGCGTCAGGCCTGTACGTCCAGTCTTTTCCGTCGAACCGGCGCCGGCGCGGCCTCGTGCTGTCGTGTGCGCTCCGTGAGTGTGTATACGAAAAGAACCGCTGCCACGGCGAGCAATGCGATTTTCAGACCAACCAGCCCGGCAACCAGGCCATACAGTAATGTGTTGATTGTGATCATGTCGTGTTACTCCTTTCCATCGGAAGTTGAGCCGGAACAAGTTTCCGGGCTGATGTGCAATGCGCTATCAGGCTGCATTGCGTTCGCCGCAAGCGCGGTTGGCAGGCACGGCGATGTCCATCAGTTGCGGATCATCGAGTTCAAGCCCGTTCATCAGTTCGATGTAGGCCTGCTTGTCAACGACCTGCAGCCGCGGGTTATAGCGCTTTTCTTCGCCAATGGTACTCACCGTCATGCCGTTGTAGTCGTGGGCCGGGTACACCAGTGTGTCCTCGGGCAGCGTCAGCAGCTTGCCGAACAGGCTGTCATACTGGGCGGCAGGATCCCCGTTCTGAAAATCGGTGCGCCCCGTCCCGCGTATCAGCAGCGTGTCGCCGGTGAACACCCGGTCCGGCAAAACGAAGCTGTAGGAGTCATCCGTGTGGCCCGGCGTGTAGTGAATGTCCAGATGAAGGTTGTCCACACACAGCTTTTCACCTT
>CBFDBP010000111.1:0-10344 GCA_965603065.1 uncultured Gammaproteobacteria bacterium
GCGTGCACGTTCACCAGGGACTCTTGTGTTGCGTTTCCTTTGCCGCGGGCAGGAGTATCTCCGCTTTCGCAGCGTCAGGCATCTTTTCTATAGTGCCCCCGTTGAGAGTCTTACGTCTTCCGGGCAGATGGTTCTGGCGCGCCCGCACGCCATAACCGACCAGTGCGCCGCCGGTCAGGGACAGGGCAAGTACTCCCAGCGTCATGAACTGGGTAAAAAACAGGGCGACGCCCACGGTCGCCAGTCCGGCCAGTGCGGCACCGAGTTTCACATTTGAGCGGTTTTGTACGCGCCTGGTTTCACGCAGAAGCTGGCGGTGACTGTCCTTGATCTCTTTGGTCTTCTCTTTTTCACTCTGCCTGCGAATCCGATCACGCTCCCTGCTGAACTTTTCACTGGCCCTGGTCAGTGTCTGCTGGTTGCAGTGACTGGCGATCGAGGAGAACCAGAGCGCCGCCAGTAGTCCGATCAGCAGCGCGAGACAGAGCATCAGCAGCCAGGTTTCGCTGAGGTTGGCCTGCAGCGCCATAATTACCAGCAGGGCAGTCGCCCCCTGCACCAGCAATATGCCGATTGCAAACTTGATAATAGCCGGGATATTGAATCGATTCATCGACTTGCCCCTGTGCCGGTGCATCTGGTCCGGCCTACATGAGAAGACGTCAAAGATAGCACGTTCCCATTGTTACTGGCATACATTACTCCGCCCCGCCTGCCCCTGAACAGATTGTTCGCTCCTGGATACTAATCGCTGCAGTTGCCGTTGTAGTATAGGGGCAGCTTACTGACTTTATTGACCGGAAGGGGTGTGGTTGAGTGAACGGAAATTTAGCTGGCAGCTTTGCTGTGATACTCCTTGGCCTGCTCGTCCTGAACGGCTGGATGTATCTGCAGCAAGCAGCCATGATTTTCTTTCCGGACCGCCTGCTCAGCGCCACGCCGGCAAGCTGGGGCCTGGCGTATGAAGACGTTTTTCTGAGTGCGGAAGACGGTGTCAAGTTGCATGGCTGGTATATTCCACGGCAGGGATCGAAGCGGGTGCTGCTGTTTCTGCACGGTAATGCCGGCAATATCTCTCATCGTGGTGAGTCGATCGCTATATTTCACCGGCTTGGATTGAACGTGCTGATATTCGACTACCGTGGCTACGGCCAGAGCCGGGGTTCGCCCAGTGAACAGGGACTCTACCAGGATGCAGCCGCTGCCTGGCATTATCTGATCGAGATGCGGGGATTCGACAGCGAAGATATCATTCTGTTCGGGCGTTCCCTGGGCGGCGCTGTGGCTGCCAAACTGGCTTCAGAAGTGCAGGCGGGGGGCGTGATCCTGGAATCAACTTTCAGTTCGGCAAGAGACGTCGCGAGATCCCTGTTCCCGATTCTGTCACGGCTTATAGTGCTGCGTTATGGCTTTGATACGGCGGAATGCCTCAAAGGTGTGGTCTGCCCGGTACTGGTGCTGCACAGTCCGGAGGATGACATCATCCCGTTTTACCTGGGTGAAAAGGTCTATCAGGCTGCCGCTGTGCCGAAGGTGTTCGTGAAAATGCAGGGTGACCACAATGGCGGCTTCCTGCAAAGCCAGCCTCGCTACGAACGGGAACTGGGAGGCTTTATCGGGAACTGATACGTAAAGAGGCAACGTAGCAGCGCCGTCCTTCGGCGCGATATCGCGGCCAGGAGGCCGCTCCTCCGGTTTGTTTGATTGCCGTATTACTGCTGTTTCTCGATCAGCGGGAACATGTGTGCGTTTTCGTAATGAATCCGTTCTTTGACCAGGCGGAAAAGTTCACTGCTTTCCTTAAGCAGTGCATCGTGGTCGGCATCATCGACTGCAGGTCCACACCAGTGTCTTACATAGTGTGAAAAACATCGCCTGATTTCCCTGGCGCTGTCGTGAAAGGCGCGGGCGGTGTCACTGACGGATTTGTCATTGTGGCGGGTAAGCTCTGCGTAGATGGTGTTGTCCTCGAACACCAGGTGCATCCACACCTTCTCCCTGAAGCGCGCCATGAGTTCGCAGACGTAGCTGTTGTTATGCAGCGATCTGTGTCCAATAAGCACCGACAACACGTCGCATAACTCAGAAATATCTTCATTCTGTTTTTTCAGCTCGTCCACAGAATACATGTCATGTTACCTCGGTTATTGCAATGAAAATGACAACGCAATCAGCATGTTACCACTTTTACACCAAAAATTCAGGTGCTAGACGGGTAGTGGGCTTGCTACACTCTTGATCAAACGGTTTGGAGTGCCTGGAAATGTCAATATTTCATCGTTTGATCGGCTTCATGGTATTGGCTGTCTGTCTGTTGTTCACAGTAGCGCCGCAGTGGTCGCAGGCGGCCGGGTGGTCGGCTCCGCTGGCGGGTGGCGGCGAGGTCAGGGTCGATCCACGTACCAACCGGGCGACCGTCCTGAGGGGCGGTGTGGAGACGCAGCTCTGGGACGGTTCACACAGACTGCAGGATGGTTCCACACTCATTATCCGTTCAGGGCAGGCGGTTCCCAATGCCGCCATTCTGGGTTCCCGCCGGCTTCCCGGTCAACAGGAACGGCCCCGGGCGGAGCAATGGGTGGGTGTTCCGATTGTCGGCTATTCCCCCTGTGAGCGGCTGGTGCGCCGGGTGTGCGGCCTGAGCCAGGAGTGCAGCAGTGTACAGGCCTGCGAACCCGCGCGGCAACTGCTCGAGATGGAGCAGCAGGAGCGCAAAGCAAACGACAACCCCAACTACATGACTCACGCCAGCGGGCAGTGCCAGGAAGCTGATCAGGACAAGGCATTCTTTGTCAGTTGTGGTCAAGCCATACCGGGTCAGGCTGTTTTGTCGCCGGGGCAGACGGGTGAAGTCGCCGGCCATCGGCCGCCTTCGGCGTGTGAGCTGTTGGTGGATAAGGTCTGTGGTCTGCAGGGTGGCTGCAGTGCTCAGACGGCCTGTCACGCCGCACAACAACTGCTGCAAATGGCCCGGGAAACATCCGTTGACCAGGGGGGCGGAACCGGCTCAGGGGTGAATCCAACCGAGCCTCAATGCGTGGAGGCACTCAGCGACGCGGGCTTTTTCAAGCCATGTTCAGGAAGTCGTTAGGGGTGTTGTCAGGATGGCGGTCATTGAGCCGGTGGAAACTCTGAAAAGCGCTGCTTTGGCCTCGGTGTCTGCATGCCACGCTGTCATTTCCTTGTTGCATCCCAAGGTTAATCATCACTTTTGCAAGTAAAACAGCAGTATGGCGTTGACACCGGTCGATTCGCCGCCAATGGACAGGAACAACAAACCTGTCCCGGCAGATGGTTGCCGTTGTTATGGGACCGCAGGCTGTCATAATAGTGACTATGAAATGCAACGTGGAACGACTGATCGACGCGCTGGTCGGCGCTGCGGTGATGGCCGACCGCAAGAACGGCAATAAGTCTGCCGAGCAGAAACGTCAGACCTATGTCGTCACCGTTTCCCGCAACTATGGGGCGCAGGGTAAGGCGGTTGCCCAGTTTCTCGCCGACCGCCTGGGGGTGCGCTGCTGTGACCGCGAAATTCTTCGGGGGGTTGCACGTCGCGCCAATGTTGATGTCGATCTGGTCAAAACACTGGATGAACATGTTAAACGGATTAAAGGCGACTGGTGGCATGGCCTCATCAACGGCAAAAGTTTCTCCCGTGAACAGTACTTTCATCACCTGGTCAAGGTTGTATTGAGCATCTCCCGGAATGGCGGGGTCATCGTTGGCCGTGGCGCCCATCTGATACTGGGACCGCAGAGGGCTTTCCGTGTCCGGATTGTCGGTACCTTGCCCCGTTGCGCGGAGCGGATCGCCGCGCGGGAACATCTTGGCATCGCAGCCGCCCGCCAGCGTGTGCTGGACGTTGACGGGGAACGATCCGAGTATATCCGTGAACTCTATGATGTCGACATCGAGGATGCTGGTTTTTACGATCTGGTCCTGAATTCGGATCGTTTTGACGTGGAGACCATAGTAGAGAGTATCCTCTTTGCTATGCAGGGTGTCGGTTATGTGATTCCAGAGGCGGTGCTGAAAGTATCGTGCCCATGAATCCGGGATGGGTTTGGACATTAATTTCTATTACAATAATAGCGCAGGTGTCGGCGCTTTGTTGGATAGGGAGAACAGATCAATGGCAGTTTTGTCACGGCAAAAGAAGATTCCTGGTATCGTCGCGGGCGTATGCGTTGGGCTGGCTTTTTCTTCGCCGGCGAGCCTGGCAGAGTTCGACCGCGGTCAGGCACTGTATGAGAATCACTGCATGGAGTGCCATGAAAGCTGGGCCCATACGCGCGATGGGCGGCACGTAACTTCGCTCGATGTACTCCGCAAGCGGGTGGCGGCATGGAGCATTCACACCGGACTGGGCTGGAGTGACGACGAAGTTGATGATATCACCGATTATCTGAATCGGCAGTTTTACCAGTTGACCCGGTAAGCAATGTCAACCTTGGCTCGATAGTATGCTGCTGATCTCCCGGTGATCATTCAGCCTCTCGACGAACAACAGCACGAGCAGGTGTGTCGTGCAACAGTTGACTGTCTCCAGCAGGCCCGACAGATGTTCCGGTTTACACCGGGGTCCGTCGCTGTGACATTCGATTTGACCGGCAGTGCTGCCGGTATGTACCGGGTTCGCGGCGGGGAACGCGTCATTCGCTACAATCCGTATATTTTTGCCAAGTATTTTGCAAACAACCTGGCTGAGACTGTGCCACATGAAGTGGCGCATTACGTGACGGACCGCTTGTACGGATTGCGCAACATTCAGCCCCATGGTGCGGAATGGAAGACGGTAATGCGGTCATTGGGCGCCGAACCGCGGGTGACAGCCCGTTACGACCTGAGCGGTGTGCCTGTGCGGCGCCAGCGGCGCTTCAGCTATCGCTGTGAGTGCAGCACGCATCAGCTCAGTAGCTGCCGGCATAACAAAATCCAGCGTGGACAGTCGAGTTATCTTTGCCGGCGGTGTGGTTCGGCGATTCATCGAACCACCGGCGAATGAACTGGCATGTCTACATCATTCTGTGCAGCGATAACACGCTGTACACCGGGATAAGCAATGACGTCGATCGACGTGTGTTGCAACATGCCAGTCAACGTGGAGCCAAGTACTTTCGCGCCCGTCGGCCGAAACGGCTGGTCTATCTTGAAAGCGGCCACAGTCGCAGTACCGCGAGTAGACGCGAGGCGGCCATAAAAAAGATGCAGCGTCCCGCCAAGGAGCGGCTCATCGACTCGGAATGCAATGAAATTTTTATCAGTCCTGATTAGGAGAGTGTGAGCATGCGTTTGTCGGCTGGTTTAAGTTCGGCAGTCTGTAGTGGAATTCTGTTATCATCTACGGCGATTTCCGGCAGTTCTGTAGTGGATGCCCGCTTGATGACGCTGGAGCTCGCCAGTACCATTGCCCGCGCGGCGGTAGCATCCTGCGCTGACACGGGTTATCAGGTCAGTGCCGTGGTGGTGGACCGCAGCGGTGCGCCGCAAGTGGTCATGCGTGATGTCTTCGCCAGCCGCTTTACTATCGAGATTGCAGAACGCAAGGCCAATGCAGTCATTCTGGCCGGCGTCAGCTCGTCGGAGTTCCGGGTCAATCGTGCCGAAATAGTCGCGGAAATGAACGAGGTCGATGGCATCCTGGTGCTGGATGGCGCGGTGCCGATCAGGGCGGGCGGTGCGCTGCTCGGGGCTGTCGGTGTGAGCGGTGCACCAGGTGGTGACAAGGACGAGGCTTGTGCCAAAGCCGGTGTCAATAGAGTCCAGGAGCAGTTGGATTTTCTGGATTAGTATTTCCCCATAGCGCGTTTGCGCAGGCGAATTCAACAAAATATTCTATTTTTAGGAGAGGCTAGATGAGCAGTACCAGTAAGTATGTGTTCGCATTCGAAGCGGGTGACGGCAAGGACAAGATGCTGCTGGGGGGCAAGGGTGCCAACCTTTGCGAGATGACCCAGATTGGTCTCAACGTCCCTCCCGGTTTTGTTATTTCGACACAGGCCTGCCTGTCTTACCTCGATAATGCCGCGCACGATCTGCCGGTGGGGTTGATGGATGAAGTGCGCGAGGATATGAGGGCGCTGGAAGAAAAAACCGGCAAGACCTTTGGCGGCAGTGAGAATCCTTTGCTGGTATCTGTACGTTCCGGTTCGGCTATGTCGATGCCGGGCATGATGGACACCATCCTCAATCTTGGGCTGAACATTGATACCCTGAAGGCGCTCATCGCACAGACCGGCAACGAGCGCTTCGGCTGGGACGCCTATCGCCGTTTCATACAGTTGTTCGGCAAGGTGGCGCTGGGCGTGCCGGACGAGGCATTCGATGCCGAGTTCGATGCCGTCAAGGAGAAGGCCGGAGTCAAGGAAGACATGGCGCTGTCCGCCCGCGATTTACACGAAATTTCCGACCGCTTCCTGGATGTGGTGGAGCAGGTAACCGGTAAATCGTTTCCGGACGATCCGATGGAGCAGCTGGAGATCGCCATCAAGGCGGTGTTCAAATCCTGGGGGGGCAAACGCGCGGTGGACTACCGGCGTGAGTTCAATATTACCCCGGAAATGGCCAATGGCACCGCGGTCAACGTGGTAACCATGGTGTTTGGCAACCTGGGCGATGATTGTGCAACCGGTGTGGGCTTTACCCGTTACCCTGATACGGGTGTCAACAATCTGTTCGGCGAATACCTGGTCAATGCACAGGGCGAGGATGTTGTAGCCGGTATCCGCACCCCCAGGCCGATCGAGGAACTGCAGACAGAAATGCCGGATATGTACCGGGATTTGCAGGAGTTGCGCGACCGGCTGGAGTCCCACTACAAGGAAGTGCAGGACTTCGAATTTACCATTGAAAACGGGCGGTTCTATTGTCTGCAGACGCGCAACGGCAAGATGAATACCGCGGCGCTGGTACGTACCTCGGTGGATATGGTGCGCGAGGGATTGATCAGCAAGGATCAGGCCTTGTTGCGTATCCCGCCCGAGATGCTGGAGCAACTGCTGTTTCCACGCCTTGATCCGGCCTCTACTGCGGCTCCGGTGGCGCGTGGTTTGCCGGCCTCACCGGGTGCCGCGGTTGGCCACGCGGTATTCGACGCTGACCGTGCGGAGCAACAGGGCCGCGGTGGGCATCGCGTCATCCTGGTGCGCGAAGAGACCAAACCCGAGGATATCCATGGCTTCTTTGCTTCACAGGGTATCCTGACCGCGCGCGGCGGCAAGACATCCCACGCGGCGGTGGTTGCCCGCGGCATGGGTAAACCCTGTGTGGCAGGTGCCGAGGGTATCCATGTCGATGTCCAGATGCGCAAGGCATTCATAGGCGAGCACGCCATCAGTGAGGGCGATCTGATCACCATCGATGGTACAACGGGCGATGTCTACCTCGGTGAAGTGGCAATGATAGAAGCCGATTTCACCTCGGAACTGGAGACCCTGCTGCAGTGGGCCGACGAAACCGCCAGGCTAAAGGTATTCGCCAATGCCGATACGCCGCACGATGCGGAACGCGCGCTCAAGTATGGCGCTATGGGTATCGGTCTTTGCCGTACCGAACGCATGTTCAATTCAAAAGACCGATTACCGGTGGTTATCGAAATGATCGTTGCCGAGACAACCGAGGACCGGCAGGCAGCGCTGGACAAGCTGTTGCCGATTCAACGCGAAGACTTCAAGGGGATTTTCAAAGTCATGGCACCACGGCCGGTGACTATCCGCCTGCTCGATCCACCTATTCATGAGTTCCTGCCCAGCGAACAACAGCTGGTGGCTGAACTGGAACAATTGAGCCATCTCAAGGACACCGTTCTGGGCATGAACGTCCTGTCGGAGGCGGTGGCAGTGATGTATCGGGAGGAGGAGGGGCAGCAACCCGATGTTCAGTGCCTGACCGACCCGCGCCTGGTCGACGAAGCCATCGAGAGAAAGGAAGCCATGTTGAAAAAGGTGCGCATCCTGTACGAGGTCAACCCCATGCTGGGGCACCGCGGTGTGCGTCTCGGTATTTCCTTCCCGGAGATCTATTCCATGCAGATCAGTGCGGCTCTGGAAGCGGCTGCCGAGTGCGTAAAGGAGGGCTTTGATGTCCATCCTGAAATCATGGTGCCTCAGGTCTGTACCGCCCAGGAACTGAATCGAGTCAAGAGTTACGCCGACGCAGTGCACACCGTGGTAGAGGATAAGTACGGCATAAATGTTGACTTCAAATTCGGTTCCATGCTGGAAGTGGTGCGTTCCTGCATGCGTGCCGGCAATCTTGCCGAGGAGGCCGAGTTTTTTTCCTTCGGCACCAACGACCTGACGCAGGCCACGTTCTCCTTTTCCCGGGAGGATGCCGAGAACAAGTTCTTACCCATGTACAACGAAAGAGGCATTCTGCAGGATAATCCCTTCGAGGTGCTGGATGTCAAAGGGGTGGGAAAACTGATGGAGCTGGCTGTTGGCTGGGGCCGGGAGACCCGCCCGGATATGAAGATGGGTATCTGTGGCGAGCACGGCGGGCACCCCGATTCGATTCGTTTCTGTCACAGCATCGGTCTGAGTTACGTTTCCTGTTCCGGTCCACGGGTTCCTATTGCGCGCCTGGCGGCCGCTCATGCCGCGCTGACCGAAGATGGCGGGTCGGGTATGCAGTAGTCCCTGTAGTCTGCCTCGGGCTTCAGCTGACGGGTGCGGCCACAGGTCTTGACAACGGCCGGCTCACGGCGACGGACGCCAGCCACCAGCTATTGCACCGTGGGTGACGTATGAAAACACACCGTCGGGACGTGTTGGCGCTGTTTTGCCGCAACGGCTGCAGTGGCTGAAGCGTTCCGAGGGCAGCCGGCGGAAACGGTGCATCAGCGCACATATGAGCGGATCAGTCTATCGTACAGCGCCTGTTGCGACATCCCGTCTACCGACAGGTATACCTTTCATCATCGCTAATGAAGGGGCCGAACGTTTCAGTTTCTACGGTATGCGCGCCATTCTGGTGGTGTTCATGACGCAGTATCTGCTGGGCCCCGCCGGGACGCCGGACACGATGGGGCAGGCGGAAGCAAAAGGCTGGTTTCATTTGTTTGTCTCGGCGGTGTATTTCACGCCGTTGCTCGGTGCCTTGCTCTCTGATGGGATTCTGGGCAAGTATCGCACCATCATTGTCCTCTCCCTGGTTTACTGCCTGGGCCACTTGGTGCTGGCTGTCGACCATACCCGCGTGGGGCTGGCGATAGGTCTCGGTTTGATCGCTTTGGGAGCGGGCGGTATCAAGCCCTGCGTCTCGGCGCATGTCGGTGACCAGTTTGGCAGAAGTAACGGGTTCCTTCTGTCGCGCGTATTCAGCTGGTTCTATTTCGCCATCAATCTGGGGGCGTTTGCGTCGATGCTGGCGACACCCTGGTTGATGGAAAACTACGGAGCGTCTTTGGCGTTCGCCGTACCCGGTGTGTTGATGTTGATCGCAACGCTGGTGTTCTGGTCGGGCCGTTACCGCTTCGTGCATATTCCGCCGGCAGGCATGGGCTTCGTTCGGGAGGTATTCAGTGGCGACGGTTTGCGTATTCTCGGGCGCCTGTCGCTGATCTATCTGTTTGTCGCCGTGTTCTGGGCCTTGTTCGATCAGACTGGATCGGCCTGGGTATTGCAAGCGCAGAACATGGATCGATATCTGTTTGGCGTGGAGGTGTTACCTGCTCAGATTCAAGCGGCCAATCCGCTATTGGTGATGTTATTGATCCCGCTGTTTTCCTATGCGGTCTATCCCGCCATTGACCGGATCTGGCGGTTGACCGAGTTGCGAAAAATAGCTATCGGAATGTTTTTGACAGTGCTGGCTTTTGCCATCCCGACCTGGCTTCAGGTGCAGATTGACCAGGGCGGCACCCCATCCATAGTGTGGCAATTGCTTGCCTATGTGGTGCTGACTTCAGCCGAGGTGATGGTCGCCATCACCTGTCTGCAATTTTCCTACACCCAGGCGCCCAGAACCATGAAGTCCTTCGTTATGGCTTTTTTTATGATGTCGATCGCGGCCGGAAACCTGTTTACCAGTGCGGTGAATTTCTTTATCCAGCAGGAGGACGGCGGCAGTAAGCTGGCCGGTGCCGAGTACTACGAATTTTTTACACTGTTAATGCTGGTGACGGCAACCTTGTTCGTGCTGGGAGCGCGATTCTATAAGGGGGATACCTACCTGCACGAAGAGCTCTCGGAGGCGGTGCCGGCCAGGGAATGATCGCGGTCGTTCGGCTTGCTATTAACCTGGTAATTAAACAGACAGCGTAGCAGCGGCCCTCTGGCCGCGATATCGCGCCGAAGGACGGCGCTCCTACGCCGGGTATTTTATTGCCAGTTTAATAACTAG
>CBFDBP010000112.1:0-10258 GCA_965603065.1 uncultured Gammaproteobacteria bacterium
CGCTGGGAGCAGATGGAGGCCGAGCGCGCTCAGCGCATGCAGCAGCATCCCGCTGCAGCAGGTCAGCAGCCCCCGGGTCCGGCAACGCCCCCAAGCCCGCCTAGTCGTGAAGCGATGGACAAAGAGTGGGAGCAGCGCAAAGCCGAGCAGGACAAGCGCTGGCAACAGAGGCAGGCCGAGCGCGCACAGCGCATGGAGCAGCAGTACCCTGCTGCAGGGCATGACTATCAGCCCCCGAGCCGTGAGGCGATGGAGAAAGAGTGGGAACAGCGTAGAGCCGAGCAGGACAGGCGCTGGGAGCAAAAGCAGCAAGAGCGTGGTGCGCGTCGTGGCTACCAGGGTCGTCCCGGCTATGGCTATGGCGGTTACCCGGCCCGTGGTCCGGCTTATGGCTACGGTGGCTACCCGGTACCGCCTTCACCTTATGGCTACGGCCGTGGCTGGGCTGATCCAGGCTACCAGGAGCCCGTAGCTCCCGAAGTTCCCGCGCCGGCCGCTGATAAGGCTGGCGGCGGACAGATCCAGTAAGGTAAAGAGGAGTGTATGGCAGACAATGACAAGCAAACAGCCACCCAGGCGGCCGGATTCTGGAAAATCCGCCACGCTGGTATGGGACTTGGAGCGCTGCTGCTGGTCATTGTCGTTGTGCGCAGTTGTGGTGGAGATGCTGAGGATGAAAGGTTTGAAGCAGAGTCCGGGAATGCTGTGCCAAGGCAGGCCATCGCGGTCAAGATCCCTGCGCCTCAGTGGCAAGGACAGTATCCGCCTGTCCAGCAGCAAGCCCATCAGGCACCGGGCTATCCGACCCAACAGCAGCAACAGCCTGCCTATGGCTACCCGGCACAGCAGCTCCAACAGCAGCAACAGCCTGCCTATGGCTACCCGGCACAGCAGCTTCAGCAGCAGCAACAGCAACAGCCTGCCTATGGCTACCCGGCACAGCAGCTTCAACAGCAGCAACAGCCCGCCTATGGCTACCCGGCACAACAGCTTCAGCAGCAACGCCAGTTGCCGGCTACTGATCCGGGTAACCCATGGGCGGTTCAGCAGCCCGCTTACAGCTATGGCGCCCAGCGGGCTCCCCAGGCTCAGCAATGGGGACAGACGCGGCGGCAGCCGCCGGTGTATACGCAGCCGCCCGGTAGTGGCCAGTACCGGCCACTGGATGAAAAACCGCGTAGTGTGCAACAGAGCAGCAGCGCACCTGCGGTCAGGCCAACGGCCCCCTACGATCGTCGCTCGGGGAGCAGTTTCGGTGGCGACGGTAGCGCTTATCCGTCGGGCGCCTATCCCGGCTACTACGGAAGCACGCCCTACGGTGTACCCGCGTATGGCGGTGGTTGGCCCGGTGGAGGCTATCCCGGCTACCAGTGAACAGAGCGATGATTGAGACTGAATTGATAACCAGACATTCCACCAGCCTTGCGGTGGGTTTGGTTTCGCTGGCGAAAAACGTAGTTCCCCTCGTTTTTCGTTGCAAAGGCAAAACCAGGGGAAAACAGGTTGTGCGGAGGAGTGAACTCTGTGCTTCATTTTTAACTTCATATCAGAGGAAACTGAGATGATTAAATTCAAGAAATCTGTTCTGGCAGCAATGCTGGTAGGTGCTACGGCACTGACAATGAGCTCGGCGCAAGCCTTTTGGGGCGGCGGCCCCTGGGGCGGTGGTCCCGGCTATGGTGGTTATGGTGACCGCGGCTATGGCAGTGGGATGGGTGATGGCTGGGGTGATGGCCTCGGCGATATGTTCGGTGACGGCGACTTCGACTTCAACATGAGTGGGGGTGGCCGAGGTCATGGTTACGGTCGCGGTTATGGCCGCGGTTACGGTCGTGGCTATGGCGACTACTATGGCCGTGGCTACAGTGGCTATGGCTATGGCCCCTATGGCTATGGTGGTGGCCCCGGCTATGGTGGTGGCCCCTGGGGCGGTCCTGGCTATGGTGGTGGTTATCCTGGCTATGCACCCGTACCTTATGGCGCTCCGCCGCAGCAGGCCCCAGCTCAGGCGGCACCTGCCAAGTAAGTTGCTTCCGGGAGCGGACCTGCGCGTGGCGTAGGTCCGTAGTCCCGGGGGTTTTTAAGGGAGTAAAGGAGTAAGGCTCGTGAAAGGGGGCAGAGGGTTTCTGTTTGCCGGGTGTTTCTGGCTTGCCATGACGGGCAATGCGGCAGGTCCGTCCAATGTGCAGTTCTCGGCGCAAGTCGTGAAGTCGACACCCGGCCAGAAAACGCATCACTCACAGATCTATGTCGGAGATAACCAGGTGCGTCTCGAATATGAGAAGGATTCACAGACCAAGGTGGAAATCTACGACATGAAAAACCAGCGTGCGCTGCTATTGGTGCCGGAACAGGCGAGTTATATGGAGCGCAAGGTGCCGCAGGAGGAACAGACCAACCCCATGCTTCCACCCAGCGACAGCAATCCCTGCAGCCGTATTCGGGAGGCGAAATGCAAACTGCTCGCCATCGAATCCCTGTATGGCCGGGAGGTCTCGAAGTGGGAAATGGTGTTGACCCACGAAGGCAAGACCTTGCGCAGCCTGCACTGGATGGATGCGGAACGGCATACGCCGTTACGCGAACAGTGGCCGGACGGCACTGTATCGGAATTACGGCTGATGGGGGACGAAATGCTCAGTGGTCGTGCCACGGAACGTTGGGAAATGAAGACTACGCGGCCGGACAGTAAGCCGATGCAATCGACACGCTGGTATGACCCCGAATTACAGATTGCCATCCGCGAGGAACTGTCTGGCGGCTATTTCAGGGAACTGCGCGATATCCGTGTCGCGCCGCAACCTGACCATTTGTTCACGGTGCCCGCCGATTACCAGCGGGTGACACCCGAACAGCAGTCGGATGCGCCGACAGGCGCACCTCAACAACGTGCGCCTGATTCAGCACGTCAGTAGGTCGGGGAATTGGGTGAGGACATACCGCTTATGAAGATCGTTCAGAAAGTTTTCAGCCACGGGCTGTTGATCGCCTTTTTTGTCGCGGTGTTTTTCATCTACCTGTATCGCGGGGACCTGTTTCCACAATGGTTCGACAAGCAGGCACAGACCGAGGTGACACGAGCACCATCAGCAGCGGCACAAAGTCCCGTTGTCAGCACTGAAGAGCCGCAGCCGGCGCAAGCGTCAGGCACGAATGATGAAGGACGGACGGTCGCACTTGAGTCGACCGAGCCAGTTGTTGAAGCCGTTGAACAGCCAGTAGTGACGGAGTCTTCGTCTGCCACTGCACCCACTGGAGCTGCCGCGCAAACCGAAGCAATGACTGAGGCGCCTGCTGCGGTTGAACAGCCTGCCGCGCAGACCGCGGACGCTGCCACAGCCGATCAATATCGTCCAGTGGGGCCAGAGGAGGCGTTAAAGGAAACGTATAACCCGGTCGCCGAGGTACCGGCCAGTGTTATCACTGCACCTGAATACAGGCCCTTGGCAGCGGAAAAAACCGCGCCTCAGGATGCGGCGGCAGAGCCTGCCAAAGCGGCGGCCGTTTCGGCAGATGCCGGCGCTGCAGACGAATCGGATTTCCAGTCGCAGCTCGAACAGGCACGCCAACATTACTGGGGCCATGATATGCCCACTGCCGAACAGGCCTACAGGCGCCTCAGTGAATCCCACCCCGAACGGGCGGAAGTCTGGGGAGAGCTCGGCAACCTCTATTTCAGTCAGAGAGAGATGGTGCAGGCAACGGACGCCTATTATCGGGCCATTGAGTTGTTGATAGAGCAGGGCGATGCCGAGCGGGCACGCCAACTGCTCGGTGCGATGTATCAACTGGATGCAGAGAAAGCCAAAGATCTTGAAACGCGGTTGAAACAGGCGGGCAGTTGATGCATTCCTCACACAGTCTAATTGCGGAGTAGCCTCGAATGGTGGAAAAGCGCGAGACGGGGGCGCATGTAAAAGCCGATAGCAGCGAAGAGGTTATCGAAGAAGCTGCCAAGGAAGCGGAACACCTCCTGTTTACCGACATGGCTCAGTACATGAGCCAGTTTGCGCGCAGCTTTGAAGCCAGTGCGCGGCGCTGGGAACTGGTGGTTTATCCGTCCATGCTGGCCTTTATCATACTGGCGGCTTATGGATTTTTCCTGATTTACAAATTGACGGATGATATCGGAAAAATTGTTGTTCAAATGAATGATATATCAACGAGCATGGTCAACATTAACCAGAATTTCTCTTCGACCACCAACAATATGAATACAGTGTCCAAGAACATGGTGAGGATGACCGGGTACATGAAACAGATGAGTAAGGATATTAAAGAGCAGAATCAGGCTATGGGAGCCATCGTGGTCACCATGCGGGAGATGGATGAGTCCGTCGACTCCATGTCCCAAACGATATACCACATGGGTTACGACACGCGGCAGATGGGCAGAAGTATCGATAATGTATCCGGCCCAATGCGTTTTATGAATAGTTTTTCACCCTGGTGAGCGGTAATTTCCTAGAGAAGCAAACATGGTTGGACCCAACAAAACAATTCGTAAACAGCTGAAGAGTCTTGAACTGCACCTGCAGGAAGAGAATCCGCTTCTGGTGTCGGCTGTCGATGGCTTTCGCCAGTTGTCGCGAATTGGCTATTCGATGGGTTTGCTCGCCTCCAGTGAGTCGTACGCGACGCAGATTCCCTGGTGGCCGCTGGTCTCGGTGTTAGGTACGTTTTCGGCGGGCAAGTCGACCTTTGTCAACCAGTACCTGTCCTATCCCCTGCAGGACACCGGTAACCAGGCGGTTGACGACAAGTTTACCGTGGTGTGCTACAGCGGCGAGAAAGAGGTTCGCACACTGCCCGGTCTGGCGCTGGACGCCGATCCGCGTTTTCCCTTCTATCAGACCAGCGATGAACTGGAGAAAGTGCAATCCGGTCAGGGCAACCGGATTGATGCCTACCTGCAGCTGAAAACCTGTAGCAGCGAAGCCCTCAAAGGCCGCATACTGATCGATTCACCGGGATTTGACGCGGACGACCAGCGCTCGGCGACCTTGCGCCTGACCAACCACATTATAGATCTGTCTGATCTGGTGCTGGTGTTTTTTGATGCCCGTCATCCCGAACCGGGCGCCATGAGTGATACGCTCGCCCACCTGGTCGGCGCTACCAAGGATCGTGCCGACAGCAGCAAGTTTTTATACATCCTCAACCAGATTGATACCACGGCACGTGAGGATAATCCTGAACAGGTGGTGGGAGCCTGGCAACGTGCGGTTGCCCGGGAAGGACTGACCGCAGGGCGTTTTTACAGCATCTACGATCCGGAAGCCTCCGTACCTATCGAAGATGAAGCCCTGCGGCGGCGCTTCGAGTGGAAGCGCGACCAGGATTTAAGCGAAATTCTCCACCGCATCGAGCGGGTGAGTGTCGAGCGAGCCTATCGCATCGTCGGCGCATTGGAAAAACGCGCCCAGGAAATTGAAGACCACTATGTGCCCACCCTGCGCGGGCTGGTGGCTCGCTGGCGGCGTGGGGTGCTGATGTGGGATGCCGGCTGGCTGTTGCTGGCCGCTATGATCGGCGTCGGTATCGCCTTCCTGCCGCCTGCTGCGACCAGGACCTTAACGCATGGCATCGACCTGGCACTGGCAAAACCCCTGTATATACTGATAACAGGGGTTGTCGTGGCGGGTATTGGTCTGTACCTGCACTTCCAGGCGCGCCGCTGGGCGGCCGGCAAGGTGCTGGGGGAAATCCGCCAGGAAAACAGCGAAGAAGAGGGTGAACGGCTGAGCAGGGCGTTCAAGCGCAATATCACCCTGTGGCGAAGCATATTCGACCCCGATCCCGCCGGCTGGACAGGACGTAATCGCAAGGCATTGAATGCCATTATCAGCAGTGCCAACCACTTGGTGCAGGCGCTGAATGACCGCTTTACCGATCCTTCCGGGAAACGCCTCGTTGCCGAAGAAGTGGCGCCGGAAAAGCCGGCGCCGGTGGTCACCGGTGAGGTGATGCCGCGCGAGGAACCTGTCTGAGATGTAGGCAGATGGTCCGCTCAATAAAAAAGCTTAAGGCCCCGCTGGTATTGCTGCTCGGCGTTCTGCTGATGGCGCCCCCTGCGTCGGCCTATTTCTCTGAACCCGGTTATGTGCCGCTGCGGCGCTCGCTCCCCAGTGCTATAGATCTGATGGAAACCAGCCTGTACTGGATGCAGGATATGGCCGGTGTCGATGATCCGCGTGATCCGGCTGCCATCATCGCTTTGATGGAGGATCAGGCGGCGCGCTTTTTTGATTTCGCCTACATGGCCTACCTGGTGGCGGGACCGGAATACACGCGCTTGAACGCGCTGGAGCGCAGCCATTTCCAGAACCGGATTCGTGACCGGGTGTTCTCCATGATGGCGCAGCGCATGGGTATGCTGGATGTGCGTATGCCGGCATTCAGACCGGCGGTCCCTCGGCGTACAGGTACCTATACGATGGTGGCGGGTGGCGAGTTCTACCATCGCGGTGGTCCGCACATCCGCCTGTTGTTCCACTTTTACCGCTCATCCAAGGGCTGGCGTATCTATGACGTCACCAGCAATGGTGTCAGCGCTATCGCCGAGCTGAGGAAACATTATTCCGCCAATCGCTTCAAGCGGTAGCTGCTCATTTCGAACGCCTCACCACAAAGGACACGTTCGTGCCCTTTATGGTTAAGGCGGCCATTTCATAACACTTCGTAGGCAGCCGGCTGCATTCAAGCTACAATGCGCGCTCGATTTTGGCCAGTGTAGGGACGCCATGACAGTTCGCACCCGTTTTGCCCCCAGCCCGACCGGTTACCTGCACATCGGCGGTGTACGCACGGCACTGTTTTCCTGGCTGTATGCCCGCAAGCACGGTGGTCAGTTTGTCTTGCGTATCGAAGACACCGATCTGGAGCGTTCCTCCGTGGAATCAGTGAATGCCATTCTGGAGGGCATGACCTGGCTGGGGCTGGAGTACGACGAAGGGCCCATCTATCAGACCAGGCGCTTTGACCGTTATGACGCCATCATTCAGCAGTTGCTGGATGCCGGTCACGCCTACAAGTGCTATTGCAGCAAGCAACGGCTTGAGACGTTGCGCGAAGGCCAGATGCAGCGCAAGGAGAAACCACGTTATGACGGCCGCTGCCGCGATGGCGCGGAGCCATCTGAGCTGAACGCCCCCTGCGTTATCCGTTTCCGCAACCCGCTGGATGGCGAGGTGGTGGTCGACGACCTCATACGCGGTCGTGTAGTGTTCCAGAACAGCGAGCTGGACGATCTGATTATTGCCCGCACCGACGGCTCGCCGACCTACAATCTGACCGTGGTCGTCGACGACAGCGATATGGATATCACGCACGTGATCCGCGGTGACGATCACGTCAACAACACCCCCCGGCAGATCAATATCCTGCGTGCGCTGGGTGCCGAGCCACCGGTCTACGCGCACGTACCGATGATCCTGGGCGCCGATGGCAGGCGCCTGTCCAAGCGGCACGGTGCGGTCAGCGTCATGCAATACCGGGACGAGGGTTACCTGTCGGAGGCCTTGCTGAACTATCTGGTTCGTCTGGGCTGGTCACACGGCGACCAGGAAGTATTTTCCGTGGACGAGATGATTGAGTTGTTCGACATCTCGGATGTCAACAAATCGGCATCCGTGTTCAACCAGGACAAACTGTTGTGGTTGAACCAGCAGTACATTATCAATACCGATGCCAGGCGCATCGCCCGCCACCTGAGTCACCACCTCGGCCTGCGCGGTATCGACCCGGCACCGGAGCCGGATCTGCACCGGGTCGTCCAGGCGCAACACGAGCGTGCCAGGACGCTGGTGGAGATGGCGGACATCAGTGAATTCTTCTACCGGGATTTTGAGGCGTACGATGAGAAGGCCGCTAAAAAGCACCTCAGGCCGGTAGCCCAACAGCCCCTGGAAAAGATGAGGGCGGCGTTGGCTGCGTTGGGTGACTGGGAACCGGAAGCGCTCCACCAGCTGGTGAAGGATATCGCCGCGTCTCTGGATCTGGCAATGGGCAAGGTGGCGCAACCCTTGCGAGTGGCGGTTGTCGGCCGTGCCGCGTCTCCGGGCATTGACGTGACCCTGCATCTGGTCGGTCGTGAGGCCTGCCTGCGTCGTATCGATCGGGCACTGGATTATATCCGTCAACGTGTGGAACAGGGCTAGACATGATGAACAGTGACGAAGCAGTGCTACCTTCCAATTTTATCCGCAATATCATTGACGCGGATCTTGCTGCGAACAAGAACCAGGGCCGTGTCGCGACCCGCTTTCCCCCGGAACCCAATGGTTATCTGCACATCGGGCATGCCAAATCCATCTGTCTGAACTTTGGTGTCGCCGCGGACTACCACGGTACTTGTAACCTGCGTTTCGATGACACCAATCCGCACAAGGAGAACATCGAATTCGTCGAGTCGATCAAGCGGGATGTCGCCTGGCTGGGTTACGATTGGGGTGAGCGGCTGTTCTATGCCTCCGACTATTTCGAACAGCTCTACCACTATGCCGTGCAGTTGATCAAGAGCGGCAAAGCCTACGTCTGTGATCTGAGTCCGGAGGAGACCCGCGAGTTCCGCGGGACCCTGACCGAAGCCGGCAAAGACAGTCCCTACCGAACGCGATCGACAGAGGAGAATCTGGATCTTTTCGAACGCATGCGCGCCGGGGAATTTGCCGACGGTTCGCGGATACTGCGGGCCAAAATCGACATGGCGTCAGCCAATATGAACATGCGTGACCCGGCCATCTACCGCATCCGCCACGGTGCCGTCCACCACCAGACCGGCGAGGCGTGGAGCATCTACCCGATGTATGATTTCACCCACTGCCTGTCCGATTCCGTCGAGTGCATTACTCACTCCCTGTGCACCCTCGAATTTGAGGATCACCGCCCCCTCTACGACTGGTTCCTGGATGAACTGGGGGTCGAGTGCCATCCTCAGCAGATCGAGTTTTCCCGGCTCGAATTGCAGTACACCGTGACCAGCAAGCGCAAACTCACGCAGCTGGTGGAGGAGGGGCACGTAGAAGACTGGGACGATCCACGCATGCCGACCATTGCCGGTATGCGGCGGCGCGGCTATACCCCGGCCGCGATCCGCGACTTCTGCGAGCGTATCGGTGTCACCAAGTCGGACAACAATGTCGAGATGAGCCTGCTGGAAAACTGTGTGCGCGAGGATCTGAATCAGCACGCGCCCCGGCGCATGGCGGTACTGCACCCGTTGAAAGTGGTCATCGAAAATTATCCTGAAGACAAGGTCGAAGAGTTGCAGGCGGCCAACCACCCACAGAATGAGTCCATGGGGACGCGCACCCTGAGTTTTACGCGTGAACTGTACATCGATGGCGAGGATTTCAGGGAGCAAGCGCCGAGCAAATTCAAACGCCTGGTGACCGGCGGCGAAGTCAGATTGCGCAACGCCTACGTCATCCGCTGTGACGAAGTCATCAAAGACAGCCACGGCGACGTCATCGAGTTGCGCTGCAGTTATGACCCGGAAACGCTGGCGAAAAATCCGCAAGGGCGGAAGGTCAAAGGTGTCATCCACTGGGTATCCGCCCGGACCGGCATCGAAGCGGAGGTGCGCCTGTATGATCGCTTGTTTAACCACCCCAGCCCGGATGCCGCCAGGGACGGTACAGACTACAGGGAGCATCTCAACCCCGAGTCACTGCTCACCCTGGCCCATTGCTACCTCGAACCGAGCCTGGCCGGCGCCAAACCGGGCGAACGCTTCCAGTTTGAGCGGGAGGGGTATTTCTGCGTGGATTCCGAGCACCGCCATGACAAGCCGATCGTTAACCGGACTGTGACCCTGCGCGACTCCTGGGCCAAGATCGAGCAGAAAAACCCATGAGAAAATCCGGCATCCTGCGTACCCAGCCGCGGGCGTTTTTATTGACAGCCTGCGGCTGGTGTCGTAAAGTTCGCGGCTTGCTTTTCGGGGCTATAGCTCAGCTGGGAGAGCGCTTGCATGGCATGCAAGAGGTCGGCGGTTCGATCCCGCCTAGCTCCACCAGAAAATCCGTCCCCATCGTCTAGAGGCCTAGGACACCGGGTTTTCATCCCGGCAACAGGGGTTCGACTCCCCTTGGGGACGCCATATTGCTTTGTAACAAACTGATAGATAAGAAAATAAAAAACTGGTGTTAACAAAAAAACTCCAAGCCTAACAAGCGACAGATTTAACAAGTAAAAAAACAGGGGGTTCGCGTACCCCGCCCGAAGCCACACTATTCCCCAATTTCAGCTACAGCGG
>CBFDBP010000113.1:0-10185 GCA_965603065.1 uncultured Gammaproteobacteria bacterium
AGTACGTTCATCCACGCCAGCAGCAGGGCGATGTCGGTCCCCGGCTTAATGGGCAGCCAGTATCTGGATTTCGACGCCGGCACAGAAAAGCGCGGGTCGACAGTAATCAGCGTGGCGCCACGTTCCAGGGCCTGCGTCAAGGTCTGGACCTGGCTGTTGTGTAAATTTTCGCCGATGTGCGAACCGATGAGCACGATGCAGCGCGAGTTGCCCATATCAGTACGGTCCGGCGAGCCTACCCCTTCACCGAACGTCAGGCCGAAGGCCATTTCCCGGGGACCACGGCACTGGGCGAAGGACGGGTGAGCATAGGCGTGCGAACCAAAGGTCTGCAGCATGCGTTGGAAATGTTTGCCGCCGTCACCGTGGGAGAACAAGGCGATGCGGTCCCGACCGTGACGATCAGCGATTGTCTGCATTTTACCGGCGATGTAGGCGAAGGCCTCGTCCCATGACACCGGTTTGAAAGATTGTGCGTTGCCTTGCCTGACCCGGATCAAGGGCCGCTTGAGACGGTCCGGGTCGCTATAACTGGCAATGCCGCCGGTACCGCGGGTACACAGGCGGCCATTGCAGTGTGGATCGGCCGGATTGCCCAGAACCTTCCACGGTTTACCGTCCTCCGTGTACAGCGTGGCAGCACATTGCCAGAAACAGATGTTGCACACTGTCGGTGTCGTGCGGACTTCGCCGGTACCCGGCAATGGCGGCGGCGAGCAGCCGCCGAGCAGACCGGGCATGACGCCGGATGCTCCGAACAGTGCGCTGACCTTGAGGAACTCTCGCCTTTGCATGATGGCCGGGGCCTGATCACATCGTGTAATGGCCGGTCTTATCGATCATGATAGTTTCGTTCAGGAAGCGGGTCTTGAAACCCAGTTTATCGAGCGTCTGGTAAGCCATCTCAGCACGAATGCCATTGGCGCAATAGAGGATAATCTCCTTGTCTTTGGGTAAGTCGGCGTACCTGTCCTCGAGTTGTTCCAGCGGGATGTGAAGTGCGTCCCTGATGACGCCGGCCGCTGCCTCCTGATCGGTGCGCACGTCGACGAACAGCACGCCGTCACGGGATTCCTCCAGCGCGACAAATTCCTTCGGTGCAATGGCGCCCGGGGCGAGTTTCTTTTCGTACACGATGGTGGTCGCCGCTGCGCCTTGTTCTGTCGGCAGACCTGCCGCCGCCCAGTTGCTCAAACCGCCATTCAGCACGGTGGTCCCCGTGTATCCCCAGTTGCGCAGTTCCTTGTAGGCCAGCAGCGCTTCTTTGGAGGTGTGGCTGTCGGCATAGACCACGACGGGCGCACGCAGGTCAGTCACGCCCGGGAGTTCCGGCACCTTCTGCTCGGCGATGAAGCGCTGGGTCATGGCCTGCAACTCGGTCTGCGGCAGCGCCACTGCACCCTGGATGTGCGACTGGCTGCTGGCAGCCTTGTCGCGCACGTCGAGGATGACGTGCTGGGTGTTCAGGTTCCTGGCCAGCCATGTGGCCTCCGAGTGCACCGGCAGCTTGGACTTCTTCCAGCCCGGGAGACCAGCCTGAAAGCCCTTGAGATTGGTGTAGCCAGCCTCTTGTGCCTTGCCCACGGCCTCGCCCGTATAGGGACAGGTGGGGCCACCGCAGTAGAACACAAGCAGCGCATCCTTGTCGGCGGGGAGGAGACTGAGGAAATTCTCATCCTTGGGGAAGGCCGGCCTGGCACTCGGGATATGAGCATCGCCGAAACGCTTCACCGGGCGCGCGTCAAACAGACTGTAGGCATCGCCGCCGGTCATGATTTTGAGTAACTCTTCCACGCTGATCTCGACACCGGGTGGCAGACCAAACACGATCTTCTTGATCCTGGTCGCGGCCTGGCCCGGTTGACGTTCAACCTCAACCAGGTCCGGTGGATTGAGATCCTTGAGGCCCGCTGCACCGTCGAACTGAGTGTCGGTATCGGTACGCACCACAACCTTTTGACCCTTGACGTCGATTTGAATGGTAGCGGCTTGTTTCGAAACGACCTGGATACGCCCTTTGACTGTTTCGGCCTGGACCAGCGCGACAAAGGCGGCTAGTGACAGAAAGAGGAATAAATATCTCATTGCTGATCACCCATATTATTGATTATTGAGGTTGGATTTAGCGGTTGACCCCGTTCGGGGCCTGCTTTCTAAATTTAGTCACGTTCTAAATGCAGTTGGGCTGGCATCATATCCGGAAACATCTACGCCTGCAAAATAGTTGACCAGTGTGGCGAATACCTGAGTCACGCAATGATCGTATAACCTTTTCTGTGACACAGTTTGCAGCCCGACCGGATTGCACCACTCTTCCACCTCAAGTTTCTTGATCGCAACACCGACAATCCTGCTTAGATGAGCAGCTGAATGAAAATCCGCAGAATTCGTACCACTGGCGGTTTCAGCATTTACTGCTATCATTGAGAGCATACCTAGAGATTACTTGAAGAAATACTGGAACCTTCATGAATCATCAGTGTATTATCTGCCACTTCAGCTCACGATGAAAACGCAGGAGGCGAAAGACTGAAACATGGGAGCAAGCCCTGTTACTGTGACGATCTGTATGCTGGCTCTCGGCTCGGGTACGCTGCTTTTATCTGCCGGGGCGGGTGCCATACCGGGCAGGCCGGGCCCACAATCCACCAGCAGCGCGCCGACCGCCGACCCGCAGGTCACCAGCCAGCCAGCTGACGGTAACGAAAAAGCTGCCACCGATCAACCCGGCAGCACCGCCAATTCATCACTGCTGGATTCGGAGCTGGAAATCAGCCCCCCTGGACCGGCAGAATTGCAGAATACCGAGCCACAACTCAGCATCCCCTGCCTGCACGGTTTCCTCAACGCAACGCCTCTTGACGACAACACAGGGGAGAGCCCGTGCGTCGCCCCTGCTGTCGGCCAGCAACGCCTCTCGGTTCAATTTGGCAGTCGCATTGGCGCCCGCAGCAGTATGCTCGGTGAATTCGACGGTATACAGGTGGATTATCGCTTGACGGGCGGTCTGACTCTCAATGGTGTCGCCGGCTATCCGGTTGTTTCGTCCAAAGACAAGTTCAACGCCACCAGACAGATGTTTGGAATCAATGCTGTCACGGGTAAATTTGCACGGGCGTGGGACCTGAACAGCTATCTCATCGAACAGCAGGATAACGGGCAGCTTACCAGTCGGTCGGTCGGCGGCGCAGTGCGCTACCTGCAGCCGAGGCAGTCAATGCTGATGTTTCTCGACTATGACGTTTTCGGGAACTCACTGGGCTCGTTCATGACCTCGGGCGCCTGGAAACTGCCCTACAGGACCACGTTGAGCGCAACACTCGATTTCCGCAACAGCCCGATACGCAAACAACAACAGAAATATCTGCAGCAAACCATGGCCGGCAGCGACGGCTGGTATTGGATTCTTCCTGATAGCAGGATAAAGCATTTTACCAAGGACCGCTCCAATGAGGTCGCCACGCTGGCGCTTGGCCTGTCTCACAGCTTTTCTCAACGCATCAAGTTCAGCGGCGATGTCGCCATGATGGATGTTTCCAATGCCGCCACACCGGGTGTCTCGACAACGGCAGCCACACGCCTGAGCGAGTACTTTTATCATCTGAAACTCAGCGGCTCGGACATGATGATTGCAGGTGACAAAAACATACTCGATCTTCGTCACCGGGTAAGCGATTCTTCAAAACTTTCCTCTGCCTCCATCGACACTAAATACGCCATAAACCGTTTTTGGAATATCAGTCCAAAATTACGTGCTGACTACCGCAACAACACACCTGAAAATTCGGTGCAGTGGGTGACCTCACCCAGCCTGAAAATGGAATACCGTTGGAGAAAACAATACGGCCTGGATATCCAGGCCGGAGGCGAGTGGTCTGCCAGGGAAGAACCCGGAGGCTACGAGACCCGTTCCTCCTATTTCATGAGCCTGGGATACAAGGCGAAATTCTAGCAGCCAAGGGCTCAAATTTGCGCCGCCCGGCGAACCTTTGCAATGTGCGAGGGGCTGGTGCTGATGGCAGCGATACCGGCCTGCATGATACGGCAGGTCAAATCGGGATTGCCCGCCAACTCACCACAGATAGCCATCGGCTTACCCGCTTGACTGGCGACCCGCGATAATTGTTGTATCAGTTCCCAGAGCAGAGCATCGGTTTCGAAACAGGTATGACCGGCCGCCCCCCTGCCACCTCGATCTTCGGCAAACAGGTACTGGACGAGATCGTTGGTGCCAATACAGCCGAAGTCCGCCACTTGCATGATCTGCCGTGCAGCCAGGCAGGCTGCGGGAACTTCGAACAGCACGCCATGCTGTAACCCGCTCGGCTGCAGGTCGGCTACCGCCTGATCGAACAAGGCCCGCAATTCAAGAAACTGCCTGACGTCGACAATCATCGGATAAAGCACGTGAATGGGCCCGTATTTACCGGCACGGACGAGCGCCCGAGCCTGTTCGCGCAGGAGTTCCGGGCGGGCCAACAGCAAACGGGCACCGCGCTGTCCCGCCACTGCCTCACGCTGCCCCGTTGTTGCCAGCCATTCCGCGGTCT
Source organism: uncultured Gammaproteobacteria bacterium (assembly GCA_965603065.1). Lineage (GTDB taxonomy): Bacteria > Pseudomonadota > Gammaproteobacteria > DSM-19610 > DSM-19610 > Thiogranum. Next base: position 4,551 of record CBFDBP010000113.1, read on the forward strand.
TGTCGGCACCCAGGTCCAGCAGCCGGATACAGACCGGTTTCCCCGCCATACTCCTGACCACTTCACCATAACACGCTGCCTGCTCTGCCTCGCTCAGCAGTCTGCCCGCTACCAGCAGCTCCATCTCCGTCCGGTACAGGCCGACGCCCTCCGCACCGGCAGCAATGGCATCGTGCACGTCCGCCGACTGTTCGATATTGGCCATAACCTTCAAGCCGGGTACCGGCTCGCTGTGCTGCAGACTTCGCCCGCCGGCCGTGAACGCGGATTGATAACGGGACAGGGTTTCTTCAGTCGGGTCGAGGATTACTTCACCGGTATCCCCGTTGACGAGAATCTGCGCGTCCGGCGGAATGCAGCCGGGCAGTTGCTGGATATTGCCAATAACCGGGTAACCCAGGGCGCGCGCCAGAATGACGGCGTGGCAATTCGGCCCACCCTTTTCAACGATGAAGCCGATTGTATGCTGGTCTGTTTCGATCGGCAGGCTTGCGCTCATTTCCGAGCCAACGAGGATATGGTCATTGCCCAGCCGGCAGTGCCCGACACTGCACTCGACTGCATCCGCGCAGTGCCGGCTGGCAACCCTGCGCTTAAGAAAACCCAGCAGGGCCTGCTGGATTTCCCTTATATCGGCAGCACGTTGCTGCAGATACTCCGAGTCGGCGGCCTCGAACTGTTCCATGTAGCAATTCAGCTCAGTCTCGACCGCTTCTTCAGCCCTACAGCCTTTTTCTTCGATGACCCGCAGAAGCTGTGACTGAAAGGATTCATCGGCCAGCATCAACCGATGAGCTTCGAAAATTTCTGCGTACTCCGGCCCCAGCTTCGCTTCTGCACTACGGGCCAGCGCCGAGCGTTGACGTGCAAGCCACTTTAAGGAATTACCCAGACGCTGGGTTTCGCGCCGTGGACCTGCCCGGGAGATTGAATCGGGTTCGTCGGTATGTAGCTCATAGAAGCAGGCCCGCCCGACGGCGATGCCCGGTGCGAGGGGGACTCCTCTCAGCCGCGTCTCAGCAGACAAACGGCGCTTGGCCTGAACCATGGCGCACCACCCAGACGATCCTGGAAGCAAACACCCGTGACAGGTGTTGAATATTCGCACACCGTGCCGTCCCTCCATGCGATAAGTGTGGAATTATACCTTTTTTTATTGACCGACAACAGCAGGTATCGGGAACAGACCGTTGGAAACTCGGTCTCAAAAACTGTAACGACCTGATCCTCAAGCCCTTTAGTCGCCTTTTTCTGGTCTAGGAGCCTGTCGGACTTGGGCAATCGTAGCGAGCATGGTGCCCTGGGGCATCAGCGCAGTAGATTGTTCCCAAGTCTGACAGGCTCCTAGTCAGGGCATGCTTGATTAACTATTCGACTTGGCAGGGGGCCGATAGAGGCGCCACTTGGCTTGCAGCGAAAGCACGCCGATAATGGTTGCATACCTTTGCCCCCCCAGGGAGACCCTGCGCTGAAACGGAGCCATCACCATGCTACCCATCACCATCATTGGCTGCGGCTATGTCGGCACCCGCCTGGCCGTGCAGATCAAACAACTGGCACCCAGCCTGCTCGGCGTGGTGCATAGTGAATCGAGTGCCCGGCACCTTCAGGCTCTCGGCATCACCGCCCGCCCGATGGACCTGGATAGCAACCCCTCGCCAGCGGTGGATGGGCATTGGGTGTTCTACTTCGCACCACCCTCGCCGACGGGCCACAGCGACCAGCGCATCGGCCACTGGCTCCACAGCCTGGCAAATCAACGGCCGGCGAAAGTGGTGCTTATCAGCACCACCGGGGTCTATGGCGACTGTGGCGGGCGCTGGATCACCGAAAGCGCACCCATAAACCCGCAGACCGACCGCGCCTGTCGGCGGGTCGATGCCGAGCGGCAACTCCAGCAATGGTGCGACGCCCGTCAGGTACCCTATGCAATCGTCCGCGTGCCGGGCATATACGGCCCCCGGCGCCTGCCCCGTGAGCGACTTGAGCGCCGTCTGCCGGTACTGGCCGAAGCGGAATCACCCTACAGCAACCGCATCCACGTGGACGACCTGATACGCGCCTGCCTGGCCGCCGCCAGCGACGACTTCAGCGGCGTGGTACACGTCAGCGATGGCCACCCCAGCACCATGACCGACTATTTCAACCGCGTCGCCGACGCCCTCGGCCTGCCCCGGCCGGAGCAAATCTCACGCGAGGAAGCGCGGCAAATCCTGAGCAGGGAGATGCAGAGTTATCTGGCGGAGTCAAAGCGAATGGATATCACGCGGATGCGGACTGGGCTGGGAGTGGAGCCAGACTATCCGGACCTGGATCTGGGCTTGAGCGACTGTGTAGCGTCTGAAAAGAGGTCAGAACGGAATATCGCTGGCGTCGTGACAGAAAGTAATATTAATAATAAAAAATAGAAGAATGCCGACCGTGACAAGATAGCGCGGATTGACGTGCTGAAAAAACGTCAGCAGAATCTCCTGCAGGTCCGGCATTTCTTGCTGTCGCTGCCGGCGGGGCACCTGGTAGGCGAGGTTAATGGTATGATCGCCGCCGTTGCTGGATATACTCAGCGTGGTTTGTTGTCTGCTGTTTTCGGGCATGCCCAGCGAGCTGGCACTGAGGCGGATCACGGTTTCGTTGCCTTCTATGGTGCTGTTATCGATAGTGAAACCGCGATCATAATCCTGCAAGCGCAGGTTACCACTCAGATGGCCGCGTCCGGCATTACGAACAACGATGGTTTTCGACCGCGGCTGCTCCTGATCCAGCCGGCCAAAGTTAATGCGTAAAAACTTGACCGATAGTTGCGGCCTGGGCAATTCGGGGTCCATGAGTTGCAGAACCGCTTCCAGCTTGCTCTGCTCGCTGCTTTGCCCGTTCCACAACACCTGATCCAGGGCATCCGGATTTGCCAGGCGCCCGGTCGCCACCAGCCAGGCCCGGATCCAGCCGCCGGCCAGTAATTTGAGTCCCTGATTCCGCGAGCGCTCGTCAGCATCGATCAATGCCGCCAGTTGCCTGGGATCGCTGATGCCTTTGCCAGCAAAAGGAAAAGGCTGGTCGGGTTGAAAACGCCAGCGAATGGCGCGGGTCAGCAAGGCTTCATCGTGGGGGTAGGCAATTCGGCAATTCCTGATAAAACTGACATCCTCTTCCCAGCCGGGAAACTGCGCCGCACGCAGCCACTGTTCGAAATAGCCCTCCTTCACCCGCTGTGCCAGTGCCTTTTTCGCCTGTGGCGCCTTACGCAGCACAACTTCGATTTGACCGGGATGCGGCAGCTCGATATCACGGATCAATGGCAGCGGCTGATCCGGATCCAGCGTGCAACGCAACGCGAAAAGTGCAAGGTCGGCGTCTTTATAACGCAGTTTCTCGCTGATCAGACAGACTTTTTCGAGCAAGGTCTGGCGGTTTCTGACCTTGTTCAATGTGTCCATCCAGGCCAGCAGTGAACCGCCGAACAGCAGCTGTGCAATGCTTTCGTTGATAGCGGCATCGTTCGCAGTCAGCAGATTCAGCAGATCGTTCAGGTTGTATACGTCGCATTGCCGTATTCGCAGCGGCAGCGTCGGATCGAGCAGGAAGCGCAGTTTCTGCAACCCTGTTTGCGGATCTTCGGTGTAGTTTTCTTCGATCTCTTCGACGCGTTCGGCCAGCGCTGCATCGTGGTGATCAAATAACCAGCGGCGGATATCACCGCGGAAAAGCTGCCTCGCGGCATCGAAATGCTCCAGCACCCGCGCCAGTTGCTGCGGCGTCTGCGCTTGCGGATAGCCCGGATAGCCGACGCTCGTGGTCGGCGGCTGTTGTTCACTCCAGGCCGAGCCATCATCGCGCATGATCGCCTGTCCCTGAAGCCACGCATGGACCTGGCTGTAAGCCCAACGGTTATCGGGACTGATCTGCAACAGACCCTGCAGGAGCTGCTCGAATTCGTCAGACAGCTGTTGCGGGTAGTCAATGCGGCCGCGCAGGTGCGCCACCAGGATATCCGTGTTGGACATGTTGCGGAACGGTGAATGGCCCAGCAGCAGGTGGATCAACGTCACCCCCAGCGAATAGTAATCGGTTTTGGGTCCGACCTTATGACCATCGAGCAACTCGGGGGCGGCGTAGTCGAGGGTCAGGTTGGTGGCGGTTTGCGTAACGCGCACACCCTCATTGTCGGAATCCAGCATCGAGCTGATACCGAAATCGCCCAACACCGACTCGTCGCGCGCTGCATCACGGAAAAACAGATTGTTGGGCTTGATGTCGCGATGAATGATGCCCTGTCGGTGGCAATAGCGCAGTCCGTTGATAATCTGCCCGATATGCTCGCGCAGTTGCTGCTCGCTTAGCGGCATGACGTCCGCCATGGAGCCGCCCTCACAGTACTCCATGGCCTCATAAAAACGTCCCGTCCAGCTGCCGTAATCCTTGATGCTGACAATATCCGGATGGTTGAGACCGAGCAGGCCCTTCAACACCTCCCGCTTGGGCGCCATATCGTGGCGGTAGAGTTTAACCACCACCTGACTGCCGGTACGTTCGTCGAGACAACGGTAGATTTCGGCTTCTCCGCTGATGCCACCCAGCGGTCCTGCCTGCACGCGGTAGCGATCGGCAATCTGACTACCGGCCCGCAGCTGCAGCGCCGACATGAGTGCCGCCTCGTCATGCAGCCTCGCCGTCACCTGCTCCACCAGCTGATCGGCATCCAACGCCGGTGCAGCGTCCAGTCGCCGGGTCACCGATTCGGCGCCGGCCATGCGTTGCGTCACTCCGGCTGGTGACGGCATACGCCGGGTAACACTGGTGACCGGCGTATCGTCATCCCGGCTCATGGCGCACCATCATCAGAATCAGCGAGATGTTATCCCTGCCACCGCGCTCATTGGCGAGCGCGATCAGACCACCGGCCTGATCGGCACACGAATCACCCGAGGCGTTAAACTGCTGTAAGCGTCGGGCCAGCGTATCGTCGTCCACCATGTCATACAGACCGTCGGAACAGACCAACAGGCTGTCGCCGTCGCGCAATTCAGGTCCGGCATCGACGGCCGGACTGAAGTCAGCGGCGCCCAGATAGTTGGTGAGAATATGACTGTCGGGACTGTGAGCGGCCTGTTCAAATGTCATTGCACCGCTACGCACCGCCCGCGCTGCCAGGGTGTCATCGTTGCTGAGCGGTTTTAGCAAGCCGTTGCGATAACGGTAGACACGACTGTCGCCGGCATTAACGACCCAGTATCGCTCGCCCATGAGGCACACGCCGCTCAGGGTCGAACCCATATCGGCGTATTCCTGTTTGTTGGCGGCGACCTCTCTTATGCTGCTATTGGCGTAATACGCCGCCTGCTTCAGCATCGGCGCGATGACCTCGGCGTCCGAGTTCATGAGCGCGTAAAAGGCTTTATCCAGGGTCAGAAGCGCCAGGCGGCTGGCCATTTCACCACCCGCCACACCGCCGATGCCATCGGCGACACACAACAACATACCGTAACCGGCCGCGAAATCATCGTCGCCGCTGAAAGACAGCGCCAGCTGGCCGCTGTTCTTTACGAAACGCCCGACCAGAATATGGTCCTCGTTGTGCTCGCGAACACGGCCCGGATGGGTAGCGCCGCAGATGTCGAATACCAGCATGATTCAGCCC
>CBFDBP010000114.1:0-10005 GCA_965603065.1 uncultured Gammaproteobacteria bacterium
TCATGGACCAATTCACGCGGCGCATCATTGGCTTTGGCGTGCACGCCGGTGATGTCGATGGTGTGGCCTTGTGTCGAATGTTCAACACAGCCATTTCAACCAAGGGTGTTCCGAAGTATCTCAGCACTGATAACGACCCCCTGTTCACTTACCATCAATGGACAGCCAATCTTCGCATTCTGGAAGTCGATGAACTCAAAAGCGTTCCCTATACGCCCCGCTCGCATCCTTTCATTGAGCGACTTATCGGAACAATTCGCCGGGAATTTCTTGACCACACCTTATTCTGGAATGCGGTTGACTTGGAGCGGAAGCTGGAACTTTTCAAAGATTATTACAATCATTCGCGTACACATGCGTCTCTGGACGGTAACACGCCCGCTGTAATCAGCGGTGACAGAGTCGCGCAACTTGCTCCGCTAAACAGCTACGCGTGGAAAAAGCATTGCGGCGGTCTGTTCCAACTCCCGGTTGCAGCTTGAGTTACTATTCGCCGAGGCCTGTTCGCACGCCCATTACCGCACGAATAGTAATTCGCCACCCACAGGCCATGGTATCGGTTGCCCCTGTGGTTAATTCGAGCCTATTCAACCCGGCGAGGCGGAGCTTTTGCCAAGCAGGTTCAGTTTGATCAGCTTAATTCCGATGCACAACCCATGCCTCCACCCTACAGGGACGCGCCACCTTTAGCAGCCAGATGTTTTCTTGTGGACATCGGCAAGCCCGGTTAGCATAATCGATTGTCGCCTGTCTGCGCCGCCTGACCGTATCATGAAGCGTTTGGCGGGCCGGACACCTTAACCTGTCGGGAGTATCCATGAACCGTACCGCCTTGCATTCATTTGTTACCGCCCTGCTGCTGAGCGGAATCGCTGCCACTCCCCCAGCATCAGCCGAGCAAGCCCAGGAAGTCGTCAGCAATGCAATCACATCGACAGTGCCGGCCGCGCAGCGCGAAGCGATCGCTTCCGCCGCGCTACGCATGCTACGCTACATCACCCGGGCGCGCAGCGCTATTCATAAAAACGATCTGGACCAGGCCCGGCAGGACGTACAGCAGGCGCATGAGCTGATGGCCCTGATCGAGGCCGCCAGACCTGCTTCCCGCCTGAAGGAACACATCTGGGTCACCCGGCAACATATGGACTACGAAACCGCCGAAGATGTCATCGACGACCTGACACTGATCGACGCCGAATTGCTGAGTCTTGGCGACATCATGCCGACCGCACAGGCACACCGGCATTTGCAAGCCACCCAGGCATTGATGAAGAAGAACGATACCAAGGCGGCGCGGCAGGAACTGGATCGCCTGGAAGCTTCGCTGGTATTCACGGAGTTCGATTTACCTCTGGCGGCCTGCGAACAACAAATTCTTGCGGCCCAGGAAGCACTGACTCGTAACCAGCCGGCCGCAGCGGACAAAAACCTGGTAGCAGCCGAGGAAAGTATTCAGTTCATCACCCTGGGTGGTGGCGCTGCGCTGGTCAGCGCGCGCACCCATTTGAGCCGTGCCGTAAATAACTACCATGATGAATACTTCGCTGCCGCCAAGGCTGACCTGGCGCAGGCCAGTGAGTGGCTGCGGCGCGCCGGCAAAGACACCGATGAAAAGGGCCGCAAGGAAGCGCAGAAGCTGGCCGCGAACATCGACACACTGAAAGACAAGTTGGACGCTGAAGCGGACGATCACACGAAGACGCTGAGCGTCTTTTTGCATCGCAGCGTAGCACTGATCGAGCGGGAAGCCGAGGACCTGTGGCTGCGTTACAAGCGGCAGCAGGCCGCGAACCATACCTTGCGGAAACTACTGGACGCTAAAATGCACCTATACTACGGAAAAATCGACCTCGCCCAAGGTCGTGACACCGATTCCATCAGAAAGGAACTCGAGTCTACGGACCGCTACCTGGAAGAGGCGTTGAACCAAGCCGAGCCGCCCGTGCGCGAACGGATCAAACATCTGCGCGAAGAGATCCATGCGCTTGAAAAAAATCTTGACGGCGACCGCAAACAGGTCAAAGCCCAATACGAACAGACTATGACGAACCTGGTCCAGCTGATTCATAGTCACTGAGTGTACCGGCAATCATACCGCCACAACTGTTTAGCGAGTTTCGGCGGAAAGTGTTACAACCAACCCCGACGCTTGAAATACCAGTAAGGCGCAAAGCCGCTTGCGACCATCAACATAAAGGCCAATGGATACCCGAACGACCAGGACAGCTCGGGCATTAAACGAAAATTCATACCGTAGATGCTCGCGATCAGCGTCGGCGGCAGAAAAACGACGGCGGCGATGGAAAATATCTTGATGATCTTGTTCTGTTCGATATTGATCCGGCCGGCTGTAGCATCCATAAGGAACTGGACTTTCTCAAACAGGAATGTCGAATGTTCACTGAGCGAACGAATATCGCGCAGGATTTCCCGCAACAACGGCAACTGCTCGGCCGGGCAAATGCTACCGCGCAGCAGGAAAGACAAAGCGCGCTGTTTGTCCACCATGCTGAGCCTGGCCTTGTCGTTCCTGTCCTGGATCGCGGCCAACCGTGTCAGCACCTCTTCGAAATCCCGTTCCGCGGCGTGGAAGACACGCTCGTTCAGCCCCTCCGACTCGATGTGCAACTGCTCCAAAAGGTCCGCCAGCCGATCCACTTTCAACTCAAACAAGCCCAACATGATGCCGAAGGCGTCAAGCGGCAAGCCTCGCCGGCTTTCAAGCTTCCGCCGGTACTGCCGGAAGCTCACCAGCGCTTCGTCCCTGAGCGTAAACAGACGTCCCTGGTTGAGAACAAAGCCAGCGGTTACGTTGTATGGACGCTGTGGCGCCTCGTGAAGAAAGAAGGTGCGCACGTGCAGGCCGCCGTCATCGCGAAAGAAACGCGAGCTCGCTTCGATTTCGACGAGCTCGTCGATGGCAGGGAGTTTCTGGTCGTAGGCGTCCTCGACCCAACGAAGCTCCTCCGCGCTGGGCTTTTCCAGGTCGATCCAGACCGCTTCCGGCGCCAGCTGTTCCCGGCCAGTGATCGTTTGTGCCTGCAAACGCCCGTCACTTGGGACATAGGCCGATATCATACGTTCACCTCACTCCTTTCCTCTACTGATCGCCGCCACCCGCTAAATTGTCACCGCAGCGGTGACATCCGGTGCGTCCGACGATCGCTGCGCGAGGACACTCAACAATGTGGACGGCCGAAATCACAACATATCACCAACCCGAACGATCCCCCAGTAAAAAATATATTACCGGTATTTTGCGAAACAATTAGGGCTTTCCAAAAGGGCAGCCAAGCCCGTATATTGAACTGACATCAAGTGCGTCCGGATTGCCGGATTTCTTTCGATCGCAGCAAGACTGCCATCCAATCAGGGGATCCCATGACAGCGAGCAAAAAACACCATCGCCCCGAAGTGCCCGCACCGGCACACCCGAAACACCGTCACGAACCGCTGCCGTGGCACCATCCGAAACCTTCTAGTGAAGATCCCACAGTCTCCGGTAAGTTGGAACAGCTTTTCAACAGCCCGAGTTACATCCAGCCCGACAAGGATATCGATTTTCTCAACCTGGATGACACCCGCGGTATACGTCTGCAACTGGATTATATGAAACCCGAGCTGCTGCTCGAGCAACACGGTATTAAGCATACCATTGTGGTCTTCGGCAGTACCCGCATTGTCGAACCGGCCAGCGCCCGGCAGCAAGTCGATCAGTTACGCGACGCACTGGCTGCCGCACCCGACGACGGCGAGATACAGCAGCGCCTGTCTGTCGCAGAGCGGCTACTGGCCAAGAGCCACTATTACGACATTGCCCGTGAATTCGGACGACGGGTCGCCCACTCAGGGAGCGGTCCCGCGGATTCCGGGCTGGTGGTTATGACCGGCGGTGGTCCGGGTGCGATGGAAGCCGCCAACCGCGGCGCACACGAGGCTGGTGCTAAAACCATCGGCCTTAATATCGGCCTGCCGCACGAGCAGTATCCCAACCCCTATATCACGCCGGATCTGTGCTTTCAATTTCATTATTTCGCGCTGCGCAAACTGCATTTCCTGCTGCGGGCAAAAGCACTGATTGCTTTTCCCGGCGGCTTCGGCACCTTCGACGAACTGTTTGAAACGCTGACCCTGATTCAGACCCGTAAAATCAAACCGGTGCCTGTCGTGTTGGTCTGTGAAGCCTACTGGCGCAAGGCGTTTGATATAGATTTTCTGGTAGAGGAAGGCGTGATCGATGTTGAGGACCGGAGATTGTTCTGGTTTGCTGAGACAGCGGACGATATCTGGGAAGGTCTGTTGTGTTGGTACGAGCAAAATGGTGAAACATTGGTTGAGGAAACACGATGAAAATCTCATTTCACGGCGCTGATCAAGGAGTCACCGGTTCCTGTCATCTGGTTGAATGCGCCGGCAAGCAGGTGCTGATTGATTGTGGCCTGTACCAGGGTGGTCGCGAGATCGCTGAGGAAAATTCGGAGCCATTCGGATTTGATCCGGCTGATATCGATTACCTGTTGCTGACGCATGCTCACCTCGATCATTGCGGGCGTATTCCCCTACTGGTCAAACGGGGCTTTACCGGTGAAGTGGTCACCACGGCGGGATCGGTTGAACTGGCGCAACTTGTCATGCTCGATTCAGCGGGTCTTCAGGAAGAGGAAGCCCGTTACCAGTTACGCAAGGCGCGCCGTCATGGAGGGCATCATGGCCGTAAGACCGAGCCGCTATATAACACAGTGGATGCACTGAACAGCCTCGAATACTTTGGCCGCAGGGCCAGCTATGGTCAGTCCATACAATTGGCGTCGGGTATATGCTCTACCTTTATTGATGCCGGGCATATTTTGGGTTCAGCGAGTATTTTACTGGAACTTGAAGAAGACGGGCATCACCATCGCCTGTTGTTTTCCGGTGATCTTGGTTACAGTGGCCGTGTCATTTTGCGTGATCCGGCAACACCACCCCAGGTGGACACTGTAGTGATGGAAACCACCTACGGTGATCGTTTGCACAAGCAACTGCAGCCTTCGGTTGAGGAGCTTTACAGGGTTATCAATGAGACTATCGGGCGAGGCGGCAATGTCATTATTCCAACCTTTGCGCTGGAACGTGCCCAGGAAATTCTTTATTACCTGCGTGAAGGTGTGGAAAACAACCAGATTAAGCACTTCACCAATGTGTTTCTCGACTCACCCATGGCGATTTCCGCCACACAGATCTTCGGGCGGCATCCGGAATGTTTCGATACCGAAACCCTGAAGGTGTCAAGCGACGAAAAAGACCCCTTCCACTTGCCGGGGCTTCACTTTACGCGTGAAACCGCAGAATCCATGGCGATCAACCAGATTGATGGGGGGGCTGTGATCATGGCCGGCTCTGGCATGTGCACAGGTGGTCGGATACGGCATCACCTGAAGCATAATCTGTGGCGGAAACAAAACAGCATTGTCTTTGTTGGCTATGCCGCACGCGGCACACTGGCCAGACGTATCATCGACGGTGCAAATCATGTACATATTTATGGCGAAGAGATACCGGTACGGGCCAGTATTCACACTATCGGTGGTTTTTCCGCGCACGCCGATCAGGCGGAACTGCTGGCCTGGCACCGACAGACCGGAAAGCCGAAAACCACCTTTCTGGTACACGGTGACCGGGAAGCGATGCAGCATTTCGCAAAACACTTGACGAATACCCAGGTAGAGATGCCTGCATTGCATCAGGCATATAATCTGTAGACCGTAGCCCGAGTATCGTGCAGCTGGATCCAGAACGGATTCAAGGAGTCAACGCTCCGACCGGCTCCGCTGCGCCAGCGATGTCTTTCGAACACAGACAAATAGGCTACACTTATATCATAAATCCTTATTCATAATTTCAAGAGCAACGTCCAAAACAATTCGGAACAAGATGGTAATGCCTGGGTTGTCCGAGAGTCGTCATATTACCGTGCCGTCATGGCCACGCTTACCGAAGCGGTGAGGCTGATGAGGAGTGCCCTCCCTTTGTCCGATTCGACACTTACAATAGATGAATCCCTTCAGATCGGCATAATCACTGAAGTCCACGGCCCGGTTGTCGTCATTGCTTGTGACCGACTGCCCTCTTTGCGCCAAGCATTGTGCACACACCTCGATCACGAAACCTATTTGTTCGAAGTTCACCAGCACCTTGATGAGCAGCGCACCCGCGCTATCACACTGCATCGTTCCGCGGGTCTGCGTCGCGGCATGCCGGTCTACGACACGGGAGCGCCACTGCATGTCCCTGTCTCACCGGATTGTCTGGGCCGAGTGTTGAACTTTTTTGGTGAACCGCTCGACGGTGGAGATCCGTTACCGGAAAAAGCATTTCGCAACATTCACACACGACCGGCACCCCTTAATGAGGCGGTGGGTGTCGGGCAGGTGCTGCAAACTGGCACCAAGGTCATCGACCTGCTGTGCCCGTTCGTCAAAGGCGGTAAAACCGGCTTGTTTGGCGGCGCCGGTGTGGGCAAGACGGTGCTTATTATGGAATTCTTGCGGGCGGTGGCTAGACTGCACAAGGGTGTGTCCGTATTCGCCGGTGTGGGAGAGCGCATTCGCGAAGGGCATGAGCTGTGGCGCGAAATCGACAAGGCCGGTGTGCTTCCGCAGACACTGATGGTGTTCGGACAGATGGACGAATCGCCCGGCGTGCGTTTTCGCGTCGGGCTGTCGGCACTGACTTACGCCGAATACCTGCGCGATACCCTGCAGAGAGAAGTACTGTTCGTCATGGACAACATCTTCCGCTTCGTGCAGGCGGGCAGCGAGGTCTCGAGCCTGCTGGAGCGTATGCCGGCCACGGTCGGCTATCAACCTACCCTGACCACCGAGGTGGCAGAGATGCAGGATCGTATACTATCGACACGGCAAGGTGCGATTACCTCTGTGCAGGCGGTGTACGTCCCCGCAGACGACATGACCGATCCGGCGGTCAGCACCATTCTCAGTCATTTGGACACGACGGTGATTCTATCCCGTAGCCAGGCGGGCAAAGGCATCTACCCGGCGGTGGATCCCTTGCAATCGACCAGTAAGCTTATGGATCGACACACGCTGGGCTCGCGTCACTATAGCATCGCCGAAGGCGTCCGCGAACACCTCGCCCGCTACCGGGAACTGGAAGACATCATCACCATGCTGGGTATCGAGGAACTTTCTGCCAAGGACCGCGTGATTGTCATGCGCGCGCGCAAGCTACAACGCTATCTCACCCAACCGTTCCAGACCACCGCCTCACATACCGGCATCGCAGGTGTGTCGGTATCCCTGGAACAAACACTGGAGGATTGCGAAACCTTTCTGCGGGGAGGTTACGATGACATGCCGGAGGATCGCTGTTACATGCGCGGCACGATGCAGGAAGCGCAGCAATGACTACCTTTACCCTGTTACTCCAGGATGCGTCCCGTTCCGAGCGCATTGATGGTGTGAATTCCTTCGTCGGAGAAGACGCTTCTGGTAGCTTCGGTATCCTACCCGATCACAGCCGCGTGATGACAATACTCGTTACCGGACTGGCGCACTTTCGCATTGATGACACAAATTGGCAATACCTGGCGATGCCGGGCGCCGTGCTCTATTTCTTCAACAACGTGCTTACGCTCAGCACACGCCGCTACCTGCGCGATGATGATTACACGCGCATCAGTGAAGCGCTACAAGAGCAATTGCTCACCGAAGAGCAACAGTTGCATACGACCCGGGAAAGCCTGCGGCGCATGGAGGAATCGTTACTCAAGCGCCTGTGGGATCTAGGCCAAAAAGGTGGATAGCCATATGCAGCAGCATCATGATGAACTGCGAAAACGGGTTGAGCGACAGGCACAACGCATGAAGAAAGCGGAGCGCGAGCGTTCCAATTTGATGTCGCAAACAATTTTTATCGGCACACTAGGGTTGGTATTTGTGCTGCCGGTGGTGGGTGGCGCTTACCTGGGGAACTGGCTTGATCGTCTGGTGGCAGGCTACTCCATCCGCTGGACCGTGAGCCTCATCCTGTTGGGTGTTATCATCGGTATGTTCAATGTTTACTTTCTTATAAGAGAATAGCCAGGAATGGAAGGCAGCGACATTCTCGCCGACGTGGTGTTTCAAATCGGACCGGTTGCAATCTCCTCCACCGTCGTCACCACCTGGCTGCTAATGGCAGTGCTTGGCCTGTTCGCCTGGGTTAGCACCCGGCATTTAGCCACAGAACCGGGTCCACTGCAGACAGCCCTCGAAGGGGTGGTTGCCAGCATAGAACAGGCTGTCGCTGCCGTCGCACCCCAACAGGCACAGCAACTGATGCCTTTTATAGGAACTCTCTGGGTATTCCTGGTGATCGCTAACCTCAGTGGGCTGATTCCGGGTGTACACTCACCGACGCGCGATCTGTCCGCTACCGCCGCGCTGGCAATCCTGGTGTTCCTGTCGGTGCACTGGTTCGGCATCCGCGCCCAAGGACTCAAGCGCTATTTGCGTCACTACCTGACACCCAGCCCGATACTGCTGCCGTTTCACCTGATCAGTGAAGTCACCCGTACAATCGCACTGGCGGTGCGCCTGTTTGGCAATATCATGAGCCTGGAGATGACCGCTTTGCTGATTCTGCTGGTCGCTGGCTTCCTGGCACCTATCCCTATCCTGATGCTGCATATCGTCGAAGCATTCGTACAGGCCTATATCTTCGGTATGCTGGCACTGATCTACGTCGCCGGGGGGTTACAATCCCAACAACTCCGGCAAAATAAAAAGGAGTAAGCCATGCCCGACCTGTCCACTTTTATCCTGGCCTCTACGGTCGCTGCAACCATCGGTATTGCCCTGGGAGCCATGCTGCCCGCAATCGCCATGGGCTGGGCCATTGCACGCGCCATGGATGCTCTGGCACGGCAACCGGAGGCGGAACGTTCCATTATGCGCACACTGTTTATCGGTTTGGCGATGATTGAATCGTTGGCGATCTACGTGCTGGTCGTGGTGCTCATCGTGCTGTTCCGCAACCCGCTACTTGAATATTTGCTCAAATAGTCGCGCATGATGATTCGCGGCAAGGCAACAACCACGATGCAAGGTGAGTAGCGGTGGAACTGAACTGGTCGACGTTTGTACTCGAGATCATCAACTTCCTGGTTCTGGTCTGGATCCTGAAGCGGTTTTTCTACCGGCCGGTACTGAATGTCCTCGCTCGGCGCCGGGCCGGCATTGAAAAAAACCTGTCCGACGCCAAAACGCTGCACGATGATGCCGAAGCCCTGCAAGCCCAGTACCGCGACCGGCTGGCCGATTGGGAACAGGAGCGGCAACAGGCGCGCGAGCGGCTCGCGAAGGAAATCGAAGAAGAACGCGCACGACGACTGGCTGCGTTGCAATCGGAACTGGAACAGGAAAGAGAGAAGACCCGGATCGCAGAGGCCCGGCGTCAGGCCGATGCCCTGCATAAAGCCGAAGAAACCGCTTTGATCCAGGCCACCCGTTTTGCCTCCCGCGTACTTGGGCAAGCCGCCGGCCCGGAACTGGAAGCAAAACTGTTAGAGTTGGTTATAGATGAGCTGCCACAATTATCGGCCGAACGGATCGCCGCATTGCACAACAGGTGGGGTCAAAGCTCGGAAGCGATTGTCATTGCCAGTGCTTTCCCGATTTCAGACACCCAGCGCCAGAAACTCCAGAAGGCGTTGAATGCAACAACCGGAGCGGACCTTCCACTACATTTTGAACAGGATGCTGGGCTTCTGGCCGGCGTGCGCATCACCGTCGGCGCCTGGGTGCTCGGCGCTAATCTCCAGGACGAACTCAGAAGCTTTGCGGAATTTTCCCGTAATGCCCAGCACACCTGACGTGAAAGACAGCCTGCTCGAACGCCAGGCGGATTGGTTAAAGCGCTACCGGCCGGCCCTGCGAGTATCCGAGCGCGGCAGTGTTGTCTCGGTGGGCGACAGCATCGCCTGGATTAGCGGCCTCCCCTCCGCCGCGATGGACGATATCCTGA
>CBFDBP010000115.1:0-9827 GCA_965603065.1 uncultured Gammaproteobacteria bacterium
ATTCACCTTGTACCCCAGGGCACTCTCTCTCGCCTGTCGGCGATTCACCTTGTCTTGCTGCACAATTCACCTTGAAGGACACGAAGGTCATAAAGGAACCATCGGTTAAATGTTTGTCGCGAAAATCTCACCATGCAGCGCATGAATCCCTGGTGCTTGGGAGCGACTCTGAAAACTGCTTCCTCAATCAGGGCGCAAGTTAGCCGACATGAGCTTTTGGGACCGTCGGCCGCCGGGAAGCGGCCGTCGAGCATACAGGGACGTATTCACTGCGTGTCCCGAAAGCTCATGTCGGCTAGCTTGCGTAAGCCTTATCAACCCTGATTCCTTTGGGACCCTCGTGTTCTTTGTGGTTAAGTTTCTGAAAACCCAGGCCGCCAGACCTTGCGCGCTGTTCCGTGGCAGTTCCTCAGTTTTTGCCGGCCGGAATCACCGGTGTCCCGGATTCCACATCCGCATTCTGCGCCCTGTGCCGCAGGTAATGATCCATCAGCACAATCGCCAGCATGGCTTCGGCAATCGGGGTGGCACGGATGCCGACGCAGGGGTCGTGACGTCCGGTGGTGACCACATCAACGGGATCACCGTTCAGGTTAATCGACTGGCCCGGCAAGCGCAGACTTGAGGTTGGTTTGAGGGCAATGCTGACCAGAATATCCTGCCCGGAGGAAATCCCGCCCAGTACGCCGCCGGCCTGATTGCTCAGAAATCCCTGCGGCGTTATCTCATCGCGGTGCTCGGTGCCCTTCTGGATTACGCTGTCGAAACCGGCACCGATCTCAACGCCCTTTACCGCGTTTATGCCCACCATGGCATGGGCTATATCCGCATCCAGGCGGTCGAATACGGGTTCGCCCAGACCGACCGGCATGCCGCTGGCGACCACATTCACACGCGCACCGATCGAATTGCCGTCCTTGCGCAAGGCGTCCATATATTTTTCGAGCTCCGGCACCCGGTCCGGATCAGGGCAAAAGAACGGGTTATCCTCAACACTGGACCAATCCTTCAGCTCCAGCTCGATAGGCCCCAGCTGGGACAGGTAACCGCGGATTTCGATACCCAGTTTCTGCTTCAGATATTTCTTGGCAATACCACCGGCGGCTACCCGCATCGCCGTCTCTCGGGCCGAGGAACGGCCGCCACCACGGTAATCCCGCAGGCCGAATTTCTGCTGGTAGGTATAGTCCGCATGCCCGGGCCGGAAGCGATCCATGATTTTGGAGTAATCCTTGGAACGCTGGTCGGTATTGTGGATGATCAGGCCGATGGGTGTGCCGGTAGTCCTGCCTTCGAACACACCGGAGAGGATCTGCACTTCATCGGACTCGCGGCGCTGGGTGGTATGGCGGGATTTGCCGGGTTTGCGGCGATCCAGATCGTGCTGCAGATCGGACGCTGACAAGGCCATGCCCGGCGGGCAGCCATCCACGATACAGCCGATGGCGGGTCCGTGACTTTCACCGAAGCTGGTGACTGTAAAGAGTTTTCCGATGCTGTTTCCTGACATAGCGGGCTATTGTACAGGAGTTTGAAGCCATGAGAATTCCCCGCGGCACCCCCGTTAAAGACTTGTGGCGTAACGCCGTTATCCATCATGAGAACTTCACAGAATTGATGCCATATCAAAGGGGGGCAAAACGTGAGCCATCGTTGTCATGCTATCGGCAACTACCTGGGTAAGCCGATATTTGAATCCATTGAAGTCCAGGACCAACCCTATGTATTCGACCGCATTGCTCGTTACGAAGACGACGGATTCCCACTGGACCGTCTCAGTGAAAATGAAGTACTGGTTGAACCCGGACTGATTTACCGGCATAAGGACTGATACCGGCCGGTGTAGATAATGACCACAAAGGGCACGAAGGAAGTAGCGCCCTTTGTGGTTATGTTTGTTAAATCATCTTGGAAAATTTCTCTTCCTGCTCGACACGGTAGTGATCAAACACCTTGCACACATTACGGATCAGTAACCGCCCCCTGGCGGTCACGTCGAGGCGATTATCGCCAACCCTGACCAGACCATCCTGCGCCATCAACTTTAACTGTTTCAGTTCAGCGGCAAAGTAGCTGTCAAAATCAATATCAAACCCGGTTTCAATGCGCCCGGTGTCCAGCGTGTTATTGCAGATCAGCTGCTGAATGACCTCACCGCGCAGATGATCGTCTTCATTCAATGCGACACCACGGGCAATCGGCAGGCGGGGTACCTCCAGATCACGGTAGTAGTCTTCGAGCTTGACGTGGTTCTGGCTGAAGCCCCCGGGCATGGCACTGATAGCGCTGACGCCCATACCCACCAGATCCGAATCCGAATGGGTGGAGTACCCCTGGAAATTCCGGTGCAAGGTACCGTTACGCTGTGCTTCGGAGAGTTCGTCATCGGCCAGTGCGAAATGATCCATGCCGATATACTGGTAGCCTGCAGCGGTGAGTTTTTCGATTGTCAAAGACAGGATATTGAGTTTTTCATCGGCACTGGGCAGGTCAGCGGCGCTGATGCGACGCTGCGGTTTGAAGCGTTCCGGCAAATGCGCATAGTTAAACACCGACAGACGATCCGGGCGTACCTCAATGACCCCGTCCAGTGTGTCCGAAAAGCTCTTCGCTGTCTGCAGCGGCAATCCGTACATCAGGTCGATATTGATGGAGCGAAATCCCAGCTCACGCGCCTGGCGCATGGCGTCCAGGGTCTGTTGCGCCGATTGAACCCTGTGAACGGCCTGTTGTACCTCGGGATTGAAATCCTGCACACCCAGGCTCACCCGGTTAAAGCCGATTTCTCGCAGTATCGGTAGAGTATCTTCGCGTAACTCGCGCGGATCGATTTCAATGGAATATTCACCGCTGTCGTCTTCGTGCAGGTAAAAATTCTCACCCAGCACCCGCATCAAATCACACATCTGCTTTTCACTGAGAAAGGTGGGCGTGCCTCCCCCCCAGTGCAACTGATCCACCCGCCGGTCCGGGTCGACCAGCGAAGCCTGCAGGCGAATTTCCTGATACAGGCTTTCCAGGTAGGGCTCGGCCTTGCTGCGATCCGCAGTGACCACCTTGTTACAGGCACAGTAAAAACACACGTGGGCACAGAACGGGATATGTACATATAACGACAGGGGACGCCTGCTGAGATTACTCTCGCGCACCCAGTTAACGTAATCCTGTTCGCCCACCGAAGGTGAAAATTCCATCGCCGTCGGATACGAGGTATACCTCGGCCCACTACCGGCATAGCGGCGAATGAGATCGGCATCAAATTCGACCGTTTCCAATGTTCACACCTCCACAGCTTAATGATTCAGTCTAGTTTACCCCCCCACGGAGCGCGTTGATATGGATCAAGCACTCTGTCCACACAACGTGGCTCCTAGCCATCCTCGACATCCAGACCCTTGATGTGGGTTTCATTGATTTTCAGAAGCAACAGCTTGAACGGAAGAATACGCTCATCCTGATGCTCCACCACCTTGACGTAAGGTAAATTTTCCTTCCCAAACAGATAGCTGCCATCAGCCATGGATTCGCGCAGCTTGCGTACATCTCGCTCCAGTTGCTCGAGAAATTCGCTCGCGGCACCCATGGAATCCATATCATACTCCGCCGCCAGACGCAGATCCTCGATTTCGAAAAGCGCCTGATCCACCAAATCCACATATTCTTCGGGCGTTTTGGGTCTACCCAGCATAACCTTACCTCCGGATTTTTCCTCTCCGCTAACTATAGCTGACTCAAGGCCGCTGCAAACAGCGGCTGATACTGCTGCACCTGCTGCGCATCCAGCAAAAACACACCATGTCCGCCCCGCTCAAATTCCAGCCACAGAAAAGGCACATCCGGGAAACACTCGCTCAACAGTTCACGCCCGTTCCCCACCTCGACCACCAGAATGCCATCCGCTTCCAGGTGGCTGGCGGCCTGCGCGAGGATACGAATCACCACATCCAGGCCCTCGCCGCCCGCCGCCAGACCAATTTCCGGCTCGTGGCGGTATTCGTCCGGCAATCCCTGCATTTCCTCGGCCGACACATAGGGCGGATTACTGATAATCATCTGATAACGCTGCATTCCAACAGCGGCAAATAGATCGGATTTGATCACCTGCACCCAGTCCTGCAAGTCATGGCGTTTGACATTCAGACGCGCAATTCCCAGAGCGTCGTCGGAAATATCAACAGCGTCTACGCGGGCATTCTCGAAATGGGCCGCGCAGGCAATGGCAATGCAGCCACTGCCGGTGCACAGGTCAAGAACCCGTTCAATGGCATCGGATTGCAGCCAGGGTTCGAATCCGTGTTCGATGCGCTCGGCCAGGGGTGAACGCGGCACCAGCACGCGCTCATCCACATAAAACGGCAGACCGGCGAACCAGGCCTCATGGGTCAGATAAGCCGCCGGCTTGCGCGTCTCGATACGTTGCTGAATCAACGCCAGGGCGGCATCGCGTTCTTCCGCTGTCACGTGCGCGGCCAGGTAATGTTCGGGAAACTGAAGCGGTAAATGCAGGGCATGACTGACCAGCACCAGGGCCTCGTCAAAAATGTTGTCGGTGCCATGCCCGAAGGTCAGGCCCGCCTGGTTGAAACAGCTGGCGCCCCAACGCATCAGGTCACGGATGGTTTTCAGTTCCGGATGACTCATCATTTAAAAAAAGATCCCTATCCCAACGGCGTCGTCAATGGAATAATAGCCGCCTATGAAAAATTCAAAACTGCCCCATGGCCCGTCATCACTATGGCGGATTATACCGATGTTACTGGCCGCTGTGCTGCTTGCCGCCTGCAGCGAACCCCTGCCCCCCAAGCTCAGTCAAGGCACCCTGCTGCCGTCCGCCAAACCGGTGGCAGCTTTCCAGCTCACCGACCACCGCGGACAGCCGTTTACTCTGGAAAACCTCAAGGATAACTGGACCTTCGCCTTCTTTGGCTATACCCATTGCCCGGATGTCTGCCCAACATCAATGGCTATGCTCGCACAAGTGCAGCGAAAACTGGAACAGCAGGACGGGCTCGACAAGCTGCCGCAGGTGGTCTTTGTCAGTGTGGATCCGGAACGCGACACCGCAGCGCTGCTGTCAGAGTATGTCCCCTATTTCCACGCCAGTTTTATCGGCGCCAGCGGCGATGAGCAGAACACCCTCAATCTGTCCCGTCAACTCGGCATCCTGTATGGCAAAGTCGAAGGCAGCGCTGCGGATAACTACCTGATCGACCACAGTACCGCGATTATCCTGTTTGATCCTGACGGCGCTTTCCGCGCCGTGTTTGGCATTCCTCATGAACCGGATGCAATTGCCAATGATTTTCTCGCCATCAAAACCTATTACGAGGCAACACAGTGAAACGTACCTTCCTGACATTGATACTTTCTACCTGGAGTCTGCTCGCCACGGCGGATTCCACACTCCAGATCGAGAACGCCTGGGTGCGCGAAGCGCCTCCCAGTGCGCATATGATGGCTGCCTACATGACGCTGAAGAACACGGGCTCCGGCGAAGCAGTCCTGACGCAGGTGGACAGCCCGGCATTCGGCCATGTCATGCTGCACAAATCCGAAGTCGTCGATGGTGTTGCCCGCATGATCCATCAGGATGAAATTGTCATCCCGGCTCAAGGGAGCGTAGAGCTCAAACCCGGCAGTTTTCACCTGATGATGCCGGCCCCTGAGAAACGGCTTATGGAGGGCGATCGTGTCGACTTTATCCTGACATTTTCCAATGGCGCCACAACCCGGGTGCAGGCCGACGTCAGAAAAAAGCCTTGAACACCACCCTGCAACCACAAGGGGCAACGTGGCTGGACTATTTGAAATCCTGGCCGCTCTATCCTCTTCCACAGCACGCCATTTCCAGGCTGACTTACCAGCTCACACGCATACAGACGGCCTGGTTCAAGAACGCTTTCATCCGCCGGTTTGCGCAACACTACCAGGTCAACTGGAGCGAGGCGCTGTACCCGCGGCCGGAAGACTACCGACACTTCAATGAATTCTTTACGCGTCCCCTGCGAGACGGTGCGCGGCCGCTTGAGGGCGACGGGAACACCGTGATCAGCCCCGCAGACGGCCATATCAGCGAGATCGGAACCATCGACCGGGATGCCGTCTTCCAGGCCAAGGGCCATGAATTCAGCGTCACGGATCTGCTGGGCGGTGATACTCAACGGGCTGAACTGTTCAGCGATGGAAGTTTTGTGACCGTGTATCTGTCGCCACGGGATTATCACCGGGTACATATGCCATTAAGCGGAAAACTGCGCGAAACCGTCTATATCCCGGGACGCCTGTTCAGCGTCGCGCCGCATACCACGCGTACCGTTCCACGCCTGTTCGCTCGCAACGA
This sequence comes from uncultured Gammaproteobacteria bacterium, assembly GCA_965603065.1. Classification (GTDB taxonomy): domain Bacteria; phylum Pseudomonadota; class Gammaproteobacteria; order DSM-19610; family DSM-19610; genus Thiogranum. Next base: position 6,341 of record CBFDBP010000115.1, read on the forward strand.
ACGACTGGTTTCCATTTTCGATACCGACGCCGGTGCGATGGCCATGGTACTGGTCGGGGCGATTAATGTGGCGGCTATAGAAACTGTCTGGTCGGGACTGGTGACACCGCCCCCTCGCCCCCGGATTGAAGTGGAGAATTGTCAGCAGTCTGCGATTGAACTCGAACGCGGCGCAGAAATGGGCCGCTTCAATATGGGCTCAACCGTTATTCTGCTGTTCGGCAAAGACCGTATACGCTGGCTGCACGGTCTACAGGCCGGACAATCGCTGCAAATGGGGCAACAGCTGGGCAGCCTGCTGTAGGAGCGGTCTCCTGACCGCGATGGCGTGCCATCCCAATCGCGCCGAAGGCCGGCGCTCCTACAAGGCGGGGTCTTCCGGAGACGGTCAAATAACACTAAGCACGGGTCACCTCTTCCATGCGCTGCGACAGCCGGGCGATCTGCGCCCAGTCGTGGCTGACGACATCCTGCGCGTGGGCCAGATGATTACGTAGCGATTCAAGCTCCTTGACCGCGCGCTTTGCGCCACCCCTGGTCTCAAAACCAAGGCGTTTCATGGTGCTCTCGCTTTCCATCAGAATCTGCCCCTTGTCCGAGAGTTGCAGGCAATCGATCAGCTCGCAATGCTGATTGCGGCGTTGCCGCTCGCACTGGATCTGCTTCGCCTTTTCCAGGCGTCCTTCGGATACGACCGACTGCCAGCTCTGTTCCGGGTACTGCTCCTTTATCATCTGAACAAGCCCCATCTCGATCATGGTCACGATACCGAACAGCCACATGCGTACCATCGGCTTGTTGATATCGTCCCGGCTGATAACGCCCGACACGTTACCCAACATGGTGACAAAACAGTAGTCATGCCGGGTGAGCACATGGATAACATCGGAGAGTGCAGCGCTGCCCGACAACACCTGGTCAATGGTGAAATGTCGGAAACAATCCGCGCATTGCCCCGCTCCGAGGTCTGACAGGCGCAGGTAACCCTGCACCGCACCATTGACCCTGACACTGGCCACCGCCCGCTTGCGGAGCTCAAGTATTGTTTTTACTTCGACACAGTCACTGTCGGCATCAAAGGACAGAAGCCCTTCGGCGATGTCCCTTGCCGTAAAAAGCTCCATGAACATGCGCTTGAAATGCTGATCACCGAAACCGGCCAGACCGATAGATTCCGCTTCCCACGGTTCCGGTTCAAGCCGGCTGTCCATGGGCAGCCCCAGCTTGCGCATATGCCTGGCATAGAGCACGCTGGCTTGCTTGTAAAGCGTCTCGTTACCGTCACCGAGCACCTCCAGCAAGGCGCCCATCTCAAGCAGGTAGACCTTGGCAAAACGCTCGTCGTGTTTGGCGATATCCCTGCAGTTGTCGATAAGGTCAGCGAGCTTGACGGTCTTGGCACGGGACGATGCCTGTGCAAGGTAGCTTCGGTCGATAGCCTTGCGCTTGGCCCGGTTACCGTCGCCGGGTTTACTGACATCGGTCAGTTCTTCCACCAGTTCGGCTACCGACTGACCGAAGTGTTCTTCGATGTCCTCCAGTGTCGCGGGGGTATCTTCCACGGTATCGTGCAACCAGGCCGCCGCAATGGCTTCCTCATCGTCGCTGACGCCGGCAACCAGCCCGGCAACCGCCTGCAGATGCACGTGGTAGGGTTGGTTACTGTATTTGCGGCGTTGATCGATACGCTGATGTGCCCTGGTGGCGTAATCGCTGGCGCGTTCGACAAGATCAGACATGTCTCTTAACTCGCACTCCGGGATAACAGTTCATCACAGACATCCTCCGCAAAACCCGCACCGGCCTCGGCATAAAAATTATACGCCTTGTCGACACCCGCTTCCTGCAAAGCGCTGATTTCATCCGGGTACTTGGCGATAGCGGCAATCCTGCCAGAATAACCCAGCGACCTGAGTTGCTGTGTGGCAAACAGGTTTTCCTCGTATTTGGGCATGGCCAGAAGAATCAGTTTCACCCGGTTTTCATCCAGGTGGACCCGCGCCCAGTGGTCGGGATCTGTGGCACTGCCGAGCATGACGCGACGTCCGCTGTGTGTCAGCTTATCCACGGTCTCATTATCCATATCGACACCGAGCACGACATCACCCATGTGCTTGCGAATGTTGTCGTAAGCAACGCTGCCGACGCGTCCCATACCTATCACAATGACTTCGGCATCACCCGGGTCTATGACCGCCTCTTCAGCGATACGCCGGGGAAATTCGAAGCGTGCAAGCCGTGAGCGGAAACCGGCGTAAAGTGCATAAGCTGCAGTATTCAACGGGGCTGCGACGATAAACGAAACAGACAGCGCGATGGCGATAATGATCAGCCACTCACTGGCAAGCCAGCCGCCGGACACGGCGATGGCAGCGACAATCAAACCAAATTCGCTGTAGTTGGCCAGACTGAGTGAAGTCAACAAGGAAGTACGCACACGCAAGCGGAAAGTGCTTAACAGGATGAAAAACATGACCGTCTTGAGTGGCACCAGCAACAGCAACAACAGGGCAACCCAGACGGCATCCAGCTCTAACGGGCCCGACAGACCGATGTTGAGAAAAAACCCGACCAGGAACAGGTCCTTGAACCCCAGCAGCTGACGCGCAAGCTCTGACGCGCGCACATGGCTGGCCAACAGGACACCGAGTATCAAGGCGCCCAGATCCCCTTTGACCCCCGCCATTTCGAAAACCTGAGCACCACCCAACGCCAGCGTCAGACCGAACAGAACCTGTAATTCTCCATGTCCGGACTTTTCCAGCATCTTGTGCAGCACGGGTTTGAGCGGTATCAGGGCAAACAGCAACAACGCCCAGAGCGACGGTATCTTGCCCGTAGACACAGCCAGAAAAATGACCGCGGCGATATCCTGCATGATCAGGATGCCGATGGCGATGCGGCCATAAAACGAGCCCATCTCGCCTTTGCCTTCCAGCACCTTGACGGCGAACACGGTACTGGAAAAACTCAACGCAAAGGCGACCAGAATAAGCAGCTGAAGATCAAGACCTGCAAACACGGGAAGCCCTGCTATACCCAGTGCATAGAGAAACAGCGAAGCCAGAGCGACTGAGATGACCATATGCAGCGAGGCCACACCCCAGATCTGCGGCATCAGCAGACTGCCGAGACGCAATTTCAGGCCAATGGAGAACAGCAGTAGCGTGACCCCCATCTCAGAGAATTCCAACAGTGTGACGCTGGGGCGCATGCCGGCCGCGTACAGGGCAAATCCGGCGATCAGGTAACCCACCAGCGGCGGCAAAGCGACAAAACGCGCCCCGAGACCCAGGATAAAGGCAATAGCGATAGCTACAATATCGGCTTGCATGAAAAGTTCCTGCGATGCTGTTACAGCTTGCCGAAGCTAGCCGGCATAAACTTGCGGGACCGCCGGCCGCATGGATGCGGCCGGCGAGCTCACAGGAATGTATTCACAAGGTGAATCGCCATCAGGCGAGACAAGGTGAATTGCGCAGCAAGA
>CBFDBP010000116.1:0-9822 GCA_965603065.1 uncultured Gammaproteobacteria bacterium
GATGACCGCACCTTGTTTGAGAACCTGTCGTTTCATGTGGAACCCGGCCAGGTGTTGTTACTGGAGGGGCGTAACGGCAGCGGCAAGACTTCGTTGCTCAGAACGCTGTGCGCCATACGCCTGCCGGATAACGGCAAAATCACCTGGGATGGTGAGGATATTTTCAAGCTGGGCCCCGAATACCACGCCCATACCGCCTACGTCGGGCACAAGGACGGCGTTAAACTGGACCTGACCGCCGTTGAAAACCTGACCATGGCTAAAGGTCTGGGTGACCCGAACGATGACATCACCATTGTGGAGGCACTGGCACAGGTTGACCTGTACGGTTTTGAAGACGTTCCCGCGCGCAACCTGTCGGCCGGGCAGCAGCGCCGGCTGGCGCTGGCGCGCCTGCTGGTAACCCGCGCGAAATTGTGGATTCTGGACGAACCCTTTACCTCGCTGGATACCCACGGAATCGCTGTGGTGGAAGCGCTGTTCGCCACTCATTTGGCCAATGATGGTATGATCGCCGTCACGTCTCATCACTCCGTCAACCTCGATACAGCTGCTATTCGCCGGATCAACCTGTCTGAATGAAGACCCGATCGACAAGCCGAGCCTTTACCCTGCTGCTGCGCCGTGACCTCACGCTGGCTTTCCGCCAGCGCGCGGAAATGATCAATCCGCTGCTGTTCTTTGTGCTGGTGACGGCGTTGTTTCCGCTCGGTATCGGCGCCGACCCGGGGTTATTGCGCTCCATCGGGCCGGGGATTATCTGGGTGGCGGCCCTGCTGGCCGCCATGTTGTCGCTGGACAGCGTGTTCCGCTCGGACTTCGAGGACGGCTCGCTGGAGCATTTCCTGTTGAGCGCCCATCCCCTGTCGATACTGGTGCTGGCCAAGACCCTCGCCCACTGGCTGATTACCGGTCTGCCGTTGCTGATCGTGGCGCCGCTGCTGGGGCTGTTGCTGGATTTATCCGCAGAGGCGGTGTGGACGCTGATATTGACCCTGGCGCTGGGAACCCCGGTCTTGAGTATGGTGGGCGCGATCGGCGTGGCCCTGACCGTCGGCTTGCGCCGTGGTGGTATGATTCTCTCCCTGCTGGTGCTGCCGCTCTACGTCCCGGTGTTGATTTTCGCCGCCAATGCGGTGGAAACTGCGAGCGCGGGGCTGCCGATTACGGCACACCTTTCCTTATTGACAGCACTGCTGGCACTTGCCTGCAGTCTGTCACCGGTCGCCACCGCGGCCGCGTTGAAAATCAGTCTGAGTTAAAAATCTATGTGGCGCTTCTTCCATCAAATGGGTTCACCCAAACACTTCTACCGCATTGCCGGCGCCTGGATCCCCTGGCTGGCGCTGCTCTGCGCCGGATTCATGCTGGTCGGCCTGTACCAGGGTCTGTGGGTGGCACCGGCGGATTACCAGCAGGGTGAGAGTTACCGGATCATGTATGTGCACGTCCCGGCCGCCTGGATGTCGCTGTTCATTTATGTGGTGATGGCGGGCGCCGGCGCCATCGGCCTGATCTGGCACATGAAGCTGGCTGAAGTCATGGCCATCAGCAGTGCGCACATCGGCGCTTCCTTCACCTTCCTGGCGCTGGTGACCGGGTCCATCTGGGGCAAGCCGATGTGGGGGACCTGGTGGGTGTGGGATGCGCGACTGACTTCGGAACTGATCCTGCTGTTCCTGTACCTGGGGGTGATCGCCCTGCACAATGCGGTGGAAGACAAACGCACGGCGGCGCGCGCCACCTCGATACTGGCCATCGTCGGTGTGGTCAACATCCCCATCATTCATTATTCGGTCGAGTGGTGGAATACGCTGCACCAGGGGCCGACGGTGACCAAGTTCGATGCGCCCTCCATCGATGTGCGCATGCTGATCCCCTTATTACTGATGGCGGTCGCGTTTAAACTGTTTTACGCCGTTGTTGTCCTAATGCGGGCACGCTGCGAAATCCTGCAGCGCGAGCGCAATACCCGGTGGGTGCGGCAACTGGCGGATGGATCATGACGATGAGTGAATTTTTCCACATGGGTGGCTACGCGTTCTACGTCTGGACGTCCTATGGCCTGACCCTGATTGTCCTGCTGGCCAACGTTGTGGCACCGCTCAGACAGCGGCGCAAAATACTGGCGGACCTGGCCCGGCGCGAACGGCGAGAGAGGAATATGAAATGAGAGCAGCGAGAAAAAAACGTTTGTACCTGATTGCGTTGATGGTCGTCGGTGTCGGCATCGCCGTGACCTTTGCGCTCAACGCCTTCAACCAGAACCTGATGTTCTTTTACTCGCCGAGTGAAGTGATCGGCGGTGAAGCACCCAAGGACCACACTTTCCGCCTCGGCGGCCTGGTGACCGACGGCAGCGTGCAACGCCAGCCGGACGGTCTGACGGTGCAGTTCGATGTCACCGACACGGCGAAGAATGTCACGGTGCAGTACACCGGCATTCTTCCCGACCTGTTTCGCGAAGGACAGGGTATCGTCGCACACGGACGGCTGCGCGATGACGGCGTGTTCGTCGCCGAAGAAGTGCTGGCCAAGCACGACGAGAACTATATGCCGCCGGAAGTTGCGGATTCCCTGCAGGCTGCCCACGACGCGGGTGTTGCAGAAAAAAATGAAGGGGTGGCCAAGCCGTGATACCTGAACTCGGACACTATGCGCTGATCCTCGCCCTGTGCATGGCCATTGTGCAGGCCGTGGTACCGCTGGTCGGCAGCCTGAACCGCACGCCGGCCTGGGTGGCGATGGCGCGACCGGTGGCCTGGGGACAGTTTCTGTTTCTGGCGATTGCCTTTGCGGTGCTGACCAACGCCTTCCTGGTCGATGATTTCTCGGTACGCTATGTGGCGCAGCACGGCAACACCCAGCTGCCTAACATATACAAGATCTCGGCGGTGTGGGGTGCGCACGAGGGTTCGCTGCTGCTGTGGGGGTTGATTCTCGGCGCCTGGACGGTGGCGGTCTCGCTGGCCCGTAATCTGCCGGATGAAGTGGTGGCGCGCGTGCTTGCCGTGATGGGCATGATCAGTATCGGCTTCCTGTTGTTCATGCTGCTGACCTCCAATCCTTTCGACCGCGTGTTCCCGGTGCCCGCTGAAGGCGGTGACCTCAATCCGCTGTTGCAGGATTTCGGGCTGGCCATCCACCCACCGATGCTCTATATGGGTTATGTCGGCATGTCGGTAGCCTTTGCCTTTGCCATCTCGGCATTGATCGGCGGCAAGATGGACGCGTCCTGGGCACGCTGGTCGCGTCCCTGGACGCTGGTCGCCTGGGTGTTTCTCACCATCGGCATCGCGCTCGGCAGCTGGTGGGCTTACTACGAGCTCGGCTGGGGTGGCTGGTGGTTCTGGGACCCGGTGGAAAACGCCTCCTTCATGCCCTGGCTGGTCGGCACCGCACTGGTCCATTCACTGGCGGTGACGGAAAAACGCGGTGCCTTTAAACGCTGGACGGTGCTGCTGGCGCTGATGGGCTTTTCGCTCAGTCTGCTGGGCACTTTCCTGGTGCGTTCCGGGGTGCTCACCTCGGTGCACGCCTTTGCCACCGACCCGGCGCGCGGCCTGTTCATCCTGATGTTCCTGCTGATCGTCATCGGCGGCTCGCTGCTGCTGTATGCGGTGCGCGCACCGAATATTCCGCGCGGCGGCGGTTTCGACGCCCTGTCCCGGGAGAGCCTGCTGCTCGGTAACAATGTGCTGCTGGTGGTCACCACGGCGCTGGTGCTGCTCGGCACGCTGGCGCCGCTGATCTATGACGCCTTTGGCTGGGGCAAAATCTCGGTTGGTTTCCCCTGGTTCACCTCCATGTTCGTGACCTTCATGCCGCTGATGATACTGCTCATGGGGGCCGGGCCGCTAACGCGCTGGAAACACCACGATCCGGTCCTGCTGCTGAAACGCCTGCGCATTGCCTTTGCCATCAGCGTCGCCGGTGGCGTGCTGGTCGCGCTGCCCGCGGTCACCGATTCGGCCTCCGCGGGTCTGGCGGTTGCACTGTCACTGTGGCTGGCCACCACCCTGTTTTCCGGTCTGCGCCAGCGCCTGAAGAACAAATCGGGCCTGGCCGGTCTGCCGCGCGATTTCGCCGGCCACGGCGGGCGTAGTTATTACGGCATGTGGCTGGCCCATATCGGTATCGCGGTGTTCGTCATCGGCGTGACCTTCGTCACCCAGTTCGATGTCGAAAAAGACATTCGCATGTCGCCCGGCCAGAGTATCGAACTGAGCGGCTACCGCTTCCGCTTTGACGGTGCACAACCCCATAACGGACCCAACTACCGGTCACAGCTCGGTACCGTGCGTGTCTTCAAGGGCGACAGCGAGGTCGCCGTGCTCAAGCCGGAGAAACGGACCTACCTGGTGCAAACCAAACCGATGACCGAGGCCGGCATCGATGCCGGTTTCTGGCGCGATATCTACGTTTCGCTGGGTGAGCCCCTCGGCGGCGGTGACTGGAGTCTGCGCCTGTATTACAAGCCGATGGTGCGCTGGATCTGGCTGGGCGCTCTGTTAATCGGCGCCGGTGGCCTGCTGGCAGCGTCCGACCCGCGTTATCGTAACCCCCTGCGTCAGCGCGGTCGTACGCCGGCAGACAAGGCGGGCCTGGCCGCCGGGAGCAATGCCTGATGCCACGTTTTGTCCGTTATCTGGCGCCGCTGGTCGCTTTCCTGGCCCTGGCCGGTTTACTCTACAAGGGGCTGAGCCTCGACCCGCGCAAGGTGCCCTCCCCCCTGATCGACAAACCGGCCCCGGAGTTTTCGCTGACGCGCCTCAAGCAGCCGGAGGCGACGCTGGGCAGCGCCGACCTGAAAGGCAAGGTGACGCTGTTCAACGTGTGGGCCACCTGGTGCGTGGCCTGCCGCTCCGAACACCCGGTACTCATGCAACTGGCGGAAAGCGGCAAGGTCGCGATCTATGGTCTGAACTACAAGGATGACCGCGCAGAGGCGCAACGCTGGTTGCTGCGCTATGGGGATCCCTACCTCGCCAACGCCTTCGACAACGACGGACGGGTCGGCATCGACTGGGGTGTCTACGGTACACCCGAGACCTTTATCGTCGACCAGCAAGGTATCATCCGGCACAAGCACATCGGCCCTTTGACGCAGGAAGTCGTCCGCGATGAAATACTGCCGCTGGTCGAAAAACTGGAGGCGAGCAGCGGATGAAGTTTTTACCCACGGTATTCGCAGCCCTTTGTCTGGTGTGGGCGACCACCGGTCTGGCCGGACTGGAGAAATTCGATTTCACGGGCAATGTCGACGAAGATCGCTACAAAGAGCTGATCGCCGAAATCCGCTGTCTGGTCTGCCAGAACCAGTCACTGTCCGATTCCGATGCCGAGCTGGCCCACGATCTGCGCCAGGAAGTGTATGACCTCATGCAGACGGGACAGGAAAATGTGCAGATTATCGACTTCCTGGTCGCTCGTTACGGGGACTTTGTCCTCTATAGCCCACCGGTCAAGCCTTCCACTTACTTGCTCTGGTACGGGCCGTTCGTGTTACTGGCCATTGGCATTCTGTTCCTGGTAAAAACCGTTCGACAACGTACCAGGCAAACCGAAACCGGTTTTTCCGCGCAGGAAAAGGCGCGACTGAAGGCCATCCTCGGTGAAGAGGCTGACGGAGACAAAAAAGCATGAGCACGTTCTGGATGCTGGCGGTGTCGATGACCGCCATTGCGCTGGCCTTCACCATTCCCCCGCTGTTCAGCAGCAGTCGGGAATCGAAGATTGACCGCAATCAACTCAACGCGGAAGTCATCAAGGATCAGCTCAGGGAGCTGCGCGCCGACCTTGAAGCCGGCAAACTGGACAAGCAGGCCTACCAGGCGGCGCGTCAGGACCTGGAACGCGAACTGCTCAACGACCTCGACGACGATACGGGAGCTGCAACAGCTGCACCACGCAGTGGCCGCTGGATAGCCGGCGTCCTGCTGGTATTCATCCCCGCTCTGGCGTATGTCACTTACCAGCAACTGGGCGCGCCCGGCATTATGTCGGCGCTGGCGAGGCTGCCCGCCACGCAGACGCAGAAGGCCGGGAACGCCACACAACAGCAACATTCGATCGAGGAAATGGTCGTAAAACTTGAGCGGCGCATGCGCGAACAGCCGGATAACGCGGAAGGCTGGATCATGCTGGGACGCAGTTATAGCTCGATGAAACGCTACCAGGATGCTGCCAAGGCCTATGCACAGGCCTACCGCCTGGTCGATAATGATGCCGCGCTGATAACAGATTATGCAGATGTGATGGTTACGGCCAATGGTGGTGAGTTCACGGATGAGGCCGGTGAACTGCTGAACAAGGCGCTCGCCCTGCAGCCCGGCAATGTCAAGGCACTCTGGCTGCTCGGGCACTGGAAACACCAGCGTGGCGATTACCAGGGCGCCATCGACTCCTGGCAGCGCGTGGCGGATGTTTTGCCGGCGGGTGACAAAAATGTCGCTGTTATCAATCAGCAGATCCAGCAGGCCAAGAATGTCATGGCGGAAAAAGGCATTGTGCTGGCCGCTGAAAAATCAGTGCCTGCAGACAATGCAGCGCCTGTCAGCAACAGCGACAGCGGCAGTCAGATTCGCGTGACGGTATCGCTGGACCCGGCTTTAACGGCACAAGCCGCGGCGGATGATACGGTGTTTGTTTTTGCCCGCGCTGCACAGGGCCCGAAAATGCCGCTGGCCATTGTCCGCAAGCAGGTCAGGGATCTGCCCGTCACCGTCACCCTCGATGATTCGCTGGCCATGACACCGGCCATGGTGCTGTCAAACTTCCCTCAAGTGACAGTCGGCGCACGGGTCTCGAAATCCGGACAGGCCATGCCGCAGAGTGGCGATCTGCAAGGCACCGTAACACCGGTCGCAAGCAAGGGAACTCAAAGCGTCGATCTGACGATCAATTCAACGGTGCCCTGAACAAACCTCCGGTAAACTCCCTCCGGCGAGAGAGGGTCCCCTGGGGGAGAAGACTGGAATCAGGGTGTCTAAAATCAATAGCTGGCCTCTGTTGACCGCCTCTCCCTAACCCTCTCCCGGGGGAGGGTGTCGCAAAAGGTTTAACCCCTTCTCCCTCCGGGAGAAGGCTGGGAAGAGGGGATATATAAATCAAAGCGTTAGCTTTTCTGATCCCCTCACCCTAACCCTCTCCCGGGGGGGAGAGGGGACTTTTACAACACCCTCCCTGAGGGGCCGTTAACGGGGTGCAGTGATTGTATGCCCTTAGGCTTGTGAGAAACCCAGGCCGGGCTGATTTCTCAATACCCGTGTCATCTGGTCTGCGGGCAGCGGGCGGCCGTTAAGATACCCCTGCATTTCATCACACAGTTCTGCCGCCAGGAACGCTTTCTGCTCCATTGTTTCAACACCCTCCGCTATTACCCTGAGGCCCATACTCTTGCCCATGGCAATCACAGCACGGGCGATGGCCTTGTTACTGGGGTCTTTTGGGATATCCCTGATGAATGACCGGTCGATTTTCAATCTGGAAACCGGCAGGCGTTTGAGGTGGGCCAGGGAAGAGTAACCGGTGCCGAAGTCATCAATGGCCAACGCGATCCCATGGTCCTTCAATTGTTGGAGAATATTAAACGAGCGCCCGTGCTGCTCCATGATAACACTCTCGGTAATTTCCAGTTCCAGCCAGTCCGGCTGGCAGCTGTTTTCCTCCAGGATTTGCTCTATGGTCGATATAACCTTATCGTTTTTCAGCTGGTTCCCGGTGAGGTTGACGGCGATTCGTCCGGGATAGAGATCCGCATCGTGCCACTCGGCTATCTGCCTGCAAGCCGTCTGTAACACCCATCTGCCGAGCGGCAGGATGAGTCCGGTGTCTTCCGCCAGAGGAATGAATCTTGTCGGCAGCAATAATCCCAGCTCCGGGTGTTGCCAGCGAACGAGCGCCTCCAGACCGATAAGCTTGCCCGTCAGCAGATCAACCTGGGGCTGGTAGTAAACGACAAACTGTTCTTTTTCCAGCGCGCGATGCAGGTGGGTCTCCATCAGCACCCGCTCAAAGGCCAGTTCGGTCATATCCGCCGTATAGAACTGAAAGTTGCTGCGCCCCTCGTGTTTCGCCTTGTACATGGCCGCATCGGCATTCTGCAACAGCAGGTCGGCGGTTTGTCCGTCCTGCGGGTAGAGGCTGATACCCACACTGGCGGAAACATAGAGTTCATGATCTTCATGCCTGACAGGGCGCTGCACGGAACGGATCAGTTTTTGCGCCATAGCCATAGCGTTTTGAGGCTTGTGCAGGGAACCCATAATGATGGTGAATTCATCACCACCGAGACGTGCCACGACATCCTCTTCCCGGAGGCAGCCCTGCAGGCGGCGGGCCACCGCTTTCAGAACGGCATCGCCCATGGGGTGACCCAGACTGTCATTGATCTGCTTGAATCTATCCAGATCGACGAACAGGACGGCCAGCTGATTATCCTCACGGTGTGCCATTTTTATCGCCTGCCGCAACCTGTCCAGGAATAACAGCCGATTGGGCAGGCCGGTCAGTGCATCATGATGGGCAAGTCGTTCAAGCGATAGCTTCTGCTCCTCGAGCTGCTGCTGGGCAGACAGGTGCCCGGTGATATCACGTGCGGTTTCGATAATGCCACGAATAGTCCCGTCATCCGCCCGTAACGGTGTCGCGATCAGTTCCAGGTGTGACAGTCTGCCATCCGTCCCCGGCTGGTTGTGGACGACAGTGGCAGGCTTCCCCGATTCAATAACCTGCCTCAGGGGACAGGGATAATCGTCCCCGCCACACGGTGTATTCCGTCGGTGGAATACTTCATAGCATTTCGGATGATGACTGTCGGCGACAAATTCGGGATTCATCGAGGCCCTTGCGGCTTCGTTCATCAGCTGTATATCGCAATCCTGCCCGATCACCATGATACTGTCGTGCACACCGTCTATGACAGACTGCAGGAATTCCTGCTGTACCTCCAGCTCGCGTTCCGCCTGCTTGCGTTCCGTGATATCCCGGTCTATACCCCGGTAACCCGCCAGATTCCCTTGCCCGTCGAAAAAAGGAACACCGCTTGTTTCCATAACAATCTCGTGACCATCGTTGTGCAGGTTGGTGTTTTCCAGAGAGGAAAATGGCGCCCGCTTTTCAGCAATAGCCCGGAATTTTTCTCCAATATTGACGGCCTCCTCAGGCGACATGAAATCAAAAGGGGTTTTCCCCAGCATGTCTTGCGGAGTATGCCCCAGAATTCTTTCTACCTGCGGACTGCAGTAAGTGTAGATCCCGTCGGTGTCAACCTCCCAAACGAAATCATCGCTTGTCTCCACAAGAACCCGATATTTTTCATGACTGAGCTTTAACGTTTCTAATGCAACCTTGTCTCTTGTGATGTCAGTGATAATCGCCAGGTAACGTGACGCTTTACCATCAGCGTCACGTTCCACCACGGTCCGGTCATCTATCCAGCGCACATCACCATCGCCGCTCAGCAAACGGTAAGACCGTGTGAAGGATTTGCATTGCTTCCCGGTGTATTCTCCTACCTCCTGAATAACGCGTTCGAGATCATCCGGATGAATGATGTCGGCAAATTTCGTTTTTCCCGCGACAAACTCTTCAACACTGTAGCCAAGCAGATTCACATTGTCGGATACATAGTCAACGGGCCAGTCCGCATCCGCAGTCCAGCAGAAGAAAATGGCAGGGCTGGCGGCCATGTACGCATCTGCCAGGAACTGTTTGGTCTTATCAGAATCTATTCGCATTTGCTTGAATTGTTTCCCCCTGAATTTCAGCAGTATTAATGAGTGCGCAAGTCAGCCGATATTGATTTTCGGGACCGTCGGC
>CBFDBP010000117.1:0-9803 GCA_965603065.1 uncultured Gammaproteobacteria bacterium
CACTTCGGCGAATCGCCCCGGGAGACACTCGTGCGGTCCTGGAATGACCAAGGGATAGGATTTCCCGCCGAGACATTTGCGCTGAATTCGACACGGCAGAATAACTGGCCCGCAGAATGACCGTTCCGACTGGGAGTTCCGCGAATGTTCGTCCCACGCGGTGATGCGCAGACAGCAGGTCCGTGATTGGCAGAGCATGACGGGGCAGCGCGACCCAAAAGCCCCCTTGCCACTTCCGTTTGGATAGTCGCAATTAAGGAATTCATGCTGACCTATGTTATGCGCGTATGGCCAGCGTGATACCGGCCTCCGCCGCTAAGTAGATGCCGGGAAAATCCGCCACATCCTTTCAGATCATAGACGTGTGGGTGGCGAATTCGTAATGGTGTTGTGAAGACCATTACTTAGCCAGTCCTTTTCGTGAACGCGATCTTCCTAATGAGCGAAAGTATATCGTCCACTGCTGCTGAAATTGGGGAATAGTGTGGCGTCGGGCGGGGTACGCGAACCCCCTGTTTTTTTACTTGTTAAATCTGTTGCTTGTTAGGTCTGGCGTTTTTTTGTTAACACCGGTTTTTTTATTTTCTTATCTATCAGTTTGTTACAAGGCAAAATGGCGTCCCCAAGGGGACGCCACCTTATCCCCCAGTTACGAGTGCCTTCGGAAGTGATTACAATTTTATGATGTCTCAAAGACTTATAGGCCACACTCCGATTTTTGCCCTATTATCGCACCATCCAATACCGTAGTTGAGCTATCAATCACTATTTGAAGATATACGCATATACGCTTATACTCCTAACCAGATTACGAATTGAGGTTTTGAGCCATGAGTAATACTCGTTGGTCAGTGGTAGTTCCCGAAGATACTGATCGTGCGCTACGCTCCTACCTTGCCCGAAAAGGCACCAAGAAAGGTGACCTCTCCCGCTTTGTGGATGAGGCGGTATTATCACGTTTGTTTGAGCTAACAGTCGAAGATGTCAAAGAGCGTAACCAGGAGTATGCGCAAGAAGACATCCTGGAAGCGATTGAAGACGCTTTGGTCAACGACTAGTCACGATGCGTGTCGTGCTCGATACGGGTATTTTGATCGCTGCACTCATCACCAAAAATACGCCACCCGATTTAATTTATCAGGCATGGCGAAAGAAGAAATTCGAACTGATAACATCCGAGTGGCAACTTTCTGAATTCCGACGCGTCAGCCGCTATCCGAAACTACGCAAATACCTGATTCCCTCAGAAGCCGGAAACATGATCAACGGCCTGAGGCATCAGGCACACGTGTTAACTGATTTGCCTACGCTGGAAGTTTCTCACGACCCGGATGACAACCCGGTTCTCGCGATGGCTGTTGCCGGCGGAGCCGATTTTCTGGTCAGCGGAGACAAACGCGATCTACTATCCTTGAAGGTAATCGAGAAGACAAAGATCGTCACGGCCCGAAAGTTTCTAGCTGAACTTTAAACATAACAATTCAGCACTTATTTTCTCGTTAGAGCAAAAGGGTCAGGCCTTGCACAGCAGGGCCTGACCTGTCCTAGGCGAATTGTTAATTGTTACCTGAAAAGGGTGACTTAGATAGTCTTGTTCTTGCTCGCAACCTTCCCTACCCTGCTTTGCCATGAAGGATCTGCTGATACTCCTCGCGCATCTATTAACTACAGTCGCCAAACTCTTGGGGCCCGGCGGTGCGCGGGCCATTGTCGCTGACAGCCTGCTCATGAAGCAGCAACTTTTGGTCATTCATCGTTCGCGGCGACGCGCGCCCAATCTTGCAGCACTTGATCGGTTTCTGTTCGGGCTCTGGTCGCTATTTCTCAACCCGCGCCGCATTCAGCGAGCCGCGATCATAATTCGACCCTCGACACTTTTGAAATTTCACGACCTGCTCAAAAAACGTAAGTACCGACTACTGTATTCATCGAGCAGAAAAGGGAAGCCAGGCCCCAAGGGCCCATCACCGGAACTCATCCAGGCGATCGTTGAACTGAAACGACGCAACCCGCGCTTTGGTTGCCTTAGAATCGCGCAGCAGATCAATAAAGCATTTGGAATAGACATCGACAAGGATATCGTTAGACGTGTCCTTGCTGCACACTACCGGCCCGGTTCCAATGACGATGGGCCGTCATGGCTGAGCTTGCTCGGACAAACCAAGGACAGCCTTTGGAGTATTCACCTGTTTCGATGTGAGTCCATTAATTTGAAGAGCCACTGGGTGCTCGTCATTATGGATCAGTTCACTCGGCGCATTATCGGCTTCGGTGTACATGCCGGTGATGTTGATGGTATCGCCCTCTGTCGCATGTTCAACGCAGCCATCTCTACCCAGGGTGTTCCACACTACCTCAGCTCTGACTACGACCCGCTATTCCAATTTCACCGATGGCAGGCCAACCTACGAATTCTTGGGATCGAGAAGATTAAGTCCATCCCGTACACCCCAGTGTCGCATCCCTTCGTTGAGCGACTCATTGGAACGATACGACGTGAATACCTCGACCGTACCTTCTTTTGGAATACGCTGGATCTCGAACGAAAACTCGACACATTCCTACATTATTACAACCATGTCCGTGTTCATCAGTCTCTGGACGGAAACGCACCGGGCGAAATGAGCGGTATACATCAATCGCATGCTGCACAACTCAGTAACTACTCATGGATATCGCATTGCAACGGACTTTTTCAGACACCAATTGCCGCCTGAATTAGGAATTCGCCAAGGACAGCTTGGCAAGATCACGAACACCGTTTCCATCCGTGAGCGACCGGCCTCTATGGTTGAGTCGAAGTCTTGCGGGTCATGGTTCACCAGTTCCAGGGTATCATACGTCCGGCCTCGCCCATGGTTGAATTCACGTCCTTGGCCATGATGGACATATAAAAGCGCATGCCCTTGACATCGGACGCCAGCACCGGCAGGGCGCGCATATGTTCATGCATGCCCCGAACCTCGGTGGCCAGTACGGGGATGGAACTCATCTTCTCATTCATGGTGTGCATTTCGTTATTCATGACGCGCACCTGGTCGGTCATGGCGCGCACTTCTGTATACAACTCGGGCATGACCTTAACCGATTCGGCCATATCCGACAGGAACAGCGCAATCGTGGCACCGGGATGGAAATCCTGTGAGGTCGCAATGTAATCGGACACCCATTGTTGATGTTCTTCGAACCTTTCGACCCGGGCGCGTCGTTCGGGTGACAGTTCCTCCATGAGCTGCTGTCTTTCTGCCGCGGCGGTTTCGGCGTCAAGGGTTACCTTTTTTAACCCTGGCAGTATCTGCAGCAGCGTACTGAGCTGGTCTGCAATCGGATGGATCGCCTTGTACATCATCCCGCCCAGAAGGACGAAGATAATTATCAGGACAATGCGTACCCGTCTGTTGGCGCGTTCCGAGGCATCATAGCGGGTCTGCAGGTGCTCCATCGCAGCACTGAGGCGGTTCAGTGCGTCGACCACCTCGGATGGATCCTGATTCGACGTAGGCATCGGGATGCTCAGGCCTCTCTCGGAAGGGATTGACGTTGTGCTGGAAAGACTGGATCACGGTCCTGCCGCCCCGGCTCATCATGCTTGCCACCGGGACGGGCAGGGATTGAAACCCTGGAGGCAAGTATCGACCCATACCTACTTCGCGGGCAGGTCAGTAAACTGGTATGCGGATGGTGTTCTGCATCATGTCTCGTGGTGTCGCCTGGTGCTGTTTTAGAACCACCAGCAAGACGCTTGAGGTAATTGCTGGCTCGCTTTTCTTCAATACTTATGCTGTTGCTGATCATGAGGATGATTGCCACTCCGCTCTTTCCGGAGACGTCGATGAAACAGGCAGGTCCGATGAGCCACTGTTGCAAGCCCGGCAAGCAGGAACAATGCCCAATAACCGTGCGCGGCGAAAAGATGGAGCAGTTCATCCATTATTCCACCGGCGTTGTGTTGTAACTCCTGTAGATGTAGGCCATGGGCATTGACGGCTGATGCTGATAACAGCATTACGAGAACCAGTGCACTTCGGGCAGGAGCGTTTTTCATCGATAACCTCTCATCTCTGGTAGACATTCTAGCTGCATGTCGTGTGTACACTTTAACGCACCTTGACCTTGACGAGTTCCTCACCATCCGGATCGGTGACATGAACAGCGCAGGCAAGGCAGGGATCAAAGCTGTGTATTGTGCGCAGTATCTCGACCGGCTGGGTGGGATCATGCAGCGTATGATTATCCTGTAAGGCCGCCTCATAGGGCCCCGGCTGCCCTTCGTTATCTCGCGGTCCTGCATTCCAGGTGCTTGGCACGACGGCCTGGTAGTTCGCGATCTTGCCATCCTCGATGACGATCCAGTGTGCCAGACCGCCCCGGGGTGCTTCCATATAGCCAACGCCCTTCGCCTGTTTGGGCCACGTCGAGGGCTCCCACTGGGTTTCGTTGAAGGTTTTGGTATCGCCGGCCTTGATATTGGCCATGAGATTGTCATACCAGACCTGCATGTTGTCGCCGATAATCTTGGCCTCCAGCGTACGTGCGGCGGTACGACCCAGCGTCGAGAAGAGGGCATCCACCGGCACATCCAGTGTGCTCAGGGTCATGTTGACCAGTTCTTTCGTCTGCTCGTGACCACTCGCGTACAGCATCAACACACGGGCCAGGGGACCCACTTCGACCGCATGCCCCTTCCAGCGTGGCGATTTGATCCAGGAGTAGGATTCCTCTACATCCAGGTGCTCATACGGCGATTTGGGACCTGTGTAGTTGAGTTCGGTTTCACCTTCGTAGGGGTGCAGGCCCGCCTCCTTGCCACCACTGTAGTCATACCAGGAACGCGCAACATATTCCTGAATGTGGTCGCCCGCGTGCATATCCACTTCGTGAATCGTCGATAGATCACGATTGAGGATCACACCGGCCGGAATCAGGTAACTGGAAGGATCGCCCATGCCCTTCTCCGGGAAATCGCCATAGGTCAGAAAATTATGGGTACCTTCGCCGCGCGCACCCCAATCCTTGTAGAACCCGGCGATGGCAAGCGTATCCGGAACATAGACCTGATCGACAAATTCCCGTATTTTGGTGATGATATTCTGCACCTGCGCAAGGTGCTCGGAATTGATTGCCGAATCCGAGTTGAGATCAATCGGGGATGGAACGCCGCCGACCACGAAATTCGGGTGCGGGTTCTTGCCGCCGAAGATAGCATGCAGTTTGACAACGTCTCGCTGCCACGCCAGGGCCTCGAAATAATGCGCCACCGCCATGAGATTGGCTTCCGCTGGTAGCTTGTAGGCGGGATGGCCCCAATAGGCGTTGGCGAAAATTCCGAGCTGACCGGCTTCGACAAAATCCTTCAGCTTCTTCTTCATGTCGGAAAAATAGCCGGGCGACGATTTTGGATAATTGCTCAGAGATTGTGCGAGATTAGACGTCGCCTTCGGATCCGCATCCAGTGCCGATACGACATCGACCCAGTCAAGCGCATGCAAATGATAAAAGTGCATCACGTGGTCATGCACATATTGCACAGCAATCATGAGATTGCGAATCAGCTGGGCGTTGGCAGGTATCGGGTAATTGAGGGCGTTCTCGACGGCACGCACCGAAGCCATGCCGTGTACAAGGGTGCAGACACCACAGATGCGCTGCGCGAAAGCCCAGGCATCGCGGGGATCACGCCCGCGCAGGATAGTCTCGATACCCCGTACCATCGTCCCGGAGGAATAGGCCTGGGCAATGGCATCACCATCCATCTGCGCTTCAATCCGCAGGTGACCCTCGATGCGGGTGATGGGATCAACGACGATTCGTTCATTCATAGGTATTCATTCCTTCAACGATAGGGTCTTAAAGAAACAGGCTGCAGCATTCGCTGCCAGGCCAGCCCCGCCTCCCATAGTGACTGTTACTCCGCCAGGTTCGCACCCACAAGCGCGGCCAGGCTCTCGATCGGTTTTTCCCAGTGGGTATCCTGAGCCCCGACCATGAAGTTGATACGGCAACTGTCACAGGACGTTACCACAGTATCAGCTCCTGTCTGGTCAAACTGACCACGCTT
Organism: uncultured Gammaproteobacteria bacterium; assembly: GCA_965603065.1. Classification (GTDB taxonomy): domain Bacteria; phylum Pseudomonadota; class Gammaproteobacteria; order DSM-19610; family DSM-19610; genus Thiogranum. The sequence continues at coordinate 6,059 of CBFDBP010000117.1, forward strand.
TAATTCCCACACCTTGGCGCGCAAGGGGGCTGCTCGATTAATGATAAAATTACCCGCGCCGCCACCGCAGCAGTAGCTTTGCTGCCTGTTGACATCCATCTCCACCAGGTCGACCCCAAGTGCCTTGAGCGCCTCGCGCGGCTCATCAAACACACCGCCCATACGCCCAAGCTTGCAGGGATCATGATAAGTGACCTTTTGACCACTGAAGGCTGGCTTCACCTTCAGATTCCCCGCCTTCATCTCGCGCCCTATAAATTCGGATATGGCGAGCACCTCGAACGGAAATGGTTTCCCGTAGACCGCTGCCCCGTCCCACCGCAGGGCCGGGTAGGCATGGCCACACTCGGGCGCTATGACGGTCTTGACGCCCAGATCGATGGCCGCACTGATCACCCGCATGGTGGCGTCCTTTCGATATTCATAATATCCGGCCATATAGCCGAAATTCGCACCCTCGAAACCGCAGGTACTCATCGTCCACGGCCGACCAAGGCTATTCATGATCTTCACCGTTCCTTCCATGGCATCGTTGAAGAGAGCGGCATCCATGACAGTGCTCACAACGAGAATTTCGCTGTCAGGCTGATCGACCGGAACCTCGAGGCCACTCTGCCGGAGTCTTTCTACACCCTGCATGAACATGTCCTTTCCCATGCCGAACATCGTGTCTTTCTCGCCCTGCTCTTGGGCCAAGGCGCGCTGTTCGGCCACGGCCAGCCCCGCGCTCGCGAGCGCCTCGCGCGACATGATGATCATGTCCTGGATATGGATACCCATGGGACAAATCAGGCTACAGCGGCCGCATTCGGTACAGGAGTCATACACCAGTTCCTGCCATTCTTCGAGTTCTTCAGCCGTTATGTCACGCGTTAGCAGTTTATGCAGCCAGCGGTTGGGACCCAGTTCCCGCCGGTACACCCGGCGCAGCATGTCCAGCTTGCGTATGGGTGTGTACTTGGCATCCTGTGTGGCTACATAGTAGTGACAGGCTTCCGCACACGCGCCGCAATGCACACAGGTCTCAAGGTCCATGGCCTGGTGCGGCGCGACGCTCTCGATGATGGTCTTTTTGAAGCGCCGCACGCGCTCATCGTCGGCCATTTCAGGCGCAGGCGGAATCATCTCGGGCAATCTGCTGACACCCTCCCGAAACTGATCAAAGGCCTCCATATTGATATTCATACGCGTACTCCCCGGCGGGCAAAAATAGCGCCGACGTTATACCGAGAGGGAAAAACGAAAAACAGGTGCATAAGCTTTCCGAAGGGAAACCAGATCAACAGTAGTTCAAAACTCAGAATATGAATGGCCAGCATGGTTTCATATCTAAGACCTAGATGCGCCATGGCCAAAAATCCAGTGATCAGCGGCAGCGTGGCGACCACCCAGCTGATGTAGTCATCGGCGGTGGAAATAATCTTCAACACGGGGTGAATCATACGGCGCACGAGCAACGCTACCAGTGTCGCGAGAGTGATCGCGCCAATGACGAGAATGACCGGATTGGGAAGCCCCGGCCAGCCAAACCCGAGAAAACTCTCAAAGAACAAAATGTGGGGCACAAACAAAAGTACTACCGCAAAGTACCCGATATGCCACAGGGAACCGGTGATAAATTGAAAGCGAATACGCTTTTCAAAAGTTTCGGGCGGAACCGAACGGGTAAGGATGGTTCTTACGCCACCCTTCACCCTGTCGCCACTGCTCACCCGTGCTTTGGAAAAGTCCCTCGTCCGCATCAGCAGTGCAGCACCGACGATGCGCCAGACGACGCCGAATACGAAGATAATGAGGGACCACTGCAACGCGGGACCTCGTGCAAAATCGAGTAAGCTCATGCTCCTTCCTCCTCACTGGCCTTCTTCTGGCGACTTCTCGCCGCCAGGGCTGATCCCACACCGATTGCCGCGCCGGCGACTGCCGCCGCAGCCAAACCCTCAGGCGTTCCCCACATCCCCGCCGAAATGGGGCGATAGAAGGAACCCTTGTCCCAGAAATTCGGTTCCGAACAGCCCAGGCATCCGTGGCCGGACTGAATCGGGAAACTGACCCCGTCATTCCATTTGGTCACCGCACAGGCGTTATAGGTAATCGGTCCCTTGCAACCGAGCTTGTAAAGGCACCAGCCCTTCCTTGCCCCTTCGTCATCGAACGTCTCGGCAAACTTGCCGCGTTCATAGAAAGGCCGGCGGTAACACCGATCGTGGATATTCTGCCCATAGAACGCGACAGGACGCCCGAGGTGGTCGAGTTCAGGTATCTTGCCAAAGGTCAGGTAGTGCGCAAGCACGCCGGTAATCACGGCCGGTATAGGCGGACACCCCGGCACGTTGATAATCGGTTTATCCGTAATGATCTCGGATACGCCCACTGCGCCGGTGGGGTTGGGATTGGCATGCGGAATACCGCCAAACGCGGCACAAGAGCCGACCGACACAATGGCTGCCGCACCGGCTGCGGTCTCCTTAAGCATGTCGAGGTTGCTGATGCCTGCGATGGTTGAATAGTCTGGATTGCCGACCGGGATCGAACCGTCGACGACCAGCAGGTATTTGCCATGATTCTCTTGCATCGCGGCCTTACGGGCCTCCTCGGCATGAGTGCCGGATGCGGCCTGCAGCACTTCCTGGTAATCGAGCGAAATCACATTGAAGATCAGGTCTTCGATGGTTGGTGACGCGCTTCGGGTGATTGACTCGAGACAGCCGGTGCATTCCTGGAATGACAGCCAGATGACCGAGGGCCGCCGCGCATTCTCTAGCGCCCTGGCAATCTTCGGCACCAAGGCCGGCGATAAGGCCATCATGGATGCCGTCGCCGCACAGAATTTGAGGAAACCCCTGCGCGATACTCCCCGCTGTCTTAATGCTTCACCCACTGTCTGATCTTTTTTCATTTTCAGCTCCTGTTTCGAACCTCGACTTGCTGGTCAATCATCTTTTTCGGAGAGTAACTCGCTCATAGCACCAACACCAACCTGAAGATCGTCGGTCTGCGCATTGAGAATAGAAGGCACGCGGGCAACTTCTATAAACTTGCCCATAACCGCCTCGTCCTCATTACAGTGGACAATCCACCAGACGCCCGGGATCGACGTTTCGTGCATTTTGCTCGGCCCCAGTGCATTTAGCGTGGCTTCCACCTCGCCTTTGCCGAGGGTCTCCTCGATTCGCGCCTCTTCACCCGGTGCCATGGGCAGACTGCGCAGATCGATTACAGTAGTTTCACCTGAATCAACAAGACGCTGCAGTGCGTGCCGGATTTCATGCAGCAGGGGCACAACATTGCCCGTTTCATGTGCGGCGGTTTCCACCGGTAACTCGATTGTTTTGCCACTTCCCATGAGTTTCGTTCCGTCAAGCCAGCCTAGATCTGTTGTGGATAATTGCGTCGTGAGCAGGTATGACATCGGGTGATTAAATTATCCTGTTTCAGGTCGCCATTACTTTCTCAATAATGCTTCAAGGTCGCCTAATCCATATCGCGCCAGATTTCAGCTGGCGGGGTGCGAGAAATCATAATTAAGTTGTAGATATGATGAGCTGTGCTGTCTATCCGAAATGCGTCATCTTGATAAAAAGCGCACCGCGGCGTTTGCAACTGCTATCGAAAGCTTTCGATAGCAGTTGATATCCGCAGCGGGAGACTATGAAGAGTCCTGGATCGCGAGTTAGCTATTCGTGGGACCCTCCCAAGGATTCACTCCAGATAGTTTCCGACCGGAAAGCCAGGCAATGAGCTT
>CBFDBP010000118.1:0-9593 GCA_965603065.1 uncultured Gammaproteobacteria bacterium
CCCAACTGGAACCGCAGCTTCGAGCTCGACGCCGACGCACCGGCCGGCGGGGTATTGCTGTTGCACGGTATGTCCGATTCGCCCTACAGCCTGCGGGCACTGGGCGGGGCTCTAAACCGGCGCGGTTACCAGGTGCTGGGCCTGCGCCTGCCCGGTCACGGTACCGCACCCTCGGGACTTGCCCGCGTCAGCTGGCAGGATATGGCCACCGCGGTGCGCCTGGGGATGCAACACCTCAGCGCAACGGTAGGGGAGAAACCGATCCACATCATCGGCTATTCGACCGGGGCTCCGCTGGCGCTCGATTTTGCGCTGGATGCGGAGCTGGGCAGTGCCGCGCCTATGCCGGCGAGCCTGGTGCTGATCTCCCCGGCTATCGGCATCAGCCCGGCAGCGGCGCTGGCCAAGTGGAAGCGCCGCTTGTCGGTCATGCCCGGTCTGGGAGGGCTCGCCTGGTTGCAGGTTCAGCCTGAATTCGATCCCTACAAGTACAACTCCTTCCCCACCAATGCCGGCGAGCAGGTTCACCGCCTGACGCGTTCGGTGGCACGGCGCATCGCGGCCCGGGGTGAATCCGCTTCAAACACGATGCTGCCACCGATCCTGATCCTGAAATCCACGGTCGATGCCACCGTCTCAACAAATGCCGTGGTTGACCGGTTACTGAGGCACTTGGCCCCCAACCGCCATGCACTGGTGTTGTTCGACATCAACCGCTTTGCCATGAAATCCAGCTTGCTGGTCTCCGACCCGGGCCCGTTAACGGCGCGCGTCATGGACGATGCGACGTTGCCGTTTGCGGTGACCCTGGTGACCAATGAGAACCCGGAGAGTGCCACGGTGATGGCTCGCCACAAGGCGCCGTTCTCGGCCGAGGTATCCAGCACCGAGCCGCTGGAGCTTGCCTGGCCGCGCGGTGTGATTTCGCTGTCCCATGTGGCGCTGCCCTTCCCGCCGGACGATCCGCTATACGGTCAGCGTCCTGCCGGCAATGACGATGTGCTGTTTCTGGGTGAGATGGCTATACAGGGTGAGCGCGGATTGCTGAAAATTCCCGCCGACTGGCTGCTGCGTCTCAGGTACAACCCGTTCTATGATTACCTGGAACGGCAGGTGCTCGACTGGGTGACTGATTCGCGCGGGTGAACACGCCACCGGCTAAAGCCGGTGGCTTACGCTTACGGCTGAAAGCTGGATCGATCGGCCATTCGACCGATTATCACTCCCTCTCCCACCCGGGAGAGGGTTGGGGTGAGGGGATCAATTCAGAAGCATGCACAGCCTGTCGGAAGGTTATATACTGACAAAAATACGTTGCCTGGCGCTGGCGGCGTAAAATCAACCAGAGAATCAGAATCATGCCGATGTCGCGTTACTCACAACGAACGCGGGTGTTGCCACTCGTAGTCCTTTTCTCAGCATTAACCGCATGCAGCGAGCCGCCGCCACCGCCCGTCGAAACCGTGCGGGCGATAAGGACGGTGACTGTTTCCGAACCGGCATCCGGGAAAATGCGCCGTTTTTCCGGCGTGGTGGAGGCAGCCGATACCTCAAACATCAGTTTCGAGGTACCCGGAAATGTGCAGGACGTTAAGGTGGCTGTGGGTGAGAGCGTCTCCAAGGGGCAGGTGCTGGCAGTACTGGACGAACGTACCTACCGGTTGAACGTGGAGGCCGCCGAGGCGGGGGTAGCGAGCGCCGAGGTTGCACTCGGAGACGCGCGGCGGGATCTGGAGCGCCAGCAGCGAATTGCTGCGCAGGACCGGGGTGCCATTACCGAGCGCTCGCTTGAACAGAGCGAAGCCGCCTACGCCAGTGCGCGCCAGAACCTGAGTTACAGCACCTCGCGTCTCAACCTGGCGAAGAGAGACCTGGAACGCACCACGCTCTATGCGCCCTTTGACGGCACCATTGCCGAACGCCATGTAGATCCCTTCCAGGAAGTCAACCGCGGGCAAAAAATGTTTGTCCTCTATGTTCAAGGTGTCATGGAAGCAGCGATCAGTATTCCCGAGTCCGAGATCGATCAGGTTTACCTCGGGCTGCCCGGCGAAATCCGCTTTCCGTCCATTGCCGGACAGGTCCACAAGGGCATTGTCAGTGAAATCAGCACCGTCGCCGGTGCTGCGAATGCCTTCCCGGTCAAAGTCACCATTGAAGCCGACACCGACAACGCGCGCATACGGCCTGGTATTACCGCGGAAGTAGTGCTGTTGCTGGGTGGTGATGAGGGTGATGATGCTTACCTGATCCCGGTCGGCGCGCTTTCTCCCGGTGGTGCTGATGGCGGGAATTTCGTGTTTGTCTTTGACGCCGAGACATCGACACTGAGGCGAACCGCGATCGAGGATGATGGCATCCGCGACAGCGATGTTGTCGTTACCAGTGGTTTGCAGGCGGGTGACATTATCGCGGTTGCCGGCGTCAGCTTCTTAAGGGACGGCCAGAAAGTCAGGCTGATGGAACAATAACAGAAGCACTTTCGACCGGAAAAGAGTCACGTCCATGTCCGTCATTACAAAATTTTCCCTGGATAGCAACCGGCTGACCATGGTTTTCATTGCCTCGGTCATCATTATCGGTTTGATTCAATTCTTTGATTTCCCCCGCCAGGAAGACCCACCGATTGTGATCCGCGAGGTGGTGGTCACGGCCTTCTTCCCCGGCATGGAACCGGCGGACATGGAAGAGCTGGTCACGCGCCGGCTCGAGGCCGAGTTACGCAGCTTGCCGGAGCTGGATGACATCTGGTCGGATTCAAAGCAGGGCGTCACCATCATCCATGCGGAAACACGCGATGAGTTCGATGACCTGGACCTGATCTGGCAGAAAGTCCGCAACAGGATGATCGATGTCAGGCCGCATCTCCCCTCCGGCACCATCGGGCCATTTGTTAACGACGAGTTCGGCCTGACCGCCGTCGCCACTATTGCCCTGACCAGCGAAGGCTTTTCCATGGCCGATATGCGCCTGGTCGCCCGCGACCTGCGCGACCGGCTGTATGAGCTGCCCGGCATTCGAAAAATCGATCTCTACGGCGTGCACGAAGAACAGGTGTTCCTGAAGTTCTCCGCCACTCAGCTGGCCCAGTTCGGTATTACCGCCGGCGAAATCGTCAATACGCTGGTGGAACAGAACATCGTGTTGCCAGGTGGCCGCGTAGACGCCGCCGAGCAGAACGTGATCGTGAGCCCGACCGGTAATTTCCGCAGCGTCGAGGACATCGAGAACGTCGAGTTCACCATACCCGACACGCAGCAGACCATCCGCCTGAGGGATATCGTGGCCGTTGAGCTCGACTATGCTGATCCACCTCGCGACGTGGTTTACTTCAACGGTGAGCGGGCCATCGTCATCAGTATTTCGATTACCCCGGGTGTCAATTCGGTCGGATTCGGCGAAGCGCTGACACACAAGCTGCAGGTTCTGGAGTCGCAGCTGCCCATCGGTTATGTGCTGGAGTACGCAACCTTCCAGCCGGACCTGGTCGAAGCCGCGGTGAATGGCGGTCTGAATAATGTCTACCTGACGATTGCCATCGTGCTGGTGGTGGTCATGATCTTCCTGGGTGTGCGCACCGGCCTTATCGTCGGTTCTTTCGTGCCGCTGACCATGCTGATGGGCATGATCGTGATGCGTCTGGTCGGCATCGAGTTCGAGCGCGTGTCTATCGCCTCCTCGATTATTGCCCTTGGCATGCTGGTCGATAATGGCATTGTCATCGCCGAGGATATCCGCAGCCGCCTGGAGCGCGGTGAGGATCGGCGACAGGCTTGTATTGAAACCGGCCGCACCCTGGCGATTCCGCTGTTGACGTCGTCGTTGACAACCATCCTGGCGTTTATGCCCATGTTACTGATGGACGGCCAGACGGGTGAGTACGCATTTTCGCTGCCGATGGTAGTCATACTGTTGCTGTTGTCTTCCTGGTTCCTGTCGATGTATGTCACGCCGACGATGTGCTTCTGGTTCATGAAGGTGAAGCCGCTCGCACAGGCAGGTGAACCGGCATCGGGCGGAGCGTCGCAGGACAATGCGGAAGATGCCTATGCCGGCGGTTTCTACCGCGTTTATCGCGGATTACTGGAACGCATATTGAGTTTGCGTCTTATCGTTTCTATCGGCGCAGTCGCCGCTATCGTCCTCGGCGGCTTCATCGCATCGCAACTGGTGCGGGAGTTTTTCGGGCCCAGCACTGATCGCAACCAGTTTCTGGTGTACGTGGACCTGCCCGCCGGCTATCGGCTGGAAAGCACCGACGAGACCGTGCAACGCCTGAATGTCTGGCTGAACAACAAGGACATTAATCCGGAAATAACCGATACCGTTGCCTATGTCGGATTCGGGGGGCCACGCTTCTTCCTGGTGCTGTCACCGGTTCAGCCAAACCCGCATGTGGCGTTTCTGGTGGTCAGTACGGAAAAGGCCGAACAGGTACCGGAGGTGATGCGGCGCTTGCGACAGCGCTTCCTCGACGATTTTCCCGAGGCCGCCGGCCGCGTGAAGCAGATGTGGATGGGATCGTCAGAACCCGGGTTTGTTGAAATCCGTTTGTTTGGTCCGGATGCGGAGCTCCTGTACGAGAAAGGCAATCAGCTGGTCGACGGGCTGCGGGCTATGCCCGGTAGCCTGGATGTGCGCCACGACTGGGAAAACAAGGCACCCAGGGCGAAGATTGTCGTTGACCAGGTGCGCGCACGCCGCGCGGGGATTTCATCGCGTGATGTGGCCTTGTGGTTGCAGACGCACATGGATGGCCTGGAAGTCACGGAATACCGCGAAGGTGATATCGCCATCCCGGTGCGGGCGCGTTCGGTTGGCGAACACCGTAGCGGGCTAGGTGACCTGTGGAATGTTAAAGTCACTTCCAGTCAGACCGGCAAAGTGGTACCGCTGACCCAGATCGCCGATATCCGTGTCGAGTCGGACTTCTATCGAATTTCCCGGCGCAACCAGGAACGCTGCCTGACGGTGGAAGTGAAGCACGAATTACTCAGGGCACCGGAGTTGTTTGCTGCAACAAAGCCATTGATCGAGGAATTGCAACTGGAAACGGACTATCGTTGGGAAGTCGGTGGTGAGATCGAGCAAAGCGCTGAAACCATGGGAAAACTGATGCGCTGGATGCCCATTTGTATATTCGGAATTCTGGTGCTGCTGATCTGGCAATTCAATTCCTTCCGGCGTCCGCTGATTATTTTCATCACCATACCACTGGCGTTCACAGGCGGTTTTATCGGCCTGCTCATAATGCGGGCCCCTTTCGATTTCTTCGCCATGCTGGGATTGTTGAGCCTCGCGGGTGTAATTATCAATAACGGCATTGTGTTGATCGATAAAATAGACTCCGATCGGGCCGAGGGCAGTGATGCCTACACGGCGGTTGTCAGCGCGGCACTGTCACGTTTTCGCCCGATACTGATGACGACCGTTACCACAGTGTTTGGTTTGTTACCTCTGATTATCTCGTTGGATCCTCTGTTTTTCTCCATGGCGGTAATTCTCGCCTTCGGCCTGATATTCGGCACTATCCTGACCCTCGGGGTTGTCCCTGCACTTTATGCCGTCCTGTTCAGAGTCAAAGCGGGATGAGCGCAGGAAATGGAATTCACACTTGAATTTTTTGACATACTTTTCTTCGATCTGATCCATGCAGCACCGCTGTTGGTATTCCTGCTGGCTTTGATCATTGCTATCGGGTACATCATTGGCAGGATTGAAGGATGGTCACTGTCTGACTCTATATATCACGCCTTTATAAATGCCACTACTGTTGGCTACGGTGACTTCAGGCCGACTGACAATCGTGCAAAGTTCCTGGCGGTTATACTTGCAATCATCGGTCTGGTATTCACGGGTATGGTCGTGGCAGTTGCGCTGCATGCGGCTAACCACGCCTACGGGCAGGTGTACGAAGTGAGCGGCTTCAGAGATCGGTAGTGGGCCAGAGGGGACAGACCACGGTTTTCCGGTTTTGAAAACCGTGGTCTGTCCCGATCGTGGTCTGTCCCCGTTTGTGCGTTGGTGTTGGTCGGAGGTCAGATCAGGTTAATAAAACCGAGGAATCCTTAGTGTGACAGGCGAAGCTGGTTTCGTATTTGCGCTGATCGCGGTTGCAGGGGGGCTCATGGCCAGCAACCGCGTGCGCTTCGATATTGTTGCGCTGCTGGTGGTGTTGGCGCTGATGTTGAGCGGTGTTCTATCCACCGGTGAGGCGCTGGCGGGTTTCGGCAGCTCAGTGGTCATCCTGGTCGCCGCTTTGCTGGTTATCGGGGAGATGCTGGATCGCACCGGTGTGGCACGCGCGGTCGGTGACTGGATTCTTAAGAAAGGTGGCAGTAACGAGACGTATCTGTTGATTCTTATCATGGCCGGTGCCGGGATACTGGGCTCGGTGATGAGTTCGACTGCGGTCGTTGCCATTTTCATTCCCATCGTGTTGCGCATCGCTGCAGAAACCAGCCTGAACTCCTCGCGCATGTTGATGCCGATGTCGTATGCGGCGCTCATCAGCGGCATGCTGACGCTCATCGCAACCACACCAAATATCGTTGTACATGAAGAACTCAAGGCTTCCGGTTTTGACGGATTCGGGTTCTTCAGCTTCGCACCCGTCGGCATTGCGGTGCTGGTTGTTGCCATCGCTTATATGCTTTTCATCGGCCGGCGACTGCTTCCGGGCGAGGTTGATGTCACGGCCACAGACCAGCGTGGCCGCTCGCTCCTCGAACTTTGGAAGGACTTTGATATCGGTGAAAACATCGACCGGCTCAGCATCAATGCCGATTCTCCACTGGCGGGCATTACCATTGCGGAATCCCAACTCGAGAGCCGGTACGGTGTCAGAATCCACGGCATTCTGCGCCGTGCTTCCCGTGGCGAGGAACGCATTGCGGCGCCTGCGCCCGGTAGTCAGTTGCAGGCACAGGACGTGTTGCTGGTCATCGGCAAACCTGAAGACAATGATCGCCTGCTTGCCGAACAATCTTTGGCGCGACAAGCGACAACCGGGCGCGACAGGCAGCGCTGGCTCTGGGAGATGGGTGGCGCCAGCGTTCTGATACACCCCGAATCTACGCTGATCGGCAAATCATTGCGTGAAGCGGAATTCCGCTCCAACTACGATCTCCATGTTCTGGGGGTGCGGCGTGGAAAGGAAGCGCTTGCCGATTTCAAGGATGTAGCGCTGCATTCTTCTGACAGTCTGTTGGTCACAGGACCCTGGTCCCGGATTCAGACTCTGCAATCGAAGAGGCACGATTTCGTGGTTCTGGAAATGCCCAGCGAGCGCTGTGAAATCGTACCATCCTATCGCCGCATGCCGGTGGCACTTGGCATCCTGGTGGGGATGGTCCTGCTGACAATTTTCGATGTGGTTCCGCTGGTGACGGCTGTACTGATGGCGGCACTGGCCGCCGTGTTCACCCGTTGCCTGACGATGGAGGACGCCTATCGCGCAATCCACTGGAGCAGCCTGGTGCTCATTGCCGGCATGTTGCCGCTCGCGGATGCACTGAACAAAACCGGTGGAACACAACTCATCGTCGATGCCCTGTTGTCGGCGATGGGCGATGCCAGTCCCTACATGATGCTGAGCGTGATTTTTTTCCTTACCGCAGCGCTTGGGCTCGTGCTGTCCAACACGGCATCCGCGGTACTCGTTGCACCCATTGCCATTTACACCGCGGCGGCTCTCGGTGTCTCTCCGTACCCGTTCGCAGTGGCGGTTTTGATTGCCGCGTCTGCCGCGTATTCGACGCCGGTATCGACTCCGGTGGTAACTCTGGTGGTTGATCCGGGTCGTTACAGGTTCACAGACTTCGTCAAAGTAGGGTTACCGCTTTTGTTTCTGACCTACCTGGTGACAGTGCTGGTCGCGCCGTTGATCTTTCCTTTTTATCCTTCTTGAAGAGAACAGGATTCAAGACGACAAACGGATAGTGCTATCTAAACGTCCCTGGCAGTAGCGGCAGGGCAAAATTTTCATTGTTCGAGCAGGTATCCTGGCGGGGTGTCCCGCCAGGCGCTACCGGCTGATCCCATCTCGTAGCCGAGTTTGAACAGCCGCTTCATCTCCTCGGGGTCAAATACTTCATCGCCTTTCGATTCAAAATCATCCGGAATGGCGGCATAGTGGAAGCCCAGATCTGCGGCATTCGTGCTGCCATGGACGCTATGCAGTTTACTGAACGCGGCATACTTGATCAGGGTGCTGATGGCGCGGCCGGATATTTCCGGCAGGCGGCGTTTGACCTGGTCGGGTTCCGGCCCCAGCTTGCCATTGCGGATAACATAGAGGGTGCCTCGATAGCCATCGCGTTGCGTGCGCCCGGTGGCACGGGCGGCGGCGTGCAGATCCACCGTGCCTGCATGGAAAAACAGTTGTGTAACCGTGCCGCCATCGGTGTGCATTTCATCATAGCGCCGGCCATCGACCTCGACTTCAATGAATACCGGCGGGAACGCGACCGGGATGGAAGAGGATGCCAGGACAACCTTGCGGAAAAGATCGAGTGCATCCGGATGACCGCTGTTGGCAATGGCGCCCATATTCCACACTACCAGCGCCTGGGCATCCATATGGGTGGTCCCCACATAGAGACGACGCCCCTGATTGTGTGCCGCAGCCACAGCCTTTAGGAAATCGGAATCAAAGTGTATCTCGATGAGCCGTTTTAGCGGCGTGGTATGGGCGAACGCTTCGCCCTGGAAGATAATCCTGAAGACGTTCAACCTTTCCAGGATGTCGCTCGTGCGGGTGGTCGTGTAGACGGTCTTGAGCTGCTCATCGTAGCCGGGCCCCAGAAAGGCAAACGGCGCAATGAGCGCGCCGGTACTGATTCCGGTGACTATCTTGAAATCCGGACGTGTCCCCGTCGTGCTCCAGCCGTTCAGGATTCCCGCACCGAAAGCACCGTTGGAGCCACCGCCGGACAGGGCGAGACCGTGATAAATGGGGTAACCGGCGGCATCCAGTGGGAAGACGCCGGCCGGCTCCTGTTGTATCGAGGTTACCAGGTCGGCCTGGAAATCCGGGTTGAGCTGGCCGCCCCAGGCGCGCACACCGGACATGCCGGGGATTTCGGCGCGGCGGATATCTTCAATGGGAATGGGGTTACGCGGCAGGGCGGAGCAGCCGGCCAGCAGAACCAGGGCCAGGCCGGCAATCAGTGATTGCGCCGGGCGAATCTGCGTACAGTGTCGGGTTGTCATTGGTTCCCGGCAACGATTTCAAGTGCCGGACAGGCTATCACAGCACGGTCGGCGGGTGCCAGGGCTTGACAAAAAGACAGCAATGGATCTGCTGTGCACAACGTCAGACTGGCCGGGCACCCGTTTCTCTATGGACCTGGTTTGACTACTGCAGAGATTGGATGTGCCTCGGTTGATGCCGCCTTATAATGGCTGAGCGGTGCTCATGGCAGTCATCCCTGGTCCGGCAGTTGTTGAGGGCTGTGGCAGGTAAGGGATGTCCCGGGAATAAACGCTTCATGCTTGCGGGTGAAAGGAGAGAAATAGTGAGGTTGGTGTGGTTGATAGTCTCTGTTTTCGTCACTGGCTGCGCTGCGACGCAGGACAGGTTCTGCCGCCTG
>CBFDBP010000119.1:0-9538 GCA_965603065.1 uncultured Gammaproteobacteria bacterium
GAGAAGGTCCTCTGGAGGAGAGGGAGTTAACGGGACAGCAATGCCCGCATGTAGATGGCTTCCAATGAGTGGCCTGGGGGTGGAGAGGGTCTCCGGGATGATTACCGCCTGCGGTTTTCCCGGAGACCCTCCCCACCCCCAGGCCACGGTGTTCATCGAAACCAAGCATTTTTAAAAATAATTACGCAAAAATAATTCCCCTGCCTGGGAGTCTGCCGGACTTAGAGACAGTCTACCGAGCTGGCGGGAGAGGGGGCCCCAGGGTACGATGCTCGTTACGATTGCCTAAGTCTGACAGGCTCCTGGCGTGTTTACAGCGCCGCCAGCAATTTCTCGTGAATCCCGCCGAATCCGCCATTACTCATGACCAGCAGCTTGTCGCCTGCACGAGCCTGTTCAACGATTGAGGCCACCAGTTCATCCACATCATCAGAGACCATGGACGGCACCAGCAGGCCGGCAGTCACCTCATGGATATCCCAGGACAAATCGTCGGGCTGGTATATCCACACTGCGTCGGCATCGGACAAGGATTTCGCCAGCTGATCGCGGTGAATGCCCAGACGCATGGTGTTGGAACGCGGCTCCAGGATCGCCAGCAGGCGTCCACCGTCGCAATGACTGCGCAGCCCCGCAAGGGTCGAGGCAATAGCGGTGGGATGGTGGGCAAAATCATCATAGACGGTGACGCCGTTAACCTCACCACGCATCTCCAGACGCCGCTTGACGCCTGCAAAACGGTTCAAGGCCTCGATCGCCTGCTGGACCGGCACACCCACGTGCCTGGCCGCACTGATGGCAGACAAAGCGTTGTGCACATTGTGTGCGCCCAGCTGGCTCCATTTCACTTCACCCTGGCTCTGCCCATCCAGCAACACGGCAAAATGACTGCCGTCATCGGCGACCGGCTGCGCCTGCCATTGCGCCGGGCAACTCCCCGCAGAAACGGTCTCCACCGGCGTCCAGCAGCCCATATCGAGGACGCTCGACAGGTTGCCGTCATCGGCATTCACAACCAGCAGGCCGGTACCCGGCACAATCCTGAGCAGGTGATGGAACTGCCGCTCGATGGCGGCAAGGTCCGGAAAAATGTCAGCGTGATCAAATTCAAGATTGTTGAGCACCAGGGTGCGTGGCCGGTAGTGCACGAACTTGGAACGCTTGTCAAAAAACGCTGTGTCGTATTCGTCGGCTTCCACCACAAAAAACGGAGATTCACCCAGTCGCGCTGAAAGCCCGAAGTTACCCGGTACCCCACCGATCAGAAACCCCGGGTTCAGGCCCGCCACTTCGAGAATCCAGGCCAGCATGCTGGCCGTAGTGGTTTTACCGTGTGTTCCGGCAACCGCCAATACCCAGCGATCCTGTAACAGCTGCTCGGCCAGCCATTGCGGACCTGAGGTGTAGCGCAAACCCTGGTTCAGCATATATTCAATCGCAGCGTTACCACGGCTCATGGCATTTCCAACCACAATCTGATCGGGGGCTGGGTCGAGATGCCCGGCACTGTAGCCCTGTTTCAGGGTGATACCCTGCTCCTGCAGCTGGGTACTCATCGGTGGATAAACGTTGGCATCGCAACCTTCCACCTCGAAGCCGGCCTCCCGTGCCAGGATTGCCAGACCGCCCATGAAGGTTCCACAGATACCAAGAATATGAATTTTCATCGTTAATGTTTACTCAAGTTCCTTCGCCACGGAACACACGGAAAAATGAGTAATTGTTGGCTTTCCCGGCTGATTTCACAAGCTGCGCCGACTGAATAACAATTTCCGTGTCTTTCGTGATTTCCGTGGCCAACATCATTATTCCCGGCGTTCACCCCGCCACGCGGGCAAAAAGTGTTTCCACCAGTGTGACAATCAGCACCGTGTGCAGACCGGCCAGCAGCAGACCGGTGCCATAGCCCGTCGACAGGGCATGGCGAAAAATATGGGCTTGCACCGCAATGCTCCAGACCAGCATTAACAACCAACCCAGCACCAGTATTCCCGCCGGACCATCCTCCCCCTGTGTCCGTGCTGCCTGCAGCATCAGCGGCAAGCCCAGCATGCCCAGCGCTGCGCCGGTACCGGCAAGCGCAGTCAGCGTCTGAACGAGACGCGCCGATTTTTTCATCAGCAGCAACACGGTCCAGGCAAACAATAGCATGATCAGGGTATCCAGCAGGGTCATGCCCAGAGAGGCCGTCCAGTCAGAGCTGGCACGTGCCTGCAACAGGTCCATCAGCACATAAGCCACTATTGACCACTGCAAAGCCGAATACGACAAGGGGTCATCCTGTGGTGCTCGCCGCAACAGGCATTGTTGCAACCAGGACGCCAGCCAGCGCTTGATCAGATCAGTTTTCATCTACTCGATTCACTATCACAGCTGAGCGGGCAAGTCTTGACCCCCCAGTTGTTTAGCCACAGAAGGCACGGAAAGAATGGATAATTGTTAGCGTTCCCGGCTGATTTAACAAGCTACGCCCACTGAATCCTTTCCACCCTGAACGGATTTTCTACAATAACCATTTCCGCGAATTCCGTGGCCATCAAGATTGTCCTGACGCCGACCCCGACACAGGCGGGAAGCGCAGCTGTACAAGCCCATCATTTTCTTTACAAGGCCAGCAAGCCAGTCTATGTTTAACATCCAACACAGTCGCGATTATAAAGAACGGTGGACTTAATGGGGCTAAACACCATAGAGAAACGCGTAGAAAATATCCGGCTGCAAATCCACCAGCCCAATGGCACCATTCACCATATCGGAAACTCCGGCCCCCTTATCGATTGGCACCTGCATACGCCCGGAACACTACGCACCATCCTAAAGCACCCTGAGCTTAATCTGGGGCGCAGTTATGTGCGTGGTGAGTGGGATGTCGATACCCGCCAGTTACCCGACCTGGTAAAGACCCTGATCTCCAAACGTGCGAAAGTACGGCTACTGCACAATCGTCCGTACCTGCGCCGCCTGCGTGCCCGGCTGCCACACACCCACAAGGTGGACAGGCAACCACACTGGCAGGACATCAGCGCGTGGGTTTCCCGAATCTGTCTCGGTGAAGAACTGCTCCAGGGTTGTGCACTGTTCGGCGAGCCGGGCATGACAATGGAACAGGCCCGGCGTACACACGTTCGCAGGCTGACATCCCGGCTGCAACTTGAACCCGCACAGCACCTGCTCGACCTGAATGCCGGCTGGGGTGCGACCGCACTCTTTCTGGCCAGAGCAGCCGATGTCCGGGTCACTGCATTTGTGCAAACACGCGAGCAGCTCCAGTTTGCGAAAAATGAAACCCGCCGCTGCGGTCTCGATGGACAGGTGCATTTCCGGCTTGGGAGTTTTCATCAATGCCGTGGCCACTTCGACCGCATACTGGCAACCGGCTTCCTCGAGCGTTACCCGGAACCCACCTATCCGCTGCTGTTCAAGCGCTTTGAAGAATTACTCGAGGATGACGGATTCGCCTCGATACAGGTCACCGGCCGCAGTAGAGATATCGCAATCAGCAATCGCTGGTATCAGAGCCAGCTGCCGTCCGGTTACAGCCTGCCGTTGATTTCGGATATGGCAAGTGCCCTGGAATCGACCCGCTTACGCACCCTGTTTCTGGAAGAGCAGACCGGTCACTGGCTGCAGGACCAGGAAGGCCAGGCACAGCGTTTTTCCCAGCACCGGCCTGCAATCAGCCAGCGCTTTGGGGAACAACGCACTCGGCACTGGGAATTCCAGCTCGCCAGCCAGGCTACGGCTATACGCTGGGGACAACTGAGGCGTTATGAACTACTGTTAGGTAATACGCGCTGCATTTGGCCCGCTTACGACCCGGGCCTGGACCGCTCTGCTGAAGACCTGCCGTGGGATATCATCGACAGAATTCCCGGACTGGCGCGGGATATCTGAATTCATACGGCAGCGCACTCGGGTAACAGCATTCTCCTGACCGCGACTAACCCTGTTAGCGCTTTCTGCCAGCCTTTTTCTTCGCCGATTTCTTTTTAACCGTTTTCCTGGTAACTGTCTTTTTCGCCGTTTTTTTGCCGGTGACTTTTTTCTTTGACACCTTCTTCTTTAGCACCGGTTTTTTCACGACTTTTTTCTTTGCCGCAGCTTTCCTGATAACTTTTTTCTTAGCGGCGGATTTTTTCCCGCTGCTTGCCTTTTTCTTTGCCAGCGCCGTCAGCGATTTCCTGACCATCTGTTTCTTCTTGACGGTTTTCCTGATAACTGTCTTTTTCGCCGTTTTTTTGCCGGTGACTTTTTTCTTTGCCACCTCCTTCTTTAGGACCTGTTTTTTCGAGACTTTTTTCTTTGCTGCGGTCCTCTTGCCCGCCGCCTTTTTAGCAGTTTTTTTCGCCACCTTCTTCTTCGCTGCCGGTTTTTCCACAACTTTTTTCTTTGCTGCTGCCTTCTTGCTCGCTGTTTTCTTCGCCGGTTTCGCTTCGGACCCCGTCTTTTTGGTACCGGTTAGTTTAACTGACTGTTTTTCCTCTTTTTTATCAGGCTTCGGTGTTTGCCCCAGCTGTTTGCGCGCCACTGCGCGCCGAATCGTCGCCGAACGTTTCTGATTGCCGAGGGCAGCTTTCGCTTCCTCTATGGCCTTGCTGACCGCCTTGAAAACATCATCGATATCGCCCAATCCCTGCACAACCCGCAAACGGCCCTGTTCCCGGTAACGATCAATAACCGGCAAAGTCTGGATTTCGTAAATACGCAGCCGATTACCGATAGTTTCCTCATTATCATCACTGCGGCGTTTCAGGCGACCACCGCATTCATCGCAACGGTCATCCATTCTCGGCGGCGCATAAAAAATATTGTAACTGGCGCCACAGGACACACAGGTACGCCGACCCAACAGGCGCTGCAGGATCACGTCGACATCGACATCGATGAGCAGGGCAAGATCGATGGGCTGGCCAAGTTGATCCAGCAACTCATCCAACTGCTCAGCTTGTGCGGCATTACGGGGAAATCCGTCCAGAATGAAGCCGTTACCGGTATCGCCGAGTGTCAGACGCTCGCGAATGACCCCCATAACGATATCGTCTGAAATCAATTGTCCGGCATCCATGACTGCCTTGGCAGCCTTGCCCAGCGCTGTTCCAGCTGCCACAGCCTCGCGCAACAGGTCGCCGGTGGAGATTTCCGGGATCTTGCCACTCTCGGCCAGACGGTGGCCCTGAGTCCCTTTCCCGCACCCTGGCGCCCCTAACAATACAATCCTCATCGTGGTATCACGCTCGCTGTGTCATTGTTTCTTATGAGATTTCCTGCCCATCCGGCACTAGCCGGGAGGCGCCCCACAATACAAAGTTTTTTCATGGGGATATTCAATTTTTTGCATAGCTGAATAACAGAACAGTGATTAAGCTACCGCCTGTGTTAGGGCCAAGTCAAACCTGAGTGAAACAAAGCACCTGAATTGCATTGTTTTTTGCACTATGATTAGCCCCCCTAATCGAACCTGCAGGGATTGACAGGCTACACCATGAGCGGGATTCCCGACTTTTCAGACAGCGAACTGTGGATTATCAACTCCACGCTCGAAGAACGTTACGGTACACCGCCAGACATCCAGCTGGCGGAAACTGAAATGCGTCTGGACCGTGGCCGCACCGAACTGGTCCCCTGCCCCACGGTGTACTGGCAAGCGGATGGCTGCCACTTTGTGGTGCTTAAAACCGGCGACAGGCAATACCGCTGCCAGTTTTTCTACCGAATTCACCAGATGTACGGCACCGGCGTGGAGGAGTACGACGACCTGACCGAGTGCGTCGTCAGCCTGCTGCAGGTGCAGGCGGACCACCATGCCGAAGAGCGGTCCGAAGACAATCCGAATTAACTCAAACAACCAGTCAGGAGACATCCGATGGCGAAATCCACAGGAAAAAAGAACGCATTTTATGCGCAGTCCGGCGGCGTAACAGCTGTCATCAACGCCAGCGCCTGCGGCGTTATTGAAACGGCACGCAAGCACAAGGACAGCATCGGCAAGGTGTACGCCGGCCGCAACGGCATCATCGGCGCCTTGACCGAAGACCTCATCGATACCAGCAAGGAATCCGCGCGAGCCATTGCCGCCCTGCGTCACACCCCGTCCGGTGCCTTTGGCTCCTGCCGCTACAAAATGAAAAGCCTGGAGGCAAACAAGCGCGAATACGAACGCCTGATCGAAGTCTTTGCGGCACACAACATCGGTTACTTCTTCTACAACGGTGGCGGCGACTCCGCCGATACCTGCCTGAAGGTATCCCAGCTGTCGAAGGCAACGGGTTACCCGATCCAGGCCATCCATGTACCCAAAACGGTGGACAACGACCTGCCGATCACCGATAACTGCCCCGGTTTCGGCTCGGTTGCCAAATACATCGCTGTCTCGACCCGCGAAGCCAGCTTCGACGTCGCCTCCATGTGCGCCACCTCCACCAAGATCTTCGTGCTGGAAGTCATGGGTCGACACGCCGGTTGGATCGCAGCGGCCGGCGGCATGGCCGCCACCGAGGATTGCGACCTGCCGGTTGTCATCCTGTTCCCGGAAGTGAAGTTCAGCCAGGGCAAGTTCCTGAATCTGGTCAAGGAAAAGGTCGCGCAGTACGGCTACTGCTCCATCGTGGTTTCCGAGGGTGTGCAGGACCGCTCCGGCAAGTTCCTCGCCGATCAGGGCCTCAAGGATGCCTTCGGCCACGCGCAGCTGGGTGGTGTGGCGCCGGTCATCGCCAACATGATCCGCGACAAGCTGGGCTACAAATACCACTGGGCTGTCGCCGATTACCTGCAGCGCGCAGCACGACATATTTCCTCCAAATCCGATGTGGAGCAGGCTTACGCCATGGGCAAAACCGCGGTGGAAATGGCTCTGGCCGGTAAAAACTCGGTCATGCCGACCATCAAACGCACCTCCAACAAGCCCTACCGCTGGGAAGTTGGCGAAGCCAAGCTCTCGCGCGTCGCCAACGTTGAAAAAATGATGCCCACAAACTTCATCAGTAAGGATGGGTTCGGTATCACCAAGCGTTGCCGCGACTACCTGGAACCCTTGATTCAGGGTGAGGATTACCCACCCTATGGCAAGGACGGTATGCCCAAGTACGTTCAGCTCAAGAACGTGCCGGTGACCAGAAAACTTGCCGATTTCAAGATCACCTAACGAGTGTTTATGCAATACCATGACAGTTGACAAAGCACGCGAACTGTTAGCCCCACAGGTAGCCATGGGCGGCGGGTATAACCGCAACGGTGCAAGATTGATCCTCGCCGAAGTACAGCGGGAACACGGCCAACTTGCCGTAGATCAATTAATTCGTGAGTTCGATCTGCAACAATTGTTCGGCTTTACAACGGGCGAGGAATTCAAGGCGCCCTGATCGTCACACTTTTCGGGAGAAAGTCTAATGTCAGCAGAGATTATCTTTGCCCTCGCCTGCGCCACAGCCGCCATTGTCTATGGCATCGTTTCGGTCAAGTGGATCCTTGCCAAGCCTAGCGGCAATGAGCGCATGCAGGAAATCGCCGGCGCCATACAGGAAGGCGCCAAGGCCTATCTGAACCGCCAGTACATGACCATCGGCATGGCCGGAGCGGTGCTGTTTATGATCATCGGTTTTTCCGGCATCGGCTGGTCGACCGCCGTCGGTTTTGCCATCGGCGCGGTATTTTCCGGACTGACCGGCTATATCGGCATGAACATCTCGGTGCGCGCCAATGTTCGCACCGCCGAGGCTGCCAACCAGGGCCTCGACGCCGCCATGCAGATCGCCTTCCGGGGCGGTGCCATCACCGGTATGCTGGTGGTCGGGCTGGGTCTGCTGGGTGTCGCAGGCCTGTATGGCGTCCTGTTGGAGATGGGCGTCGAAGACCCCATCCACCCGCTGGTCGGGCTGGCCTTCGGCGGTTCGCTGATTTCCATTTTCGCCCGACTGGGCGGTGGCATCTTCACCAAGGGTGCGGATGTCGGCGCCGACATCGTCGGCAAGGTGGAAGCCGGTATCCCGGAAGACGACCCGCGTAACCCGGCGGTCATTGCGGATAACGTCGGTGACAACGTCGGTGACTGTGCCGGTATGGCCGCTGACCTGTTCGAGACCTACGCGGTAACCGTGGTTGCCACCATGCTGCTCGGCAGCCTGATGCTCAAGGATATCGCCACACAGGCAGCCATTTACCCGCTGGTGCTGGGCGGTGTGTCCATCATTGCCTCCATTATCGGCAGCTACTTCGTCAAGGTCCGTGAGGGCGGCAAGATCATGAACGCCCTCTACCGCGGCCTGATTGTCTCCGCTGTGCTGGCTGCGATCGCATTTTATTTTGTCACCGGGTTTGTCATGGGCGATTCGATTATGCTTGATGGCGTAGCGGTCTCCAGCATGAATCTCTTCTACTGCGGACTGATCGGGCTGGCGCTGACCGCGGCCATGGTGGTCATCACCGAGTATTACACGGCCACCGAGTATTCCCCCGTCCGCCATATTGCCGCAGCCTCGACCACCGGTGACGGCACCAACGTTATCGCCGGCCTGGGGCTTTCCATGAAGGCGACAGCAGCGCCGGTACTCTCGGTCTGCGCATCCATCTGGGGCGCCCACGAACTGGCCGGCCTGTATGGCATCGCCATTGCCGCCACTGCCATGCTGTCCATGACCGGCATCATTGTGGCGCTCGACGCCTATGGTCCGATTACCGATAACGCCGGTGGTATCGCCGAAATGGCGGAGCTGGATGAGAAAATCCGCAACATCACCGATCCGCTGGACGCAGTGGGTAACACCACCAAGGCGGTCACCAAGGGTTATGCCATCGGTTCCGCCGGTCTGGCGGCGCTGGTGCTGTTTGCCGACTACACCCACAGCCTGGAAGCGCAGGGCATGAGCCTGTCGTTTGACCTCTCCAACCACATGGTCATCATCGGCCTGTTCATCGGTGGTCTGGTGCCCTACCTGTTCGGCGCCATGGCCATGGAGGCGGTAGGCCGTGCAGCGGGCGGCATCGTCAACGAGGTGCGTCGCCAGTTCAAGGAAATGCCCGGCATCATGGATCACAGCCAGAAACCGGATTACTCCCGCGCGGTAGACATGCTGACCAAGGCCGCAATCAGGGAAATGGTCATCCCCTCCCTGCTGCCGATTCTGGTGCCGCTGGCCGTTGGTCTGCTGCTGGGACCGCAGGCACTCGGTGGCGTGCTGCTGGGCACCATCGTGACCGGCCTGTTCGTGGCGATTTCCATGACCACCGGGGGTGGCGCCTGGGATAACGCCAAGAAGTACATCGAGGACGGCAACTACGGCGGCAAAGGCTCGGATGCGCACAAGGCTGCGGTTACCGGTGACACCGTCGGCGACCCCTACAAGGACACCGCCGGCCCGGCGATCAACCCGTTGATCAAAATCATCAACATTGTGGCTTTGCTGATTGTGCCTTTGCTGGCTTAGAGGTGAATTTAGCCAGGTAAGACACGGAAATAATTTTCCGTGTCCTGCCTGGCTGCTTTAACGGAATCGGCCCTTCGAAATCCTGACGATCTGCTTCACCCTCCCACTCGCCTCGCTAC